>BNXR01000025.1 GCA_025999735.1 Bacteroidia bacterium | reverse complement strand
AATGTAGAAATGTAGAAATGTAGAAATGTAGAAATGTAGAAATGTAGAAATGTAGAAATGTAGAAATGTAGAAATGTAGAAATGTAGAAATGTAGAAATGTAGAAATGTAGAAATGTAGAAATGTAGGAATGTAGGAATGTAGAAATTGAAAAATGTGGCAATTAATTTCTTAATTCCTAAATTTCTTAATTCCTAAATTAACAAAGGAAATAGCCCTTTGGGCAATTTAGAAATGTAGGAATTATGAAAGAGAAGAAAAGGGCCACGGCTTACAAAGCCGTGGCAGGAGGATATGTAGCGGTAATCAAACCTGTTTAAATAATATACACAATTAATAATATACACAATGAAAAAAAGTTTAGTTATTTTGACTACCCTGTTAGTCGCCGCTTGTTCGGGGAATACAGGACTTCCTGTTTATAAAGATGCTTCCAAACCTGTGGAAGCACGTGTGGCAGATTTGTTGAAGCGTATGACGCTCGAAGAAAAAACAGCGCAAATGCAGGATTTGTTCATGGCGCAGTTCTCAACCGGCAGCACGATAGACACTGCCAAAGTGCATTCCAGGTTGAATGGCATGAGTTATGGCGTACTGATTACCGAAAAATCAGCGGTAGAAGAATCCGCCCAAAAAATCGCGCTGTTCCGGCAGTATATGAACAGCCGCAACCGGCTGGGTATTCCTGTCTTCTGTGCTGCGGAAGCCTTGCATGGACTGCAGCAAGCGGGCACTACGGTATTTCCACAGGCAATTGCGCTCGGCAGCACCTTCAATACGGAACTGATAAATAAAGCCGCTCTCACCATAGCATCCGAATGTAAAGCGGCAGGAATTGACCAGGTACTCTCTCCCGACCTCGATTTGGCAAGAGAATTAAGATGGGGTCGCGTAGAGGAAACCTACGGGGAAGACCCTTATCTGGTGGGACGCATGGGCGTTGCTTTTATCAAGGCTTTTAACGCACACAATATTATTTGTACGCCGAAACATTATGTGGCGCACGGCAGTCCGAGCGGCGGACTTAATTTGGCTTCGGTTGCCGGTGGCGACCGTGATTTGTATTCCCTTTATCTTAAACCTTTTAGCGATGTCATTCGCGAATGTCAGCCGTACAGCCTTATGAATGCTTACAGTGCTTACGACGGCGTTCCTGTTGTTTCTTCCAAACGGTTTATGGACGATATTTTGCGTGGTGAATTAGGTTTCCGCGGCTATGTGTCGTCTGACTGGATGTCGGTTGAGTTGCTTTATTCGTTTCATAAAACAGCCACCGGTCCGGCTGATGCAGCGCGTCAAGCCGTGCTTGCCGGTATTGATAGCGAGGTCGCCAGCGACTGTTACAAGCATTTGAATGAATTGGTAAAAAACGGACAACTTTCGGAACGCGACATCGACCGCTGCGTAGAACGAATCCTCAGGGCAAAGTTTGCCATCGGCATGTTCGACAAACCCAATATCCCTGACCTAGCGAATCTTAAAAAAGTCGTTCATACGCCCGAAGCCATCCGCTTGTCTTTGGAAGTAGCCCGCGAATCGGCAGTCCTTCTGAAAAATGACAACAGGTTGCTTCCCTTGCAATTAGACAAGCTACGCTCCATTGCTGTGATTGGTCCCAATGCCAACCAGATACAGTTCGGCGGTTTTTCTTGGACAAATGACAATGCCTTTGGTGTAACGCCTTTGCAGGGGATACAAGCGATAACGGGCGGCAAGATAAAAATCAATTATGCCAAAGGTTGCGAAATTCATTTGCAAGACAAAAGCGGCATTGCGGAAGCCGTCAATGCTGCGAGAACGAGCGATGTAGCCGTTTTGTTTGTCGGCGCCAGTAGTTCTGCTCCCGACCCGACCAGTACCGCTGCTCCCAGCGCGATTAGCGGCGAAGGTCGTGATTTGTCGGATATAGCACTGAGCGGCGCACAGGAGGATTTAATCAAAGCAGTCTATGCTACAGGAAAGCCGGTTGTAATGGTGCTTGTCGCGGGAAAACCATCGGCAATTCCTTGGGAAAAAGAGCATATTCCGTCTATTGTGGTGCAATGGTATGGCGGTGAACAGCAGGGCACTGCGATTGCCGAAATCCTGTTTGGCAAAGTGAATCCATCGGGAAAGCTCAATGTGTCGTTTCCCCAAAGCACGGGACATCTACCCGTTTTCTACAATCATTATCCTACTGACAAGGGATATTACAAAAAACCCGGCTCACCGGAGCGACCCGGAAATGATTATGTGTTCTCAACCCCCGACCCTTTGTGGGCTTTCGGCACAGGTTTGAGCTATACCGCATTTGAATATAAAAATCTGCGCGTAAAGTCGGATGTGCTAACGAAGGATGGCGTCATAGACATTGAAGCGGACATCACCAATACCGGCACGATGGATGGAAAGGAAGTGGTGCAGTTATATGTACGCGATGAAATCAGCTCTGTAGTAACGCCCGTCAAAGAATTGAAACGCTTTGAAAAACTGCTTATCAAAGCCGGAGAAACAAAAACCGTCCACTTTGAACTTCCGGTCGCAGAATTAGCTTTATACAATGCCAAAATGGAAAAAGTGGTCGAACCCGGCGATTTTACATTGCAAATAGGAACCGCTTCCGACAATATTCTGCTGAAGACAACAATTTCAGTGAAAGACTAAAAAAATATGTACCTTTGCGAAACTTTAATAAATAAAAAGAGTAAAAATAAAAATAAAAACAAAAAAAATGAAAACAGGATGTAAGTGTTTTTTAGCAGCTTGTCTTTTGTCAGGCTTTACTGCCTACGGTCAAGACGAAATCCGCCCGTATTCCGTTCTGCCCGAACCGCAGCAAGTGGAATACACCACTGGTTCTTTCAAATTGAAAAATAAACTGACAATCGCGTTCCCACCGAAGTTGGCAAACGAAGCGGCATATTGTAGAGACGCGATTAACCGCCTCTTTACTACTGTCAATCCTGTTTTGAAGGAAGGAAAGAAAACGGCAGATATTATTTTGGTGTTGGATGCCGCTGTCTTGCCGGAACAACCGGAAGGATATGTTTTGGACGTAAAAAAGAAGCAAATCATCATTAAAGCCAATGCGCCTGCCGGTGTTTTGCATGGGATACAGACTTTGCGGCAGTTGCTCGGAGCCTCACCTGTAGAGACGGGGCATGCCCCGTCTCTACGATGCGGAAAAATTACGGATTATCCAACCTTGAGCTGGCGTTCCCTTATGCTTGACGAATCCGGCTATTTCAAAGGGAAAGAGGCTGTGTGCAGGCTGTTGGATAATATGTCTCAACTAAAAATGAATGTTTTTCACTGGCATCTTGTGGATATGCCCGGCTGGCGCATCGAAATCAAAAAGTATCCTGAACTGACAAAGACAGGTGCTTACCGCATTTCACCTGATAGAAAAGGATTTGGCGCCACCGGTAATGAAAGTGGCTTTGTGGACAAACCCCAGGGAGGTTTCTATACGCAAGAAGAAATCAAGGAAGTGGTTGCTTATGCCACAGCCCGCCACATCACCATTGTGCCTGAAATAGAGATGCCGGCACATGCCACTGAAGTGATTGAAATCTATCCGTGGTTGGGAATACCAAAAGAAGGTACCAAAAAGACACCCGACAATCTCATGGGAACGTACGTGTTTGATGTCACAGACCCCAAAGTAATAGAGTTCTTGCAAGATGTGCTCACGGAGGTAATCGCCTTATTTCCGAGTAAGGTCATTCATCTCGGTGGCGATGAGGTGGATTATAGTCATTGGAAAAATTCACCTGCCGTCAGCCAATATATGAAAGAGAAGGGTATCAAAACGCCTGCCGAACTGCATATTGACTTTACTAACAAAATGTCGCAATGGCTTGCTTCCAAAGGACGGCGCCTCATGGGTTGGAACGAAATAACCGGTGCGAATATCCATGGATGGGGAGAAAATGATGACCATGCTACCGAAAAGCATCTTGCCCCCGATGCCGTTGTTCAATTTTGGGAGGGAAACCCGTCCCTCGTCAAAAAAGCCGTAGAAGATGGGTATGATGTCGTCAATTCAAATGCTCGATTTACATATCTGGATTATACCCATAAAAGCATCTCTTTGGAAAAGGCTTATTCATTCGCCCCTGTGCCCGAAGGTCTGACGGAAGAACAGAAAAAAAAGGTGCTGGGCTTGGGTTGTCAGCTGTGGACATATTTGGTGCCCGACGAAAATGCTTTGAATTACAGGGTCTATCCCCGCATAGCTGCTTATGCCGAAGTGGGGTGGACGGCGCCCGAAAAAAAGGATTACAAGCGATTCCTGAAAGCACTGGATTATTTTCTGGCAGAATGGGAGAAACGCGGTATTGAGCATGGTCCGGCTCAACCCACTTTCCTGGATTGGGGAGAGAAAAGATGGAGAGACCTGCCTGAAAACCCACTGATAGACCCCGAAGTTTATGGGCTGCAGGAATTGGTTATCGGCGACCCGCAAATTTTGCTACCCGGTAAATTTGACGACAAATGGCATGCCTTTTTTCATGGTTTTTCGCATGATACAAAGTGGCACAGCTGGTTTTTTCACTCCGTTTCAAAAGACGGGCTTCACTGGACAGATGCTTCCCACGAAGAAGGGGAAATTGGTGTACAATACATTTTCTGCGATGGCGACCGCTGGATACAGTATTATTCGGCTACCACCGAATATAAAGACCCGAAAACGGGACAACAATATCATGTCGTGATACGTGCAAGAACAACGACTGATTTTGTTACTTGGTCGGAACCTGTTACGCTTGTAGTTCCGGATTTGCCAAAAGAACGTGAGGGACCAAGAATAGAAGCGCGAAATCCATGTGTCATCCTCTTACCGGATGGTCGCTATCGGATGTATTACAGTGGCGGTACGGTTTACTTGAAAGATGCCGGTTATGAGGAACCCAAATATATTTATTGCGCCGAGGCAGACAATCCCTTGGGTCCGTTCGTAAAAAGAGAAGAGCCTATTCTGGAACCTGATGTAAATTTGTCGTTCCGAAACTTTGGATGCGGCGGTTTTAAGGTATTTGGTTACAAAAAAGGGTACGTGGCTTTTTATAATCCGATTTATATTGATGCGGAAGGCAAATCACGCTCGGAAATACGTCTGCTGTCAAGTGACGACGGACTACAATGGAAAGAAGCCGATTGTAATCCGATTGTTAAACCCGACCCGAATATCCCTTGGCGTTCGGCGATTATTTATCAGTTGGACGTAGTGCGTTGGGAAAATTCTCTGCTGATGTATTTCAACGCCCGCGAAGGCTGGCGCGGCGGTGCTGAGCGGATAGGAGCCGTCAAGTTAGATTTGAATGGTGAGGCACCTGCTGCGAAGTTGGAGAAGCCATTTAAACGGAAATAAATACTAATATGCATTTTATTTATAAACGCTGTCTTGTTTTCGCATTGTGTTATTGTCTTTGTGTTGAGATACAGGCACAGCAGCGGTTTTTAGAAAATCTATATACCGGCTTCATTGAGAACACATCCGTGTTTGAGTGGAATCAGGAAGAGGGACGCTCGTATTTTATACCTGCAACACATATCTCGCTCAATGGAAACTGGAAGTTTTTTTGGAGTGATACGCCGGAAGGGATTCCCACCAACTTTTACATGACAGGGTTCAACGATAAGAAATGGTCAGCTATTCCTGTGCCTTCCAACTGGGAGATGCAAGGCTTTGGCGATAAACTGTTTCGGAATGTCAGCCTGGGTTTCAAGGCTAATCCACCCTTTGTGCCACGAGAATACAACCCAAGCGGAGCCTATCGAAAAACGTTTACCATCCCGTCATCGTGGAAAGGGAAACAAGTTTTTCTACGTTTCGAAAAAGTGGCATCCGCCTCTTTCGTATGGCTCAACGGACAGGAAGTCGGCTACAACGAAGGCGGACAGGAACCTGCCGAATACAATATCACACCCTTTCTAAAATCGGGAACAAACACCTTAGCCGTAATGGTTATCAAGTATTGCGACGGCTATTATCTGGAAGACCAGGATTATTGGCGATTAGCCGGTATTTTCGACGATGTGTGGTTATACGCAGCACCAGCTGTACGACTGTTTGATTGGCAAGTGATTACCGATTTGGATGAAACTTATACCCATGCGAATTTACAACTGAATATTGATGTTAAAAAATATACCGAGCAAGCAGCGGCTTCTTTTTCTACTATGCCTACTGCTTCTACTTTTGTAATAAAAACTTCTCTGTTTGATAAGGAACAAGTAGTAGCAGAATGGGCAAGCGACCCTTTTACCATGGATAAAGTCGGAAAAAAGACATTGAAACTTTCGAAAGAAATCAAGAATCCGAAAAAATGGACAGCCGAAACGCCCTATCTTTATACGCTGAAAATGCAATTACAAACATCGGATGGGAAGGTACAAGACCGAGCTGAAGCCCGTATCGGATTTAAGGAAACAGAAATCAAAGGCGAAGTTTTTTATCTGAATGGCGTACCACTGAAAGTGCATGCGCAAAACTCTCACATGCAACATCCCGAAACCGGACACTTCATGGACGAAGCCACCATCCGGAAAGACATGGAATTGCTGAAACAGTTCAACTTCAATGGCGTACGCACTTCCCATTATCCTCCGGTAAGCAAATACCTTGAATTAGCCGACGAATATGGATTGTATATTATCGATGAAACAGGCGACGAAGCACATGCCACCGATTATGGATTGTATATCACCGATGAAGCAGGCAACGAAGTATATGCACCCGGGCTTTCCAAAAGACCGGAATATGCGGAAATGTTCAGGGAACGCAGTAGACAGATGGTACTGCGCGATAGAAATCATCCCAGCGTGCTGTTTTGGAGTGCCGGAAATGAGAGTGGAGGCGGCAACAATATCGCAGAAGTAATCAAAGAAGGAAAAAAATACGACCCTACACGCTATTGGATGTATGGAGATGACCACTATGCCGAAGACATCGTCGGACCGCGCTACCCGATCCCCACTGAATTGGAGATGCAGTTTGGTTTGCCCTCGAATGTGGCCGGTTCCAACCGTCGTCCGTCGTTTATGGACGAATACCTCTCTGTTGCCGGTAATGGTGGCGGCGCATTAGACGATTACTGGAAAGTGATTTACACTTATCCCCGTTTGATGGGTGGCGCGATATGGGATTTTGTCAGTCCGGGTCTTACGGAAAAAATTCGCTCGCTGACGGATATTTCCACGTATCATACCCCGGCTCACCTGATGGGTAATGCCACCTTAGTGAAAGAAGGGGGCAATACCGTACTCGATTTGAATGGACACGACCAGTGGGTGGAGGTTTACCGTCAAGACAATGTCGAAATCACCTCCAACCAATTGACACTCACCCTTCGGGTTTATCCCCGCAAACTAAGCAGCAGTTGCGGTTCGTATTTGACCAAAGGCGGTTATCAGTTCGGCATACAGCAAAAAGGCAAAGATTCTTTGGAATTTTACATTTATACGAATAAGAAATACGCCATTTTCGCCCCACTTCCGGCGGATTGGGAATACCGCTGGCACGACATCCATGCTGTTTACGACGGAAAAGAGATGAGTCTGTCTATTGATGGAGAAAAAAAAGCAAGTGGCAAAGTTTCTGGCAACATCCGCAATTTCCCTTTTCCGATAAATATCGGACGCAATGCGGAATTACACGGACAGGAAACATCGGTCTATATCTGCGATGCCTTGCTGGATAATGTCGGCATTTTCACCGAGGCAGTGGACATAAATCAATACGACCCGCAAAAAGCCGTACTCTGGTTGGATTTTGAAAAGGAACAAAACGAAGGGACTTTCTTCAGTTACGGCATAGGTGCCCGCACCTACGGTAGCATCTGGCCTGACCGAAAACCACAACCGGAAATGTGGCAAATGAAGAAAACCGTGCAACCGCTCGCCTTTTCCTTGAAAGATGCTGAAAAAGGAGCCGTCGAAGTATGGAACAGAAACCATTTTCTGGATGCCGGATATTACCGAACACAATGGTTCTTAGAGGCTGACGGTGACATCCTGCAACAAGGCGAATTGAATTTGAAAACGCCACCGCTGAGCAAAGAAATCATCCACATTCCTTTTACGAAGCCAACCATGGAAGCAGGGAAGGAATATCGCATTTTAATTTCTTCGTCCCTGAAAAAAGACGAAATCTGGGCAAAAGCCGGACACGAAGTGGCGTGGGACCAATTGGAATTACCCTGGTTTGGTCAAGCAAAAAAGCAAGCCGACACTCAAGCAAACACGAATCTTCCTGCGCCGACATATTCGGAAACAGCCGAGCAAGTGACTGTTTCTGGTAACAATTTCAGTTATACTTTCGACAAAAAGAAAGGGCAATTGGTATCTATGGTATCTAAGGGCAAGGAACTGCTACGTTCACCGTTGGAACTGAATGTATGGCGTGCGCCCTTAGCCAATGAACTGGATGAGTGGAATTCGGAAACAGAACATGTAGTCAACTGGAAAGAAGGTTTTGGAAAAAACCTTTCTACAGCAATGTATTCGGCAGGCGTGAACAGTTTAGTACACCGACCCATTGCTTTTAAAGTAGAGAAAAACGACAGAAACATCCGTGTCCATATAGAAGATATATCCCTATCTGGACGAAGTGAATACGGCATCCGTAGCGAAACCGATTTGCTCATTAGCGGTGACGGAAAAATCATCCTTCGGCATACGCTAAAACCAGAAGGGCGGATGCCTTTATGGCTTCCCCGCATCGGTCTCACCATGACATTGGATAAAAGTCTAAACCAAGTAGATTGGTATGGCCGCGGTCCTCAGGAAAACTACCCCGACCGAAAAACCGGATACAAAATCGGTATTTATCACACAACGGTACAGGATATGTACGAGCCATACCTCCTCCCGCAAGACTACGGTCTTCGTACCGACAACCGCTGGGTGTGCATGACCGACAGTTCGGGTGAAGGGTTGCAATTTTCTGTTAATGAACATTTTAATTTCAATGCTCATCCATTCAGCACCGACAATTTAACAAAAGCGACGTACACCTATCAATTGAAAGAACAGGACGGTATCACATTCAACTTGGATTATGCCGATTCGGGAGTAGGGTGCACTTGTAGGGGAATTTTTCCTGCTTACAAGGTTGTGCCGCAGACTTTCGAAAGAGAAATAATCATTGCTCTCAAAAAAAAATAACAACATTATAACTCATCAATTGGCAACGATACCCTATTTTCATTTTGCACGCTTGTAAATATCCGATTTTTCATCTACTTTTGTAAATATTTTAAAGCCAAAAAGTCATGAAAAAATTACCGATAGGGATACAGTCTTTTGAATCACTGCGTAGTGAAGGTTTTTTGTATGTGGACAAAACAAAAACAATATTCCAACTTACAAGTTCGCGCATTGTTTTTCTTTCGCGTCCGCGGCGTTTTGGAAAGTCACTGCTCGTTAGCACGTTGGGTGAATTGTACGAAGGCAATAAATTGCTGTTTGAAGGTCTTTACATCTACGACAAATGGGACTGGACACAGCAATATCCGGTAATACGGCTCGACTGGACAAATATAGAGCACGGTAGCGGGGAAAAGATGGAAAGGGATATGTCGGATACTTTGCGGTCCATCGCTGCAACTAATAAGATAGCCCTTACCCGCCAATATGCCTCCAGCCTCTTTTCCGAATTGATAGAGTCATTGCACCAGAAAACAGGCAAAAAAGTGGTGGTTCTTATTGACGAATACGACAGCCCCATATTGGATTCCGTGGGTAAACCGGAAGCAGAAGGAGTACGTGAGTTTCTTCAATCTTTTTATAAGAGACTAAAAGCCACTGACGACCACCTGAAATTTGTCTTTATGACAGGCATAACGAAAGTGGCCAAAGTATCCATATTTTCAGCGTTGAACAACCTTGACGACATTACGTTAGACGAAGGATATGCCTCTATTTGCGGCTATACACAGGAAGAATTGGAACGCGATTTTTCGGAATATATAGACAATACGGCAGTACACGTGAATATGACAAGGGAAGATTTGCTGGCAAAAATTCGTAAATGGTACGATGGTTACTCGTGGGATGGCAAAACATCGGTTTACAATCCGTTTTCTACCCTGCCGTTTTTTAAGAGGCAAGAATTTTCCAATTACTGGTTTGAAACGGGTACACCTACTTTTTTGATTAATCGTCTCAAAAAACACGGTCTTGTCAAAACCATATTGGAACCGATAGTGGCAGTTCAGACGGATTTTGACAGTTACGATCCAGAGGCTCTTGATGATGTCCCTTTATTATTTCAGACAGGCTATCTGACGGTCAAAAACAAAGAAGTGACTAACGGCAATCCCCTTTATACCCTTGAAGTACCGAACATGGAGGTAAAAGAGTCGCTGATGGAACATCTGTTAAGTGCATATACAAATTATCCCCTTTCAACCATGTCGGCACTTGGACGGGAAATGTTGCAACAAATTCTTGTTTGCGATGAGGATGGCTTTACAACTAATATGCGTAGAATGTTTGCCGGTGTTTCCTACACTTTGCAGCCAGAAGACAATATGTACGAAGACGCCAATGAAGCCCGTTATCACATCATCTTTCAAATGTGGATGACCATGCTGGGTTTCAATATTCAAAGCGAAAAGATTACCAACCGTGGACGTATGGATGCGGTATTGCTGCAAGACGGAGTGGCGATCGTGGTAGAACTGAAATATCACGCCAAAAAGAAATTGAAAACCTTGCTTAAGCAAGCCATCGCGCAAATTTATGATAAACGGTATTACGAACAATTTCTTGACCGTAAAATCATTCTGCTGGGCATCGCATTCAGTGGAAAAGAAGTCGGTTGCAGGATAGAATGTAGAAATGTAGGAATGTAGAAATGTAGGAATGTAGAAATGTAGGAATGTAGCAATGTAGAAATTGAAAAATGTAGCAATTAATTTCTTAATTTCTTAATTTCTAAATTAATAAAGGAAATAGCCCTTTGGGCAATGTAGTAATGTAGAAAATTAATACAATAATAAAAAAATTAAAATGAAGAAGTGTTTGTTTTTTTTTAGTTTATTTGTTAGAGAGTAGGTTATTATTTTGTACATAAAAAAACTAACAGTATCTTTGCGCTCAAATAGTAAGTGTGCAGTTAGACACTTACTGTAAGTTTAAGTAAAAAACTAACAAGAAAGAAGAATGAAAGCCCTTTTTAAGAAGATTATTATCGCAACCGTTCTCGCAGGAGTGAGTTTTTCACCTGCCTATACCCTGTCTGTGGACAAAACAACCCGTTCAGATGTGTTTTATTGGAAAAACTCCAAGGGGACACTGTTGTTACATGCTGCCGATCATACGGTTATCGGTCAATTGGCGAACAGCAAAATACGCAACATCCGTTTTTCTGATGCCATAACATCCATCGACCCCGCTACCTTTAAAATCACTCGTCGATACACGGTCGCCAAAGATGTGGATTCGGTTAGTATCTCTCTGGATTTTATTCATGCTTCACCCTGTTCCTACTGGATGATTCCTGCGGTATCTTACAATGGCAACAACTACGGACGAGGGAAAGAACCCAAAGGAGCGCAAGAAAACGGGCAGTGGCGCACTTATTCCTATCGGCGCACGCCCATCCCCGGTGCGCTGTACTCGGAAGGCGACCGCTTTGCCGTAGCCACTTGGGGCGATACGCCCACCAGCGAAAGAAATGATTATTCCTGTTCCATAGAACCACGGGAAAAACAGACCGTTCATCGTTTGATATGGCCGGAAGAAGAATTGCCACAAACATATTCTAATAGAGACCGCTATAGCCAAGGTTTTAGAAAGTATCTGAAATTAAAAAAAGGCGAGAGCCTTACATTGACCATGTACCTCACTGTCAGCGTCGTGAAGCCGCACCATCAAGCCGTACAACACTTTATGCACAAAGCTTGGGAGTATGCCGATAAACCGGTTGTCGCCGTTGAAAAAGCGGAACAACTGTGGGATTTAGGTATCCGCTATGCTACCGAATCATTGTGGGCGGAAGAAGGCTCGTTTAAAGGCTTCAGCATCGGATTACAGTCGGATGAGAAAGGTTGGTTCCAGCGCAAGGGCGGGAAATACGAAATTGGCTGGTGCGGACAAAACGCTTCCCTTGCCAATTCGCTGTTAGTGGATTACATCCGAAATCAACACCCGAAATCATTGGAAAAAGGGTTGGCGACATTGGATGCTTGGGCGGAACATTGCCCTTTGCCCAACGGTTTATTTGTTACTCATTACGACAATATTTTGAGTAATAACACAAACTTTGTAATGGATGCCTGCAATTTGGGTGCAGCGGCTTTGAACTATTTTGAGGCTTTTGACCTGACCAAAACCATCGGAAAAGACAGACCCCAATACGAGCGCGTCGCCTTTGGTATCTGTGATTTTGTCAAGGCAGACCAACAAGCCAACGGTGTATACGCCCGCGGCTGGCGACCGGACGGAACGGCGTATGTGCGGGAAGGAACCATCGGTTGTTTCATGGTTCCGCCCATGCTGGAAGCCTATAAGCGTTCACAGGACCCATCCTATCTGTTGTCTGCACAAAAGGCTTACAACTATTACATGAATGAATTGAACACCGATGGATACACTACCGCCGGGGCATTGGATACCTGGTGTATCGATAAAGAATCGTCGATGCCTTTATTGCGTTCGTCGTTGATGCTTTACCAAATTACCGGCGACCGTGAATATTTGGATAATGCCGTTGCCGCTTCTTATTATTTGTCCACATGGATGTGGCATTATCAAGGAATATATCCCGCAGATGATAATTTCTCCGTTTACGGCTACAACACGTTCGGAGCGACCTCTGTGTCGGTGCAACACCACCATTTGGATAACTATGCACTGTATTGGGTAACGGACTGGATAAAGCTGTCAGACCTTACCGGTGACCCACAATGGAGAGAAAAAGCACTTGCCATATGGAGAAATGGAAGTCAATTGGTTTCGGATGGTACCTTGAATATCAATGGACGTGTTCGTCCGGCAGGTTCGCAAAACGAAGCCTTCTTCGAATCTCACTGGCAGTTTCATGCAGGGGGACGTATCAATTCGTGGTTGGTAGCATGGCCAGGCGCGTTCCGGCTTGAAATATTAAGGCATCCGGAAGGGCGACGTGCTATCGTTGGTGAAACCAGAGCCGATTCGTTGCTATCTTTACTTCATGATGCTTCTGGCAACTACGTCTTTGTAGTGGCACATCGCGGTGATTGGCGGAATGCACCCGAAAACTCGCTAAAAGCGATGGAAAGAGCCATTAAAATGGGCGTTGATATGGTGGAAATCGACATCCGAATGACCAAAGACGGTGTGCTTGTGCTGATGCACGATGGTACTATCGACCGGACAACAACAGGCAAAGGTAGAGTTTCAGATTATACGCTGGACGAACTACGGCAATTTTATCTGAAAGATGGTTTAGGGGTGGTTTTAACTCAACAAATCCCCACATTAAAAGAAGTGATGCTCCTCTGCAAGGATAAGATTTTAGTAAACGCGGACAAAGCTTCCGACTACATGGATAAAGTGCAGGAAGTGTTAAAGGAAACCGGCACGGAAAAGCAAGTGGTATATAAAGGGTATCGACCATACGCGGCTGTAAAGCAACAATACGGCGATTTATTGAATCAAATCATCTACATGCCGATAGTTGCCGACAATACCAAAGGCTTGGACACCATCGTTGACGATTTTATAAAACACTATAAACCGCTTGCCTTTGAGGTTATTTTTAGAACCGAAAAATCTCCGATGGATGTAGCGGTCAAAGCGATGAAGACAAGCGGATGTCGTGTATGGGTCAACTCACTGTGGGCAAATATGAATGCCGGACATAACGACGAACGCGCCGTTGACGAACCGGATGCCTGCTGGGGGTGGCTCATCGATTACGGCGCGAGTATTATCCAGACCGACCGTCCGAAAGAACTGATTGAATACCTGGAAAGTAAAAATAAGAGAATCACAAAATACAAATAAAGAACATCATGAAAAAAAATGTTTATCTCATGGCAGGGGCATTGGTCTTGCTTTCTTGTCAACAGCAGTCCGAAACGGCGAATCGTATTTCAGTCGATTTTGCCCAAAAAGGCGCCAAAGTGTCCGAATCAATGTACGGCATTTTCTTTGAAGAAATCAATCACGCCGGTGATGGCGGGCTTTATGCCGAACTAGTGCAGAACCGCAGTTTTGAAGAAAAAGAAATCCCCACAGGGTATAGCGTGCGCGACGGCAGACTCTATCCCGCACCTGTGAAAAATCACCTTTCCGGAAAAGTGCATAATCCATCGTTCAAATGGAATCCGGAGGATATTCCGGCCTGGTCGCTGAGCGATGCCACGAAAGCGAAGGTCAGCCTGAGCAAGAAAAATCCCTTGTTTGCGGAAGCACCCACACAACTGCAAGTTACGGTTTCGGATGCCTCGAAACCCGTTTCCGTTATCAACAGCGGTTACTGGGGAATGGGTTTTCAAAAAGACCAGCACTATAAACTGCGTTTTTATGTAAATGCAGACCGCAGCTATCAAGGAAAAATAACGGCTAAATTGTTGTCGGCTGACAATCAGGTACTTGCTTCACAATCTTTCGACCTGAAAAGCCACAACAAATGGGAAGAATATACCGCCCAACTCACTGCATCGGCTACGGACGGTAAAGGAAAATTAGCCATCGAACTAAATCAAACCGGAACCTTGTCGCTGGATTATGTATCTCTTTTCCCCGAAAAAACGTTCAAAAACCATCCCAATGGCTTGCGAGAGGATGTAGCTGGATTTTTGCAAGACCTCCAACCGGCTTTCGTCCGTTGGCCCGGTGGTTGCGTGGTGGAAGGTCTCAGTTTGGACAATCGTTTTGAATGGAAGAAGTCTTTGGGCGACCCTGCTCGTCGTCCCGGAATTTACGATACGTGGGGCTACCGTTGTTCGTATGGATTTGGATACCACGAATTTTTAGAATTTTGCGAAGACGTCAATGCCGGCGGTATGTATGTATGCAATGTCGGAATTGGCTGCCAAGCCCGTATGGGAGACGCTTGTTCGGACAAGCAAGTACCCTATTATTTGGATGATTGTTTAGATGCTATCGAATACGCATTGGGTGATGTTACATCCGAATGGGGTGCCAAACGCGCCGCCGCAGGACATCCGAAACCTTTTCCGTTAAAATATGTCGAAATCGGCAATGAAAATGGTGGACCTGTTTACGACGCGCGGTTCGATATTTTCTACAAAGCCATCAAGGAAAAATATCCCCAACTGACGCTCATCTCCAACCATGGTTTGGGCGATGGCGTGAAAGGGGTCAAAAAGACCGATATGATTGACCCGCATTGGTATGTCAATCCGAATTATTTCTTTGCCAATACTACTATTTTCGACAAGCAACCACGTGGTGATTATCATGTCTATGTCGGAGAATATGCCTGCAACAGCCAGGTGGGCGCGGGCAATATGCTGGGAGCACTTTCCGAAGCCGCTTTCATATTCGGCATGGAACGCAACGGCGATTTGGTGACGATGTGTTCGTATGCGCCCTTGCTGGAAAACCGCAACAACCGGGAATGGCCGGTTAACCTCATTCGCCTCAGTGCGGATAGTGTCGTGGGACGTTCGTCGTATTACGTGCAAAAAATGGTTGCAGAAAACAAACCTGACTACAATGTATCAACCGAACTGTCGCTGGGAAATGAAGTGCTCAAATTCGGCGAAGGCGCTTTTGGACTTGGCACTTGGGATACGCAGGCCGAATTTAAAGATATTCACCTCACGGTTGGTGACAAGCAAACGGAAATAGGAAAAGAGAATTGGGATGGCTTAAAAGGTCGATGGATGGAAAAGGCAGGCATATTATCGCAATCATCCGAAGAAAAGGGTGCAATGATTATATGGAATAATTTCAAAGGCGCACAATACAGTTTGAATCTGAAAGCCCGCAAGACAGGCGGTAAAGAAGGTTTTTTCATTTATTTCGGTATGCAGGATGGTAACAAAAACGGCTATTATCTCAACATAGCCGGTTGGGGAAATACGAGAACCGCCGTGGAAAAGCTCGAAAACGGGAATGCGGTGCGGACAACAAAGAGCGTCCCGCACAGCCTCGAAACCAACAAGTGGTATGATATCCGATTCGTTGTAAACACATCTGATGTAGAGTTATTTATAGACGATATCTCAATAGGTAAATTCGAAGACAAAATCGAACAACGCAATTTCGCGCTCGCCGGATACGACGAATCGACCCAAGAATTGCTCCTGAAAGTAGTCAACGCCAGGAATAACCCCTGGGTGTCAACTATCGACTTGAAAGGTCTCAAGGAAGTATCTCGCGATGGCCGAGCTATCACGCTGTCAGCCAATGCACCGACCGATGAAAATTCATTCGCCGAACCGCAAAAGATATTTCCGGTGGAAGAAGACTATCATCGATTCGGCACAACATTTAAGTTTACTTTTAAACCTAATTCGTTTACGATTCTTCGGATTAAAGCGAAGAATTAAAGGCTAAATAAAAAATAATTCAATAAATGAAAAAGATTAGTTTAACAGTAGGATACTTAGGATGTTTACTATGTTTGTTGGCATCTGTTCCATTGTATGCCCAAACACCGGTAAACGGTTTTTTGCTTGAGAAAGAAAGCAAGCCACAAGTATATAACCCGATGATATATGGTCAGTTCATCGAACATTTTCACCGACAAATTTACGGTGGCATCTTTGAACCTGGTTCGCCCCTTTCGGACAAGGACGGCTTCCGCACCGATGTAGTTGAGGCCATGCGCGAGTTGAAAGTTCCGATTGTGCGCTGGCCGGGCGGTTGCTTCGTATCGTCCTATCACTGGCTCGATGGCGTAGGTCCCAACCGTCAACCGGCTTTGGATAAAGCGTGGGGCGTTGCAGATCCGAATACATTCGGAACCATTGAGTTTGTAAAATGGTGTCGCTTGATTGGCGCTGAGCCTTTTATCTGCACCAATGCCGGTACCGGAACCGCAGAAGAAATGAGCGACTGGGTGGAATATTGCAACCTCAACATCGGCAAATATGCGCAGCTTCGCAAATCACACGGTGTGGAAGAACCGTTAGGCGTCAAATATTGGAGTATCGGTAATGAAAATTATGGCAGTTGGGAATTAGGTGCCAAGACAGTCGCAGAATGGGGGCCTCTGGTTCGTGAATCCGCCAAATTAATGAAGGCAGCCGACCCTACTATAAAACTTTTTGCTGCAGCAACAGCCGGAGAAGATTGGACCTTACCCTTACTCCAAAACGCAGGTAGGTATTTGAATTACGTTTCCATTCATGCTTATTACGGAAATACATCATTGACCTATCTTGAAAGTATGATGCGAACAGAGCAACCGGCAGACGGCATCTCCAGCACTATTTCTATTCTCGAAAAATCAAAACTTCGTGGCAAAGTCAAAATTGCTTTCGACGAATGGAACCTTCGATACTGGCATCATCCGGGCTTTCCGGGTGGAGGCGCAGAAAATCCTCTCATAGCAGAACGTGATAAAAATGACATCAATTCAACTTATACGATGGCGGATGCGCTGTTTTCAGCATGTTTTCTCAACACCTGTTTACGGAACAGTAACGATGTCGAAATCGGCGGGTTTTCTCCAATAGTAAATACCCGCGGGGCACTGTTTGTGCATCCGAAAGGCATTGTGAAGCGGACAACTTTCCATGTGCTACAGCTATATGCCAACAAATTGGAAAAGAATGTATTGCCGGTTCAGGTAAGATCGGAAAATTTGGTGAGCGACAATAGCAAAACGCCTGTTTTAGATGTCGCAGTAACCTGCAATGATGCGAAAACGCGCTTTGTGCTGGCAATTGTAAACAAACATCCCGATAAGGCGATTGAGTTTGCGCCTGATTTTGAAAACTTGGGTGGCTCAGCTCCCAAGCAAGTATCTGCCACTATCCTGAGCGGCGCTTCGCCTGACGACTACAATGATATTGGGGCTGAGAACCGTGTAGTGCCTTATGAAAAAGTGTTGAAGGTGGAGAAAGGCAAAGTGTCACTACCGCCTCATTCACTGGTATTGATAACGGTTGGGAAATGATAAACCTACCTACCTACCAACCGTAGGCTGCGCTACGCTTACCTGCGGTTATTAAAGTCCGACCTTTCAGGTCAGCTTTTTGTCTGAAAGACAACATCTTCATAACCGTAGGTCAACGACCTACGGATGCGAAATCATAACCGTAACCAACACCGTCATTCTGAGCGTAGCGAAGAATCTGCTACGCCTATACCCAAAATTTCAGGTAAGGGTAGAGACGGGGCATGCCCCGTCTCTACAATTCATTTAACATTTATTGTTTCAAAATTATAGTTATTTATATATTTTTAACTAAATGGGGGGGTAATTTAAGAATTTCTACCTATATTTGCACCCAGAATTACTAAGTGTTAAATTAATCAATTTTTATTTTATGATGAAACAAATCCTATTATTATTATTTCTGTCGCCACTATCGATGTGGGCACAGAATGTGAGTGTAAGCGGGGTGATTACCGATGAAACCGGTGCACCGATGCCCGGTGTGGCGATCGCCCTGCAAGGAAGTACGCGGGGTGTCACTACCGACCCCGATGGTACGTACAAAATTGAGGTACCACAAGATGGCACCTTAGTAATGTCCTTCTTGGGATATGAGTCGCAAACTATCGCTGTCAATGGTCAGCGGAAGATTGATGTGCAACTCAAACCGAAGGGTGATATACTGGACGAAGTGACCGTGGTGGCGTTCGGTACGCAGAAGAAGAGTAGTGTAATCGCCTCCATAGAGACGGTCAAGACGTCCACCCTGAAAGTGGCTTCTTCAAATCTTACCACCGCTTTTGCCGGTAAGATACCGGGTATTATATCCTATCAGACCAGCGGTGAGCCGGGTGCGGACAATGCACAATTCTTTGTGCGCGGTGTTACTACCTTCGGTTACAAAGCTGAGCCACTCATTCTCATTGATGGTTTCGAGGCAAGCAGTGACGATCTGGCGCGTATGCAACCCGATGATATTGAAAGTTTCTCCATCCTGAAGGATGCGGTAGCTACTGCTTTGTATGGTGCCCGTGGTGCCAACGGCATCATCTTGGTGAATACCAAACCGGGACATGAAGGCAAAGCAAGAATCAATATCCGTGTGGACATGAACGTATCTCAACCTACTAAAATTCCCCAAATGTTGAATGGCACGGACTATATGCGGCTTTACAATGAAGCGCGAATATCCCGTGATTCGGGCTTGGGCTATTTCTACGATGAACAGAAAATTCAATCCACCCTCAGCGGAGAGAATCCGATGGTTTATCCCAATGTCGATTGGTACAATGCTTTGTTTAATAAACAAACTTACAATACCAAAGCCAACCTGAATATTTCGGGCGGAGGACAAATCGCCACCTATTATGTGTCGGGAGGATATGATAAGGAAAGCGGTTTGTTGAAAGTTGATAACCGAAACAATTTCAACAACAACATCGACATCGACCGTTTTCACTTGCGTACCAATGTCATTTTCAAGTTGTCAAAAACGTCGACCTTAGATACGAGAATATCGGGACGGTTTGAGCGCTTTACGGGACCCTACGTTTCGGCAAGCAATATTTTCAGAATGGTCATGAATGCCAATCCGGTGGATTTTCCCGCCGTGTTTGCACCTGACGAAGCCAATCTTTATACCAAGCACACGCTTTTCGGCAACGCTTTTACGGACGCAGGCATGAAAGGAAACCCTTATGCGGAAATGGTGAGGGGATATCAAGACAAAAACGAAAGCACTGTCTCGGCGCAGGCTACCTTTTTGCAGGACTTGGATTTTATTACCGAAAATCTGAAATTTCAGGCAAAAGGCTCTGTCAATACATGGAGTATTTATTCCAGCAGCAGAACATATTTGCCGTTTTATTATGCCATAGATTCTTATAATCAGGTAGATGAAACTTACAAGTTGTTCGCGCTGAATCCAACCGGCGGACAATCCTATCTGGGAGATGTGGAACCCGGACGCGACGGTTCCCTGCACTATTATTTTGAAGGGCGACTGAATTGGAATCGTAAATTTGGTGACCACTCCATAGGATTAATGACCGTGGGTATGGTGGAAGAAAACCTTGTCACCGGTGGAAACAGCCGTTCCATCTACAGTACCTTGCCAGAACGGAACATGGGAAATTCGGGACGTCTAGCTTACGATTATGATGAACGCTATTTCGTGGAATTTGCTTACGGTTATAACGGCTCGGAAAAATTTACCGGAGAGAAACAATACGGTTTCTTCCCTTCTATCGGTGCCGGATGGTTGGCCTCTAACGAATCGTTTTGGGCACCCATGAAAGATGTCATCGGTACGCTGAAATTTAAATTCACTTATGGTTTGGTGGGCAATGACGCTATTGCTGGAAGAGCAGGTCGTTTCTGGTTCCTTTCCGACATAACGGCAGGTAGCGGTGGCGGCTATATTTGGGGCCGAAATTTTATGACACAATATGGTGGATATAGAACGGTGCGCTATGCCAATGAGGATATTACCTGGGAAGTATCTACTAAATCCAATTTAGGTCTGGAATTAGGTCTTTTCAAAGACGATGCCTTGAAATTACAAGTTGATTTCTATCGCGATGTTCGCGATAAAATTTATATGGAACGTGAAAATCTTACAGCCTCGGCGGGGTTTGAGGCGCCAATCAGCGGAAATGTCGGTAAAGCGCAATCGCAGGGAATAGATGCTTCCATTGATTACAAACAGTTCTTTGGCACTGATTTATGGGTAACCGGACGTGCCAATATGACGTATGCCGTCAATAAATATTTGCGATTGGACGAGAAAAATTATGCCGACGAATATCTGAAACATGTCGGTCAAAATATCAATCAAGGTTACGGGCTGATTGCCGAACGGCTGTTTGTGGATAATGCGGAAGTTGCTAACTCGCCTAAACAGGATTTTGGTGTTTATATGGCAGGAGATATTAAATACAAGGACATCAACGGGGATGGCGTAGTGACTGCCAATGACTTTGTGCCCATTGGATATCCCATCGTACCGGAAATACAATATGGCTTTGGTTTATCGTCTGGATTCAAGAATTTTGACCTCTCTTTCTTCTTTCAGGGGAATGCCCGTGTTTCTGTATTTATTGATCCATTGGGAGAATATACGAAGGAGGGTGCTACTAATTATGGCATAGCGCCCTTTGAAAAAAGACGGAATGCGCTGGCTATTATTGGCGACAACCACTGGAGCGAGACGAATCCCGACCCTCAGGCTTTTTGGCCTCGATTATCAACCGGAATTATAAACAACAACCAAGGGGTGGCATCCACTTGGTGGACTCGCGACGCTTCTTTTTTGAGACTGAAATCGGCAGAATTGGGTTACACTTTCACCTATTTTCGCAAATTTGGCTTGGAAAGCGGACGTGTTTATTTCAGCGCGGAAAACCTATTTGTCGTCAGTCCATTCAAAATGTGGGACCCCGAAATGGGTGCCAATGGGTTAGCGTACCCGCTCAGCCGAAAGTTTAACGTGGGATTGCAACTATCTTTTTAATGTAGAAATGTAGGGGCGACCCTTGTGGTCGCCCAATGTAGGAATTTAGGAATTTAGGAATTAAGAAATGTAGATGTTCTGAACCATGATTTTAATATGATTAATTTGATTAGTATGATTATAGAAAATTATGATTATCATGGTAATCATGAAAATCATATTAAAATCACAGTTCAGACAAAGATTTAAAATTAAAAAATTAAGAATATGAAAAAAAATATTTATACAACAATCATCGCGGCGATGTTCCTCTTGCCATCGTGCGCAGATTATTTGGATGTGGTTCCGGACAATGTGGTGACATTGGAGGATATTTTTTCCCGGAAATCAGAGGCTTGGAACGCCTTAGCCAAAGTATATAGTTATATGCCTCAGGACGACAGAGTCAACCTGACATCATGGACATTGGGCGATGACTATCAGGTGTTCGAGAATAATACGAATGCAACATTTTGCTATGCCCCCTTAGTGATGCAAGGTCAGCAAATAACATCCGAGCCCCTCTTGGGAAACTGGACGGGGGCGGGAGCAGGGATAACGGGTGGAAAGCCACTGTATCAGGGAATCAGAGTGTGCAATATTTTTCTGCAACACATTGACGGCGTTGGCGATATGAGCGATACCGAAAAAAAGCAATGGGCAGCGCAAGCAAAATTTATGAAAGCCTACTACCATTTTCTGCTGCTGCAAAAGTATGGTCCCATTATTATTTCCGATAAAATAGTGTCGGCTGAAGCCCGAGGTGACGAAATGTTCCCAAAGCGTTCCAAAGTAGAAGATTGTTTTAACTACATCATCCGTTTGTTGGACGAGGCTATTCCTTACTTAGAGTTGAAGACTTCAACCACAACGCTCGGTCAGGTGGATCAACTTGCGGCAACTGCTATTAAAGCCAGAGTGCTCTTTTTCAGAGCAAGTCCTTTTTTCAACGGGAACAAAGATTTTTATGAAGGTTTCCTCGACCACGATGGAGAGCCTTTTTTTCCAATGACTGAAAATCCGGAAAAATGGAAAGAAGCCATTGATGCGGTGGATGCGGCTATCAAGCTCTGTCTGGACAAGGGGCTGGATTTATATACCTACGACAAAAGTCCATATTCCTACGATGTGGAAGATTATGCAATCAGTAAGACACTGCAAAAGTATTACAATGTGCGCATGGTCGTTACTGACCCCTGGAACAAGGAAATTATATGGGGACTCAGCAATCTTAATCCCCTGGAAGTCGGAGATTTGGCCACTGTCGCGCAAATTCGGGCGCTGAACGGTTATGAATTAGCTGGAGGAGCCTCCAATAGTAATAGTTTTGCATGGAATTGGTTGGCGGCGAGCTATCAGGTAGCGGAAAGGTATTACACCCGCAACGGTCTTCCGATTGATGAAGACCTTACATTCGACATGAGTAGCGTGCACAGCTGGGTAACGACCCCCGGTCCTACAACGGACTCGCTGGGATATGAGAATATACGGGGGCTTTTGCAGCCACAAACGCGGACCATACAGTTTCATCTAAACCGTGAGCCGCGTTTCTATGCCAATTTGGGTATTTCCGGTGGTTATTGGCGTTCGCATATCAATAGAATGGCCGTAACTTTTTATCCCAATTCAACCGAGGGATGGGGTGCCAGTAGAGGTAACGATTACTTATGTACTGGCATTGGCACGCAAAAATTCGTACATCCCGAGTCCAAATCCGGTCTGTGGTCATTCGTCATAAGGGCTCCTTATCCCATTATCCGTTTGGCTGATTTATATCTGATGAAAGCGGAGGCGTTGAACGAGTATGAGGGTCCTTCTCAAAAAGTATATGACGCTCTCAACAAGATACGTCAGAGAGCTGGCATTCCCGATGTGGAAGTTGTGTGGGCGGATCCGGCACTGACAAAACATCCGAATAAACATCTTGACAAATCAGGGCTGAGGGATATTATCCTTCGCGAACGGGGAATTGAACTGGCGTTTGAAGGTATTCGCTATTGGGATATGGTACGCCACAGAAGAGCACATACCGAATTTAACACTCCCATCATGGGCTGGTCGGTGCGGGAGGTACCGAGCAATTTTTTTATGTTGCGCCCCATACAAGCCAACCGATTCTCCAGCAGGGATTATCTATGGCCAATTGATTTGGATGAGATGAACACCAACAGCAATTTGATTCAAAACCCCGGATGGTAGAAAAAATGTAGGAATGTAGAAATGTAGGAATGTAGGAATTAAATGTTCTGAATCAGGATTAAAGGATTAAAAGATTAACAGGATAAAAATAATTGAATCAAAATCCTGAAAATCCTAAAATCCTGTAAATCAGGATTCAGACAAAAAATTAATAATTAAAAAAAATTACAAATATGAAAAAGATAAAATATTTATTTTCGATGACAGTGCTTTTTGCGGGCTTGCAGTCTTGCACCGAAAGCACCATGTTTCAAATCAATTCCGGTGATACAGTTCCTCCTGGCGCACCCGTTTTTTTGAACTATAAAGCGCTTGACGGAGGAAGCGTTACCCTTTTTTATGAATTTCCGTCCGACAACGACTTGCTCCGTATCGAAGCCGAATACGTCACCGAGCAAAATGAGACGCTCCATTTTACGGCTTCCTATTTTGTCGATACGCTAAATGTCTATGGCTTTGCCGACTCCACCACATATACCGTTCAGTTGTATGCAGTGGACCGTGCGGGAAATCATTCTACTGCCGTACCGGTTACGGTTGTCCCTAAGAAACCTGCCATTAGAAAAGTAGCCGAATCAGTTGTTGTAAAACCCGGATTCAGTGCTTTTTATGTGAATTGGAAAAATGAACAAAAACAAACCGTTAGTATCTATGTGGATTATAGTTTTCAGTTAAACGGGAAGCCGCGTAAACTGACTTCGGTATTTACCTCCGTGCAACCGGAGGATAGGCGATTTATCAATAACCTGACATTGGAGCCCGGTCAATCGGTACATGTTCAAGTGCGTGTTGCCGATATCTATGGCAATATCATCCAAGCAGGTGCGGCCGAAGATATAGTTGTATTGTCGGATGTTGAAATTCCGAAATCAGGTTGGCGTCTTCCCTTCCCTAACGATACTATTGCTGGCATACCTATGTTCCAAGGGAACCAACGTGAAGGGCGGACTATAAATTTAATAGACGGAGTTATTGATGCGGGCGATATAAAAAATTATATGTTCACCTATCAGGGTGCCCGTACGGGTAAGCCGGCAGACGGCGATTTGCCTTTTAATATCATCATTGATCTGGGCGAACCTTACGAATTGAGCCGCATCGTCACTCACCAGCGTCATGGCGATAATGCTACCACGCCGATTGGTGCCCGTGGTGTGTATTATGGACGGGACAACATTAATCGCTACAAAATGTATGCATTAGATGAAGGCACCGATACATGGGAGCCTCTGTCGGAACATATCATACCCATGCCCACCTTCTTGAATGCGTTGGAATTTTTCAAATTGGGACAAGCTGGAGATGAGGCTTACATATATCCCGATGAGCCGAAATACACAAGACCTGCTCGATGGTTTCGCTATGAAGTGAGTACTCCCGCTTTCTCAGGGAGTTCGTGGTGTTTATCTGAAATCACGCTCTATGGCAAGAAAAAATGAATAATTTAAAATTTAGAATATGAAAAAGACAAAGTATTTAGTTTTTGTTGCGATAGCGATGCTATTCGCAGCTTGTAGTGAAATGTATGACAATGCGAAAGAATTCGCTTCCGAAGAAACGATTTATCCCGGCAAGTTTGATTTTGCTAATGGTAGTGTGGGTTTCGATAGAGTGGAAATAGACTTGCTGCAAGCGGGACGTATTCCGTCAAGCCAAGTTAAATTGGGCAGAGCCACAAAGATGGTCGTCGAATACGACGACGAGGTGTTTCCACTTGACAGTGTGTGCTCGTGGGTCAATGTGACCGGGCTAACGAAGTCGAAATTGTATCGATTCACTGTTTATACCATAGACGATTTGGGGAACAAAAGCGTACCGGTGAAAACCGAACTGACTCCGTTTACAAGCACAGATTTGGATGCTGCAGATGTGAACGCGCCAAGAATTACCGTAGAACCCTTAACAGCTTCAGCCACGTCTTTAGCGGCAAGTCTTGAGTGGACTTCCGGTATTTCGTCCTTGATGATGGATTGCGACGGCTTTTCGTATGAATACAAAGACCGTAGTGGAACTCTCCGCTCAGGAGACGTGACCGTCCCTCAACTTGATGTAACTAATCTGGCTATTGGAGCGGCGACTGAAATTAAAATCACCTACCACGGTTGGCCTAAAGTAGGGGGCGCACGCATCCTCGACAGTGTGGATATGGTACGTACTATTGTGGTGAACACACCTTCCGCCGATTCCCGTTTTTATCCAGCTGAAGAAGTCATGATTCGCGCCAATGGAATTGACAATTTTACACTAAATGGTGTTACCGGTATAAACAAATTGATTTTCTCGCCCGGAACATTAACCACCTTGGAGGATGTGGTCTATTTCCCTTCATTGACAGAAATAGATTTGACTGGTGAGGGCATTGATTTTCCCATACAGACCCATATTTTCACTTCAACGACCATTTCGGGTGTGAAAACGGGCGGATGTAACTGGACACCTTTCTTGCAACGACATACAGTATCGATTGACGGGTTGCTGGCCTTACAGGGTTTATTGGATGCAGGCCAAATCACCAAAATACGCTATTATCCCAATTCATTGGGAACGGCAATGGATGCATTTTTGACACCTTACGTATCAACAGGACAGGTGGAATTGGTTGCCTATCCCAACGAAGTATTAGTGCCCCATGCACTCGTTACGGATCCTACAATACAAAACGCACTTAGCGGAACAGCTACTACTTTTCCTGCAACGGATGCTCCAGCAGGAGTCGGTTTGGAAAATACTTACAAAGTCAAGTTTAAACGTGGAGTACCTGCTTTTTTACTTGCTTTTCCCCCTGAATATCAAACCAACGTGACGGAATACAGATACTTCAAATTTAAAATATATCCGCCTGCCCTAAGCAAAATTAGCCAGTGGGGGAATGAACACAGAGAGGTAAGTCCATATATCATGAACAGATTATGGACCGCTGCCTTTGACCTATCTCCTTGGGCGAGTGTGCAAGGATTATGGACAGTTCCGAAAACAAGCTTTACAGACGCCCAATTGGAAACATGGGTGGATATAACCATTGACTTATCGAGCGGTGCGAGTCAGCATTGGAGGGTGTTTTGGCTGGCATTCTATACGACAGCAACAAGCAACCTGACCGAAGCTGATGATGTTGTTTATTATATATCGAATATACGATTTACAAAATAATTAACAAAAATAATTAACAAAAATAATTGAAGAGCGCAGATTTTTGCGCCCTTCAATTATTTTGCTTACCTTCGCGGATATTTTTAAAACCAAAGACATGAGAAATTTACCGATAGGGGTACAGTCGTTTGAAAAATTGCGCAGTGAAGGTCTTTTGTATGTTGATAAAACGAAAGAAATACTCCAACTTACAAGTTCAAATATTATTTTTCTTTCGCGTCCGCGCCGTTTTGGGAAGTCGCTGCTTGTCAGTACGCTGGAGGAACTTTACACAGGCAATCAGTCGCTGTTTGAAGGTCTCTATATCTATGATAAATGGGATTGGACACAGCGCTATCCAGTAATACGGCTCGACTGGGCAGGTATCAAGCATGGGAGCAAAGAAGAGATGG
>BNXR01000024.1 GCA_025999735.1 Bacteroidia bacterium | reverse complement strand
CCCCCCCAGTTAATTCGCTGTTAATTAGTCTGCTGGATATAATGGAAGGGGAAATGTCGCGAAAGGAAATACAGGATAAGTTGAAAATAGCAAATAAAAAATATTTTATTGCAACATATTTACAACCTGCTTTAGAACAGGGTTACATAGCACCCGAATTTGCCAATCCTAATCATCCCAAGCAACGCTATTGCTTGACGGAAAAAGGGAAGAATATAGTTACGTGAAATGAACAACGAAAGGATAAATGCGTTATAAAATTTTCATAAGCAGTGTGCAGAGTGAGTTTGCGGAAGAACGGCTAATGTTAGCCGATTATCTGCGAACAGATGCCTTGTTTGGTAAATTCTTTGATGCGTTTATTTTTGAAGAAACACCTGCAAACAGTCGTTCGGCGAGTGCTGTATATTTGGAACAAGTAGAGCAATCGGATATTTATATTGGTTTGTTTGGAAGCGAATACGGCAATACTGATAAGAAAGGTATTTCTGCAACGGAACGTGAATTTGACCATGCAGCGAGATTTAACAAGCACCGCCTGATTTTTACAAGGGCGATGTTTTTCAGATGGTTGAGCAGGCGGTGGATTTTGTGTTGTCGAAAATTGATTTGAGTATTGGTGTGCGTGATACCTCTATGAACGCACCCGCGCAGTATGAATTGCCCATGTTTGCCGTAAAAGAAGCCATAGTCAATGCCGTATGCCATCGCAATTACACGAGCAACGGTAGTGTTCAGGTAATGCTTTTTAAGGATAGGTTGGAAATTTGGAATCCCGGTCATTTGCCATTCGGATTGACCATTGAAGATTTATCCGCTTTGCATGGTTCTTTGCCCACTAATCCTTTGCTTGCTGAGCCTATGTACTTGGCAGGAACGATTGAAAAAGCAGGAACGGGAACAACAGATATTATTAAATCTTGCGAAGAATTAGGTTTGAAAACTCCCGAATTTCATCAACAAGCAACATTCAGAACGGTTTTGTGGCGACAAGTAACAGGACAAGTAACAGGACAAGTAGAAAAATTAATCTTAATACTTAATAATAAAGCACTTTCTGTAAAAGAGATGATGGAACATTTGTTATTAAATGGAAGAGATAATTTTTTGACTTCATACTTGCAACCTGCATTGGAGCAGGGGGTTGTTTCAATGAAATATCCGGAAACTCCCAATCACCCCGATCAACGCTATTGTTTGACGAAAAAAAGAAAAAAACAAAGTAAGAATATGTCAATTGTCCTTGAAAAAGCTACGGAGAAAACTACCGCGCAAGTTACCGCGCAAGTTACCGCGCAAGTTACCGCGCAAGTTACCGCGCAAGTTACCGCGCAAGTTCAACATTTGATGGCAGTACTTGATGGATATTTAACTACTTCGGAAATAATGGAACGATTAAGTTTGCATCATAGGGAATCTTTTCGCTTGAATTACATACAACCTGCTTTGGAACAGGGTTACATAGCACCCGAATTTGCCAATCCTAATCATCCCAAGCAACGCTATTGCTTGACGGAAAAAGGGAAGAGTATAGTTACGTGAACCGGCTTACAAAGCTGCGGCAGCAGGAAAGTTTTTAATTATAAGATAATGACAACGATAAATGAAAATACACTACAATGAAACCTATATTTTTCAGTGACTTTTGATTTTGACTAAATATGTTCTTCGGAACATGTTATTGCATCACACAAAAGGTTCTATTGTCCATATATCATCCATAAGTGCGCATACAGGCTACAAGGGTTTGTCAATGTATGCGTCCAGCAAAGGAGCATTGGAAGCCTTTTCAAAAAATACTGCGCGGGAATGGGGCGAATTGGGAATACGTTCCAATGTGGTCGTACCCGGTTTTATGGAAACAGCCATGAGCGCAACGTTAGATGAGAAGCAAAAGGATAGAATCTATAAGAGGACATCACTAAAATGTCCGACAAGTGTACATTCAGTCGCTGAAGCGGTGGCATTTTTATTGTCTGAAAAGGCACAGAGCATTACGGGGCAAAATATTAATGTAGATAGTGGAACAATTTAATTTTCAGCTTGGAAATCCCACAATTTTCATCTACTTTTGCGGCGAAAGTGCGACAAGAAGTCGCATAAACAATCGTTCAGCCTTTGTCTGAACCTATCATTCCGTTGATAGTAGCCTAAAGGAGCGTGCGTTATCAGTAATGATTAGGTGCGAAGCCTCCTTGAAAAGGTTGCCCATCGTGAGAGGAGTTTAAGCCGTGAGGCACGAACAGCTACTGCTAACATCAAGCGGTAAGGGAGTTGGCTGACCCATATGGATAACATAAGTGAATTGCTGCACTGTCGTGACAAAGAACAAGCTCAACGATGTTTATGGGCTTTAGCCAAAAGGCAAACAGTCGGATAGTCCTTCTTTTCGCAAGGCTACACGGATAAAGCACTGTCGGCAAAAATTACAAAGTTTCAAAGTGCCTGTGAAGATTACGGTTGTAGATGAAGTTTTTGCAGGAGAGCGTTTTAAAAAGAATCGGTTGGGGTAACTTATTAGCTGTTATCTGTTGTAGATAAGGTTACAAGACAGCATACGAACTATAAGACGAATGATAGATATTAAAAGCATAATAGCATCTGGCGAACATTTTCGGATGGAGGCGAAAAAGGCTGAAGGTGGAGTGCCGAAAAGTCTTTGGGAAAGTTATTCTGCGTTTGCTAATTCAGATGGTGGTGTTATTTTGCTCGGTGTATCGGAAATGAACAAAAAATTAGTCATAACCGGTGTAGCGAATACAACCCAAGCAATACAGAGTATTTGGGACCAACTAAACAATCGAGAGAAGGTTAGTGTCAATATTTTGCCCGAACGTCATATTTACGCTTTGCAAGTGGATGGGAAAGAGATAATTGTCATAGAGGTGCCACGCGCAGATAGACATGATAAACCTGTGTATATCAATAATGACTTGCTTGGAGGTGCTTATCGCAGGAACGCCGAAGGGGATTATCATTGTACACTTGCGGAGGTGAAAGCAATGTTGCGCGACCAATCGGACATTCCCGCCGACAGCACGGTTATAGATGAATTGAATCCTGGTGATTTGGATGTGGAAAGTATTGCGCGTTATCGCAATCATTTCAAATCATTGAAACCTGTGCATATTTGGAATGGGTTGGAAGATAGTGTTTTTCTTCAAAAAATAGGTGCTTTAAGGCGGGCGGAGTCCGGTGGTTTCAAGCCTACTCTGGCCGGTCTGATAATGTTTGGCACAGAGGATGTTATCACGCAAATTTTGCCGGATTATTTTCTGGATTATAGGGAGATATACGATGCAAGGCGTTGGAGCGACAGGGTTGTTTCCAACTTGGGTGAATGGAGTGGAAACGTCTTTGATTTTTTCTTTAAGGTGGTCAATAAGTTGACATCCGATATAAAAATACCTTTCCGGCTTCGGAACTCAGTGGAACGGGCAAGTGATACTCCCGTGCACATTGCATTGAGGGAAGCGTTGGCGAATACTGTTATTCATGCTGATTATTACGGGCGACGTGGTGTTGTGATTGAAAAAAAACGGGGAAACATCATGTTTGCCAACCCCGGTATTTTTCGACCCAATATGAAAGAAGCGATGGATGGGGGAATTAGCGACCCTCGTAATCCGACTATTTTCAAAATGTTTGCTTTGATTGATATTGGAGAACGGGCGGGTAGCGGCTTGTTCAATATACAGTCTGTTTGGAAAGATACCGACTGGACAGAACCCGTTTTAACAGAAAATTATGATCCTGATAGGACTATATTGACCGTAGATGCAGAGTTTGAAGAGGCTGTAGAAAGCGAAAAAGGATTAGAATATGTTTCAGATATTGCCGTAGAGTTGGGTGAAAAGTTGGGTGAAAAGTTGGGTGATAAGTTGGGTGATAAGTTGGGTGATAAGTTGGGTGATAAGTTGGGTGATAAGTTGGGTGATAAGTTGGGTGATAAGTTGGGTGATAAGTTGGGTGATAAGTTGGGTGATAAGTTGGGTGAAAAGTTGGATGATAGGTTGGGTGAAAAGTTGGGTGAAAAGTTGGATGAAAAGTTGGATGAAAAGTTGGGTGAAAATCAAATGAAGATAATATTATTGATGCAAAATGATAAATTTGTGACTATACCCCAATTATCACAGCAACTTAAAATATCAAAAACAGCTGTTCAAAATAATATTTCCAAGCTCAAAGCCAAAGGCTTATTAGAGCGCATCGGTCCCGATAAAGGCGGGTATTGGAAAATTAATAAAATTTAATGAAAGCATATATAAAAATGATAGATTATTACCTGCCACCTGAAAAAAACAGTTTTTTCATTTACGCACTTGGAATTACTCAAATTTTATGTAAATTTGCAGCATTAATTTAATAAAAAATTATGGCACGACGGATAGAATGTACTCCAATTATGGAAGGTGAGGATGCAAAAAGGTTTATGAAAAATCTTGTAGAAACCTTGACGCACACTTATTCCCCCTCCGAACTAGCGGCTAAAAAAGAAGAACTGAGAGTGATGGAAGAAAATTATCAAAAAATAGTAGAGGCTTCTCATGGCGTATTCTACTGAATTTATAAAATGCCTTGAAGCGGAGGACATCAAAATTGTTCGACTTTTTGACGTTTGTGCTATTAAACCGTTTGATTGTGGTGTGTCCGATTTAAATGATTTCCTTTTTAATGATGCTAAAACTCATCTTAAATATCTTTTCTTGACAACTTTTTTGTGTGAAAACAATGATAAAACCATAGCCTATTATAGCCTTCAGAATGACCTTTTACGCATGAATCCGCATATGGATAAAGACTTTGAACAAGAATTAGATGACATAATTTTTGATTATTCTTTTCTTCTTGAAATGAAAGAGATAGTCATGTTTCCAGCATCTAAAATTGGTCGTTTTGCGGTTGATAAGGAGTTTCAACGACGTGGCTATGGCACCGAAATTCTCAAAGCAATCGCCACAGGTTTTCGCAACAACAATAAAGCAGGATGCCAATTCATCACTGTTGATGCCTTAAACAATGTTAATACATTGAATTTTTATGAGAAAAATGGGTTTTCCTTTGTTACACTGACTGATTACAATAAACCATCAAGGCAAAGGTAGCATTAAATTTCCCCATTACACACAACCGAATAAAAATATCAGACAAAATTTATAGGGGAAATGTACAAAAATTTGTTTGCTTTGAAGCAATTAAAATATTTGTAGTAGTTAAGGATGGGAACGAAGGGATATATAAAAGCCAAAGGCTTATTAGGGCGCATCGGTCCCGATAAAGGCGGGTATTGGCAAATTAATAAAAAATGACGGATAAAAATGTATTGGAGTGGGTATCTGTTGAGGCAATAGAGCAAACATTCGTAAATGAACTATTGCCATTGCCTATTGACCAGCGTTGGGATGAGAATGACATGGAGAAAATGATAAAAATGATAGGAATAAATATGTTAAATCAACAGTGATGAACGCAGAATTGACATTAACAGAGGATGTTGATGCTCATAACACCAATTATCGTATAAATTTGGTGATTGACGGGGAATATATATTGTTGTAGAAAATGACAAAACAAGAACTTTTAACTCGACTGTCGGATATTGAATGGGAGGATTTTGAAGTGAAAGCCGCCCAATCAGAACTGCCCCAAAATGTTTGGGAAACAGTTTCGGCATTTGCCAATACTTCCGGAGGTTGGATTGTACTTGGCGTTGCTCAAAATGGAAGGAAATTTGAAATTATAGGTGTTGACAATGCCGAGAAGTTGGAGCAAAACTTTGTCAATCCGCTTCGTGGGCACGAAAAATTCAACGTGCTGATTCAGCCAACATTAAAAAAATATGAATTTGAGGGCAAAAAAGTGTTAGCCTTTTTCATTCCCTCGTCTGAGCCAAAACCGATATATTTTAATTCACTACGCAATACTTTTATTCGCACAGGCAGCGGCGACCAACGAGCAACAGAATCTGAAATAAATGCCTTACTGCGCGACCAGCTTTTTGGTGTTATGTCGGCTCGTCCAGTGATTCGGACAACGCTTGATGATTTGAATCGTACTACGCTTTTCCGCTATCGCGATTATATGGCACGAATGAATCCGGGACTACATTACAATTCATTGCCCGATGATGAATTTTTGTTGCGTTTGCAAATAGTGGATGGCGAGCATTTAACTTATGGCGGATTACTGTTTATAGGTAAAAATCTGCCTATCAATCAGACATTTCCCGATTTCAGGGTTGATTTGCTCGAAATTCCCGGACGTTCGTATGCCGAAGCTGCTACGCGCTACACTTTCAGACTCGAAGAACAAGAAAATTTGTGGGAATATTATTTTGCCATTATTGAGCGGCTTAAACGCTACGTTGATATGCCGTTTAGAATGAACGATATGGGATTTGCTTTCGAGGACAGTCCTCAATTCAATGCCATTCGCGAAGCGTTAGTTAATCTACTGATGCACAGCGACTATTTCAGTCCGATGAAACCGCGTGTTCGCATTTTTTCAAATCGTATCGAATTTGAAAACCCAGGAAGTTTTCCGCGCCCAATTGAGGAGTTGAAACAAGTGGATGTATCTTTGCCACGTAATCCTGTTATAGCCAAGCTTTTCCGCAATGTAAAACTGGCTGAAAATGCAGGTTATGGTTTCGATAAAATGCTTCAATGGGAGAAATCAACGCAAACAAATCTTGTATTTCGTAACGAAATAGATATGTCTGTTGTAACTTTTGATATTACAGAAAAAGTATTAGAAAATGAAGGAATATTAGGTGGTCAGACAGGTGGTCAGACAGGTGGTCAGACAGGTGGTCAGACAGGTGGTCAGACAGGTGGTCAGACAGGTGGTCAGACATTGTCAGAAGTTCAAAAACAAATCATAAAAAACATAAAAGACAATCCTAAAATTTCAAGAAATGAATTGTCCGGACTTCTGAAAATAAATACATCTGCCATTCAAAAGCATATTGATAAATTGAAAAAAGAAGGCTTTATGAAGAGAGAAGGATCGGCTTTTGGCGGAAAATGGATAATTTTGCAATAAATGAAATATCCGGAAACGCCCCGCCAGCGAAAGACACGAAACTACGGGGAAAATAATAATAATAACCCATATATATACCATATCAGGATTTATCTGAAATGTTAGGGATTACAAATGATGGAATATATTGGAATATAAAAAAACTCAAAGCCAAAGGCTTATTAGAGCGCATCGGTCCCGATAAAGGCGGGTATTGGAAAATAAATAAAAAATGATGAAGGCATATATAAAAGCCATAGATAGTTACGTGAACCGGCTTACAAAGCCTCGCCAGCAAGAAAAATTTTTACATTAGACAAACAATAAAAATATATAAATCAAAGAAAATCAGTATGAAACTCGGTATTATGCAACCATATTTTTTGCCTTACATTGGCTATATTAGCCTCATAAAGCAAACGGATAAATTTATCCTTTTTGATACAGTCCAGTTTATTAGACATGGTTGGATTGAAAGAAATAAAATTTTGAAGCAAAATGAAGGATGGCTCTATATCCAAGTTCCGTTGTTAAAACATGAACAAAACACAATTATAAAAGATATTTTAATTGACAACGAGCAAAATTGGAAATCTAAGATTTTGGCACAAATACAGCCTTACAAAAAGAAGGCGCCTCACTATTACAAAGTTCTTGGTATATTAAATGAATTGTTTGAAAACGAATATGTTGACATAGTATCTTTGAACAAAAAGTCATTAGAACTAATTTGCAAATATTTATTCTTTGAGAAAGAATTAGTGATTTTTAGCCAGATGAACCTAAATATAGAACAAGCCAGCGCTCCCGATGAATGGGCACTTCATATTTGTAAAGCGGTAGGTGGTGTAACAGAGTATTGGAACCCACCGGGAGGAGCAAGTTTTTTCGATAGAGAGAAATATGATAAAGCTGGTATCAAATTAAAATTTCATAAGGTAAAACTAACGGAATACGATCAAAAGAGGAATTATTTTGAGTCGGGGTTGTCCATTCTGGATGTATTGATGTTTAATTCTGTGGAGGAAATAAACGATATGCTTGATAACTATGTATTATGTGAAAAAGATGAGATAATTACCCCCCCTACCATGTAAAGCACTGATATACAGGTATTTACATAAGTACCTAAAGGCGGCATAATATGAAACTCGGTATTATGCAGCCATATTTTCTCCCGTATATTGGGTATTTTCAGTTGATAAAGGCTGTGGATAAATATGTAATATATGTTTATTAAAGGGGGATGGATTAATCGAAATAAACTGCTGTTGAATGGTGCAGACTATCTATTCAATTTAATTCTGATGGGTGCAAGCCCCAATAAGTTGATTAATGAAATTTTTGTTGCAGACAATCAGACTAAACTTTTGAAAACAATAGAAACAGCGTACAAAAAAGCACCTTTTTTTTCTGAGGTTTTTCCGCTCATGGAGACTATTCTTACTTATGAGGATAAAAATTTAGCGCAATTTGTAGGAAACAGTATTATCCAAATTGCTAAATACTTGAATTTTAACACCCAATTTAGTTATTCGTCTGCTTTAAAGGAGAAAGATAATTCACTGAGGGCTCAAGCCAAAGTGATTCATATTTGCTCTGTTTTACATGCAACAGAGTATTTCAATGCGATAGGGGGTATAGAGTTGTATGATAAAGCAGATTTTGAACAGAATAATATCAAGTTACATTTTCTTAAAACAAAAGCGATTGAATACCAACAATTTAGAAATCAATTTGTTCCCAATCTGTCCATATTGGATGTGATGATGTTTAATGCGGTGGGACATATCAATGAACTGTTGGATACTTACGAATTAATATAAAAGATGGATAGGGCTATAGGTGGATATTTTGAATTAGAGTTAAACCAAGGTGAGCATTATCACAAAGATGCAATCAAACTAAACACAGCTCGAAATTGTTTGGAGTATATTTTGAGGGCGAAACATTATCGTAAAATTTATATTCCCTTTTACACGTGTGAGGTGATTTTAGAGCCTATTGAAAAGTTAAAACTTGACTATGAGTTCTACCATATAGACAATGAATTAAACCCCATTTTTGAAAAAGGTCTGCATGCGGATGAAGTTTTCCTCTATACAAATTACTATGGTGTGAAGCAAGAAACGGTGGAACGGGTGGCAACACGCTTTAAAAATGTGATTATTGATAGTAGTCAGGCTTTTTTTTCTCCCCCACTAAACGGAATTGATACTTTTTATTCTGCCCGTAAATTTTTTGGTGTTCCTGATGGTGCCTACTTATATACCGACACCTATTTGAACGATGAATTAGAACAAGATACCTCTTTCGAGCGGATGTCTCATTTAGTGAAGCGAATTGAATTTGGTGCTGAGGCTGGTTATACGGATTTTTGTGTAAATGACCAGTCTTTAGAGTGTCAAGCAATTAAAAAGATGTCTAAACTCACAGATACTCTTTTAACGGGACTAAATTATGACGCGATACGAGAAAAGCGGAAAAATAATTTTAACTTTGTGCATCAAAAATTGCGAGCAAGTAATCAGTTTACCTTTGGTCGCACTTCCTTGGTTGCGCCGATGGTTTATCCCTATTGGAGTAGTCAGGAAGGTTTAAGAAGTAAATTGATAGCGAACAAAATTTTTGTTTCCACCTACTGGAAAAATGTATTGGAGTGGGTATCTAGTGAAGGGATAGAGCAGACATTCGTAAATGAATTATTGCCATTGCCTATTGACCAGCGTTGGGATGAGAATGATATGGAGAAAATGATAAAAATGATAGGAATAAATATGTTAAATCAACAGTGATGAACGCAGAATTGACATTAACAATGGAGCACTCTGTTATTGAGAGAGCCGAAAGGTATGCAAAAGCGCGGAAACGTAGTTTATCTGATAATTTATTCGGTTGTGTGTAATTGGGAAATTTAATGCTAACTTTGCAGCGTTAATTCAGTTATGTGGCACGGCTTACAAAGCTGCGCCAGCGGGAGAAGTGGAGAGTGGGTGATTTTGAAATACAATTGAATAGTGCACATTGAAACAAAACATATAGAATTTAAACCAAAGTTCAATGAAGATGTCATTGAAACGTTGGTTGCTTTTGCCAACACCAAAGGAGGGCGGGTACTTGTCGGCATGGATGATCATGGGAAATCTCTCAAAAACTTTATTGTTGGAAAGGAAAGTTTGCAAAATTGGGTAAACGAAGTAAAAAATAAAACGCAGCCGCAAATTATACCGGATGTTGAAATTGTTGATTATGATGGTGTAGATGTGCTTGAGTTTCGCGTTCAGGAATATCCTGTAAAACCTGTTGCTTGTCGTGGAAGATACTACAAGAGAGTAGAAAATTCCAATCACTTACTGTCGGTGCAGGAAATTTCCGATGTTTATTTGCAGTCTATGCAGTATTCGTGGGATTCGTATCCGGCAAAAAGACATTCATACTCAGATTTGGACGAAAAAAAGATACAAAGATTTATAGACAAGGTAAATTCTGTTGGGCGTTTTAGTTTGGAGGGAACGCCAAAAGAGTGCTTGGTGAAATTAAAATTTGTTGACGGAAAGAGCATCACGAATGCGGCTGTATTGCTTTTTGCCAAAGAAGGAAGCGTTTACAATGTTCATTTGGGGCGTTTTAAAACTCCCTCAACGATAATTGACGATAGAATGTTGCGTCTGACACTGTTTGATGCCGTGGAAGAAACGCAGAAATATCTGCACTCGCAAATGAAAGTGGCGTTTGAAATTACCGGAGTTACCACGCAACGTACAGAAATTTCGGAATATCCATTGCCTGCCATTCGGGAATTGATTTTAAATTGTTTGATACATCGCGATTATCTAAATCCTATTGATGTGCAAATCAAGATGTTCGACAATTGTGTGACTTTCTATAATCCGGGTAAACTATATGGCGACCTGACCATTGAAGATTTGAAAACTGATAAATATCAAGCAAACGCCCGCAATAAGATGATTGCCGAAGCATTTTATCTTACCGGAGATATTGAAAAATACGGCAGTGGTTTTCGCCGTATTCGCAAAGAACTTGACAAGTATCCGACAATGAAACTTAAATGTGAGGAAGTTCCAAACGGTTTTTTGGCAACAGTTAGTTATGTGCAACAGAAAACAAGTTCCCACGATGTCGGTAAAGATTTCACAAAAGATTTTGGTAAAATTGGCGTAAAAGAAGGCGTAAAGGGTAGAGATGTCGGTAAAGATTTCACAAAAGATTTCACAAAAGATTTCGGTAAAACTAGCGTAAAAGGTGGCGTAAAGGGTAGAGATGTCGGTAAAGGTTTCATAAAAGATTTCACAAAAGATTTCACAAAAGAAATTTTACCTTTAATACAACACAAACCAACTATAACCACAAGTGAAATTGCATTCAAATTAAGTGTAACAACACGAACGGTTGCAAATTACATAAGACAATTAAAAAAAGAAAAGCGGTTGATACGAGAAGGCGGAAGAAAAGAAGGGAAATGGCTCGTATTGTAGAAGGGAAAAAGGGAAGAATATAATTACGTGACAAGGCTTACAAAGCCTCGCCAGCAAGAAAAGTTTTTACATTTGACAAACAATTAGAAAAATATATAAATCAAAAGAAATCAGTATGAAAGTAGGTATGTTGCAGCGTTAATTCAATAAAAAAATATGGCACGACGAATAGAATGTACTCCCAAACAGAAAAATACATAAATACAATAAATAAAAATATACAACCATGAAATCTATATTTTTCAGAGCCTTTGAGGAGGATGACTATATCCTGATAAACAAATGGCGGAATGACACTCAAATTCAGTCCCTTACAGGGGGCAATTTTCGATACGTTTCTTCGCAAATGGAGAAAGAATGGGTAAAAGATAAAATGTTCAATAACACGAAGAATATTTATTTGGCTATTTGCCTGAATGATGAGTCTCGTAAAATGGTAGGCTATTGCTCTATTAACGACATAGATTATATTAACCGTACGGCTTGTCAAGGCGGTTTGGTTTTAGGAGATTCGGATGCTTGCGATGGCACGACGTGGGTGGAAGCAGTCACCGGATTTATAGATTATGAATTTTCTCAGTTAAACATGAATCGGGTTTACGGGAATAGTTTGGTAGAGCATAAATTGACACGCATTATGTGTGAGGCTTCCTTTCAGCAGCATGAGGGCATCGGCAGACAGGCTGTTTACAAAAACGGGACGTATCATGACATTTATTTTTGGGGATTACTCAGAGAGGATTATTTTCGCCACAAGGAAGCCGGTGATTACGATACCGATAAGATGGTCAAACGGATTGTTGAATTGCGTAAAAAATATAAGAACGAATGAAACAAGCTTTTATTTTTCCCGGGCAAGGATGTCAAAAAGAGGGCATGGGAAAAGACCTTTACGCTCATTTTCCACAAGCCAAGGACTTATTTGAATTGGCAAATGAAAAATTGGGTCGTCGAATCACAGATGTTATGTTCCATGGTTCGGAATTGGAACTGATGGAAACTAAAAATACACAGCCGGCAGTTTATTTGTATTGCACGATATTGGCACTTGTACAGAAAGATATTGTACCTGCTGCTGTGGCAGGTCATTCTCTTGGCGAATTTTCGGCGTTGGTAGTGAGCGGTGCTTTATCTTTTGAAGATGGATTGAATTTAGTATTAAATAGGGCTTTGATTGCACAAAAAGTGTGTGAGAAATTTGATACGGCAATGGGTGCTGTTATTGGCTTTCCGGATGAATATATCGAAAAAAGGTTACAAGAAATCTCACACGAATCGGGGGAACCAATTTATTTTGCTAATTACAATGGACCGGGGCAAGTGGTTATAACAGGCTCTAAGCAAGGAGTGAAAAGTGCTTGTAAAATATTTAAGGACGAAGGTGCCAAGCGTGCGGTAATATTGCCTATTGGAGGCTCTTTCCATTCGCCATACATGGAAGAAGCGCGCATAGAATTAGGGGAAATTATTGCGGCGACTCCCTTTAAAACGCCTCACATTCCTATTTATCAGTGTGTTGATGGAAAACCTCATACGGATGTTGAGGAAATACAGAACAATTTAATTCTTCATATTACGCACCCTGTCAGATGGACAGACATGATTCGTACTATGCAAAAGGATGGTGTAGAAGAATATTATGAAGTCGGCACCGATGATACCTTACAGAAGATTACGGTTAGGATGTGTCCCAACCAAAAAGTGAGTCCAATCTGTGAAATACCCACCTATAAAGGGCTAATTAACCAATTAAATTAATAAAAATAATAAATAAAAAAAGATGCGTATGGAACTATCACAATTTATCGAGAAATTTGCAGAGCAATTTGACAACACGCCCAAATCAAGTTTTGCAGCAACAACAGATTTTAAACAATTAGAAGAATGGGATTCCTTAATATCCTTGTCAGTTATATCCATGGTGGATGACGAATTGGGAAAACGGATTACCGGTGCGGACATCAGAAGCTGCGCCACAATAGCAGACTTACATAAATTAGTGGAATCAAAGTAATGTATAATCCTTTTAGCTTAGCTGGCAAAAAGATATTAATAACCGGAGCATCGTCTGGTTTGGGTCGCTCTATTGCTGTTGAATGTACAAAAATGGGTGCATCCGTCCTTATTACGGGCAGGAACTCAGAGCGACTAAATATGACTTTTGTTTTACTTGAAGGTTCCGGTCATCAACAAGTTGTTGCAGATTTATCTACCGAAGAGGGTATTGAAAATTTAGTGAAACAATGTTCAGAACTTGATGGTGTGGTGCATAGCGCGGGAATAGGTATTTTGGTAGCTCCTCAATTCATAAAAAGGAGCGAGGTGGAGAATCAATTCAATACCAACACATTTGCACCGATTTTATTGACATCCTTATTAGTGAAAAACAATAAAATAAAATCAGGTGCCTCTTTCGTCTTCCTTTCGTCCATCGTAGGAACTATTTTTGCCTCTAAAGCACATTCCTTGTATGCGGCGAGCAAAGGTGCGATTGATGGTTTTGTAAAAGGGATGGCTTTGGATTTGGCTCGCAAAAAAATCCGCGTTAATTCCATTTTGCCGGGGCTTGTTCCCACGGAAATCCTGAATATGGAGAATGCTCTGACATCTTATGATGAAGTGATGAAGATGAAGATGAAGATGAAGATGTATCCACTACAACGCTTCGGTCGGACCGAAGATATTGCCAATGGCGCAATATATTTATTATCCGATGCTTCTTCTTGGGTAACAGGTAGCGCATTGAAAATTGACGGTGGAATAACATTAGGTGGTATTTAATGAATAAAAAGTACGTGAAAATTGCGGGATTTACAAGTGTTCACAATGAAAACAAATGAAAAAACATTTTTACAGAGGAAAAGATATAAAAATATGAAACAAAAAATAATAGAAATTTTATCCGAAATTCGTCCAGAATTTGATTTTAATGATGATGTAAACTTTATCGAACAAGGCATGCTTGATTCGTTTGACATCGTTAGTTTGGTAGATGCTTTTGATGAAGAATATCATGTATCCATTAGCGGGGCAGATATTATTCCTGAAAATTTTTCTACGCTTGATAGCATCGAAGAACTTTTAAAAAAGACTATTTCCCAATCGAAAAAATAATGAAACATATATTTAAAAACAAGCGGATTTCCTCTATCATCACGGTGATGCCTCAACAAGAGGTATTTTTTAAGGATGAGATGCATAATTATTCTTTTCCGGAAAGCCAAAATATGCGTTTGGCAAAAGTTATGGGCTTTAACAAAAAGCGATTGGGGGAGAAGTATGATACGGTTTCCGATTATGCGGTTTTTGGTATCCAACAATTGTTAGATGCTAATGCTCTTAAAACAGAAGAAGTGGGAGCTATTGTGGTGGTTACCACAACGCCAGACCATTTGATTCCTCCTACAAGTACGATTATACAAGGGCGTTTTGATTTTTCTGCGGAAACAATTTGCCAAGATATTTCACAAGGTTGTGCCGGTTACATTGTGGGACTTACTCAAGCATTTACTTTGCTCGAAATGTTGGATGATAAAAAGGTATTATTAGTAACAGGAGATTTTTTAAGCCAAAAAATTGCAGTTCGCGACCGAGGAAGTCGTCCTATTGTTGGCGATGCGGTTTCGGTAAGCATTGTTGAAAACACGAAAGAGGAAAACAACAGTTACTGTATGATACGAAATGACGGAGCGAACGCATTTGCTGTTTACATTCCAGCGGGAGGAACACGTCTGCCATCTTCTCCTGAGACGGCTGTAGAGGAAATGGACGTTTTCAATAACTACCGTGCAAAGGATCATTTACTTATGAAAGGGGACTTGGTCTTTAACTTTATTATCAATGAAGTGCCGATTATGATGGAGGAGTTGTTGGTGTATGCAAGGCTTACGAAAGATGATATTCATTACTATATGTGCCACCAGTCCAGCAAACTAACCTTACAAAAATTAGCTGACCGCATGGATGTGCCTCGAGAAAAGATGCCCAACAATATTATTGAAAATTTTGGTAATTCCAGTAGTGCCTCTATCCCTGTGGCCATTACATACAATATAGCCGACGCAATGACATCTGTGAATAATCTAAAAATCATGTTAGTCGGTTTTGGGATAGGTTTGACTTGGGGGGCTATCATTTTGGACATGGGGAAAATGGACTATTGTAAGATGGTCGATTTTGCGGGAAAACGGTATGCCTTAGGGGAATAAGAAGTGGTTGTTCAACAATTCGTTAATTCGATATTTAAGTCTAACACCTACCTTTTAAGTTCTTTGGAAAGTGAAAGAGTGTGGTGTATAGATCCGGGTGATAGTGCGCCTATTTTACAGTGGTTAGCGGCTAATCATAAAGTGTTATACGGCATTCTCGTGACCCATGCCCACTTTGACCATATATACGGGATGAATGAACTATTAAAGAGTTTTCCATCCGTTAGTATTTATATTTCAGAATATGGTGCGGAAGGTCTTACATGTGATAAATTGAATGGATCGCGTTATACGGATACCCCTCTTACAGTGCGCCATGATAGGATAGAGATAGTAAAAGAGAATAGTCAGGTAGAATTATGGGAAAATCAAGTAATGGACGTGTGGGACACTCCTGGTCATAATAGAGATTGCATCACTTTTTACATTCCAAACATGGTATTTACGGGCGATGCTTTAATCCCCGGTATTAAAGTGGTTACTAAAACGAAATATAGTGACAAAGAAACGGCCGCTAAATCGGTACAAAAAATACTATCTCGGACAATGCCAGAGACTATTATTTATCCGGGGCACGATCAATCCTGTACGATGGGCAAATGTAAAATAGTAGTACAATAAATGGAAAACATACATAATTATGCCATCATTAAAAAATAAAACGGTTTCAGGTGTGGCGTGGAGTAGTCTTGAACGCTTTTCTGTTCAGGGGATTCAGTTCGTGATGCAGATTATCATGGCGCGAATCTTGTTGCCGGATGACTATGGTGTAATAGCGATGTTGGCAATATTTTTAGCTGTTTCCCAAACGTTCATTGATAGTGGATTTTCGTCCGCATTGGTGCAAAAAAGCGATCGCTCAGAGGTAGACTATGCAACGGTGTTTTATTTTAATATTGTTATAGGTGTTTTCTTCTTCTTAGGACTATTTTTTTCTGCGCCTTTAATAGCCCAGTTTTATAAGTTAGCAGCTTTGATACCGGTTACCCAAGTGATTGCCTTAAATTTGGTGATTTCTGCGTTTGCGGTAGTGCCCAGAGCGAAACTTACGATTTTGTTAGATTTTAAAACACAAGTGAAATCCTCGTTATCGGCAGTCGTGCTAAGTGGAATTATTGGTATTTGGATGGCTTATTCGGGTTATGGGGTATGGACATTGGTCATCCAAAGTTTACTGAATAATAGTCTTAACACTTTGTTGCTATGGATATTATCCAAGTGGATGCCCTTATGGACTTTCTCTATAGCCTCTTTTAAACGACTTTTCTCGTATGGTTCAAAAATGTTATTTTCCGCTTTATTAGATACTATTTTTGTGAATATATATACCATTGTCATTGGAAAAAAATTTGCTGCTACAGAGTTAGGATACTATTCTCGAGCTGATCAGTTTGCCCAATATCCGTCAGGAAATATATCGTCTGTCATTGGGCGCGTTGCTTTTCCCGCCATGTGTGAAATTCAAAATGATGATGCCCGATTAATAGAGGTATATCGGAAATTTTTAAAGATATCCGTTTTTATTATTTTTCCTTTGATGACAGGATTAGCAGCACTTTCAGAGCCTTTTATTCGATACGTTCTTACGGAAAAATGGTTGCCCTTGGTTATTTATTTACAACTCTTGTGTGCATCTTACATGTGGTATTCCGTACATGGTCTTAATTTAACTATCTTGCAAGCCAAAGGGAGATCAGATTTGTTTTTAAGATTAGAGATCATAAAAAAAATAATTGCTCTTATAACCCTTATAATTACCGTGCCAATGGGGATTACGGTAATGTGTATAGGTTCAATAGTTAGTGGATTTATTTGTCTATACATTAATGTCTATTACACAAAGCAACTTTTGAATATGGGATTTTTGAAACAGATGAAAGATATTTTGCCAACGTTTCTTTTGGCTGCTTCTATGGGAGTTTTGGTCTTTATGCTGACAAAAATAGGATTATCTGACTTTTTGACATTGGTTATAGGCACACTCTCTGGCATACTCTATTTTATAGGCATTGCAGCTCTTTTTAAAATGCAAGAGTGGCGGGAACTCTATTCTATTATGATTCAATATGTGAAAAAAATAAATCACCTTCGTGACCAAGGGAGTTGAATGGGAAGCAAATTAAATCCTATAAAAAATTAGTTGTGACAGATATAAAAAGCATAATAGCATCTGGAGAGCATTTTCGGATGGAGGCAAAAAAGGCTGAAGGTGGATTGCCAGACAGTCTTTGGGAAAGTTATTCTGCTTTTGCCAATTCGGATGGGGGCGTTATTTTGCTCGGTGTATCGGAAATGAACAAAAAATTAATCATAACCGGTGTAACGGAAGTCACCCAGAAGAAACAGAATATTTGGAATCAGTTGAACAACCGCCAAAAAGTTAGCGATAATATATTATCCGAGCGGCATATCTATGTACAAACGGTAGATGGGAAAAACGTAATAGTGATGGAAGTTCCTCGTGCAGACCGTCAAGTGAAGCCCATTTTTATTAATGATGATTTATTTGGTGGCACTTATAGGCGGAATGGCGAGGGTGATTACCGTTGTTCTCGGATTGAAATAAAAGCAATGTTGCGCGATCAGTCTGAAGTAGCGGTAGATAGTACGGTTATTGATGAGTTAGATTGGACGAATTTAGATAAAGATAGCATTGTGCGCTACCGCAATCGCTTTTCTTCTCTCAAGCCAGCTCACGTATGGAACGGATTGACAATGGATGAGTTTTTACAAAAAATAGGTGCAACCAAAAGGGTTGAAAACGAGATGAAACCGACATTGGCAGGTTTGGTAATGTTTGGAACGGAGGATGTTATCACTCAAATTTTGCCGGACTATTTTCTAGATTATAGAGAAGTGTACGACAAGCGGCGTTGGAGTGATAGGGTTGTTTCGAACTTGGGCGCATGGAGTGGAAATATCTTTGACTTCTTTTTTAAGGTGTTGGGAAAATTGACATCGGAAGTCAAAACGCCTTTTCGACTTAGAAACGGTATTGATAGAGTGGACGACACCGAAGTTCATAAAGCTCTTCGAGAGGCATTGGCAAACGCGCTTATTCATGCTGATTATTACGGACGAAGGGGTGTTGTGATTGAAAAAGGGAAAAACAAAATAGCATTAGCAAATCCGGGAATAATACGACCCGGCATGGAAGATGCTTTATCCGGTGGCATCAGTGACCCACGCAATCCCACTATTTTTAAGATGTTTGCCATGATTGATATCGGAGAGCGTGCTGGTAGTGGATTGTTCGGTATTCGTGCAATTTGGAGAGAATTAGGTTGGGCAGAGCCCGTGTTACAGGAAACATATAATCCTGACAGAACCACCTTATTCGTAGAAGTTGAAATCGGTGATGTCATAGAAAATGTCACCGAAAATGTCACCGATGTCACCGATAATGTCACCGATGTCATCGAAAATGTCACCGATGTCACCGATAATGTCACCGATGTCATCGAAAATGTCACCGATGTCATCGAAAATGTCACCGATGTCACCGATAATGTCACCGATGTCACTGAAAATGTCACCGATGTCACCGATGATGTCACCGATAGTTCTGTTGATAGGGTTAATGACATTCTTACTCTTATTAAAGAAAATGCTCAAGTGTCAGCAAACGACCTTGCAATAAAGTTGTCTGTCACTAAGCGTACTATTTTGCGAGATATTGACAAATTGAAACAAGGACATAAGATTGAGAGAGTTGGAAATGGGAAGGGCGGTTATTGGAAAATAAGTTTGGTATGAAATTAGCACCTATCTTAATACAAGTATATACAAGGACACAGCATTTTATGAATTGCGTAGAATCTCTTTCGCAGTGTCGATTGGCAGATCAAAGTCATCTATTTATAGTTTCTGATGCTCCCAAAACAGAAAAAGATAAAAAAGCCGTTGAGGAGATACGAGCATATTGTAGAAATATAAAAGGATTTGCGAAAGTTGAAATAATAGCGCACGAAACAAATTTAGGGGCGGACGAATCCGGTAATAGGGCGGTAAAAAGAGTGTTTTCCGAATATGATACCATGATATACACCGAAGATGATAATGTATTTTCTCCTAATTTTTTGGAGTATATGAATGCAGGTTTGTCATTTTATAATAATAATCCTCATGTATTCGCAATTTGTGGCTACCGACATCCTTTTGTAATGCCATCCAAGTACCCTTATAGTGTGTTTACGAGTACAATGACAGCGGCTTGGGGGGTCGGTTGGTGGAAAGAAAAGCAAGGGGCGGTGGATTTTACGAAGACAGATTATTGTAAACGAAAAGTGAAGAAAAAAATGGCACATCTCTGGCATTTATTGATGGCAAGCGGAAACGTATATGGAGATGCTTATATGGCCTATCATTGTTTAAAAAATAATATGGTGAATATTTTCCCTATCATTTCATTGGTGCGCAATGAAGGTAACGATGGCTCTGGGATGAATTGTGGTGTTGCTCCAAAGTTTGCAACGCAGGAAATAGGTAGTGGAAACGAACAATTTACTTTTATAGAAGATCTAAATATCGATAGGACAATTGAAAAAAGGCTGATGGATGCAATTGATTTCCCTTTTCAAATAGGTTATCGTCTTTTTTATGCAAAATTACGTTTCAAATTAGCCATGACGATAAAAATGCCCATTCGGAATTTCGTAATCAAGCATTCTTCGCTAAATAAATTATATCATTTTCTCAAAAATAAATAATGATGAAGATTTTATATGACAATCAGGTTTTCTGTTGGCAAAAATTTGGGGGAATTTCTCGTTATTTCTATGAGTTAATTAAAAATTTGGATAATGATATTATTCCTGAGTTTCCAATCTATTTGTCAAATAATCATTACATTGCAAACAAGGATATTTCAAGCCATTTCCACTTTTTCCCTAATACCGAATTTAGGAAAAAATTTGGTATAATATCTAGAGTTAATAAATTAGCTTTTCGTATAGGAAATAAAAAAAATATTGATATCGTCCATCCTACCTATTACGATCCTTATTTTTTGAAATATATTGGCAACAAACCTTTTGTTTTAACAGTTTATGATATGATTCATGAAAAGTACCCTGATCTGTTTGTCAAGGATCCTACAACACATCATAAACCATTATTATGTCAAAAGGCGACAAAAATTATTGCAATAAGTGAAAACACTAAAAAAGATTTAATCAACATTTGGGATATTAAACCGGAAAAGATAGAAGTAATTTATTTGGGGCAAAGTTTTAATTTGGCAAATGCACAAAAAGTGGATTTGCCAGATCGTTACATTCTATACACAGGTCAACGTAACTTATATAAAAATTTTACGCGTTGTGCAAAAGCTTTTGCGAAAATTGCAGAAAACAATAAAGATTTAAAGTTTATTTGCACAGGACAGCCTTTTTCAAAAGAAGAATTAACGCTTTTTGAAAATTTGAAAATAAGTAATTTAGTACAGCATTTATTTGTCAATGACAATCAATTAGTGACACTTTATAAGCATGCTCAATTATTTGTTTTCCCTTCAGAGTACGAGGGATTTGGTATTCCTATTTTAGAAGCGTTTGCTTCTGGTTGCCCTATTGCATTAAGTAACACAAGTTGTTTCCCTGAAATTGCAGGGAATGCGGGGTTATACTTTGATCCGATAGACGTTGACTCCATAGTAGCCGCTATGCAGCAACTATTAAATTCAGAATCTTTAAGGGAAGAATTGATTGCCAAGGGTTTTTTGCAATTGCGTAAATTTTCATGGACAAAAATGGCTAAAGAAACGTGTTTACTTTATAAAAATATGAATAGATGAAAAAAATTCTAATAACGGGTGCTTCAGGCTTTGTAAGCAGTTACTTTATTGAATTCTTAGAAAACAATCAGATTAAATCATTTGTTTTAGGATTAGATATTTTTAAAAATGACTATCCTTCGACCTATAAGTATGTAAATCGTAGTTTTAGACAAATTGATTTGTTGAATACTCAAGAAATAGAAAATATTATTTATTCTTTTCAACCTGATTATATTTTACATTTAGCATCGTATAGCAGTGTTGCTTTTAGTTGGAAGAATCCTGTCTTAAGTTTTCAAAACAATACGAATATTTTTTTAAATTTAGTGGAAGCGGTTAGAAAATTAAACTTGTCAACACGAATCTTATCTATAGGTTCTTCCGAAGAATACGGGAATATAAATAGTGATCATTTGCCATTATACGAATATTTATCTCCAGATCCTATTAATCCTTATGCAGTTGCACGTGTTTCGCAAGAGTTATTATCCAAAGTCTATTCTCAAGGTTATGGTATTGAGATTATTATGACCCGATCGTTTAATCATTTGGGACCTCGTCAAAGAGATGTTTTTGTGATAGCTTCTTTTGCCAAACAAATAGCTGAATTAAAAAAACAAGGACTGAAAGAGGGTACAATAAGTACAGGTGATCTGTCCATTGTTCGAGATTTTTTGGATGTCAGAGATGTTGTCAAGGCATACTACCTATTATTGACAAAAGGAAAGAACGGAGAAATATATAATATTTGTTCTGGTCGAGGTGTATCTTTACAAGAAATTGTAAAAAAACTTTCTGAGATGAGTGGGATAAAAATCACTACGATCACTAATCCTGCTTACATCCGTCCTAATGATAATAAAATAATTATCGGCTCGAATGAAAAAATATATAATGCTGTTGGTTGGAAACCTCAACTATCTATTGACCAAAGTCTAAAAGATATTTATACTTATTGGTGTGACATTTTTTAATTATGTGTCCTAAGATAGCATATGAACAGCGAATGTGATCTTTTTTGATTCCCAGAATTTCAACAATCAGCGAAAATTATCTTCGCAAAATATGGACCAATGAAAAAATAATACTGTTACCCCCCTAATCACTGAATTGGAAGGGAAAATAGTGGATATTATAAAAAGTAATGCTACCGTTACTATCAAGGTTTTAGCAAGGGAATTGGGTATAGGTATAGATACAGTAAAAGAATATATTGAAAATTTAAAAACCAAAGGCATTGTGCAACGAGTGGGAAATAAAAGAACAGGTTATTGGCAAATAAATAGATTGAATTAAAATCACACTTATAATACCTAACAGTATCAAACGTAGGATAGATTAAAAAATTGTCGTACCTTTGTTCCAATTAATCAATTAACATTATGGCAAAACGCGAAATACGTTTCTTTAACACCACAGGTCCTTGTAATCCGGATATGCACTATATGCTGCCGCCGGAAGAACGCCTTGTGGGCGCACAGTTACACCGCTACATCAGCGACCAACTCTACTGGGTGCTTCACGCACCACGGCAAACGGGTAAGACCACGTTTCTACAAAGTTGGGCACGAGAGATAAACTCTGGCGGTAAGGAGGTCGCCTGCTATGTGAGTGTGGAAACTTGTCAAGGAGTGTCAGAGCCGGAAAAGGCTATGCCAACAATATGTGCTGGCATACAAGCTGCTGCTCAGGCAGCTAATTTGCCAGTACCAACAACAGAAGACAAACCATATCACTTTCAGTTGGGTGACATTCTGAGAAATTGGTCTGCATTAGTTGCTCCCAAACCGTTGGTAGTTCTTTTTGATGAAGTGGACGTGTTGGAAGGTGAGACTATGATTAGTTTTTTGCGGCAGTTGCGCGAAGGTTTTGCCAGTAGGGGAGTAGGTAAATTTCCTATTTCCATTGTCTTAGTGGGTATGCGTGACCTGAAAGATTACATCACTCAGTCCAAAGGCGGCATTGCACCCAATCCCGGCTCACCGTTCAATATCAAAGAAGATTCTGCCGTATTATCTAATTTTCATAAAGTAGATGTTGCCAAATTGTTTGCTCAACGGACAGCGGGAAATGGGCAGCAAATCACGCAGGAGGCTCTGGATTACGTCTATGAACAATCGTACGGTCAGCCGTGGATTGTCAATTCGTTGTTCAAGCGGGCGACCCTGCGCATTTTGGAGCAGGATAGTACGGAAACAGTTACCCTTGACCATATAAAGGAGGCGCGTCAGCAGATAATTTTGGCACGTGAAACACATTTGGATGCGTTGGCTTACCGCTTGGAAGACCCACGAATACGCAAGGTGATGGAGACTCTCATGACCGGCGAACCTGATATGCAATTGGTTGATAGTGAGGGATTTCGCCTCTCCTTGGATCTTGGTTTGGTCACTATAGTAAATGGTACGCCCCAAGTCGCTAACCCTATCTATCGTGAGGTGTTGGCACGACAGATGACTTATGGTCCTCAACTTGCTATTCCAGAGCCCGAATGGCAATGGCAAAAAAGCGATGGTTCGCTGGATATGGATAGGATGCTCCGTGAGTTTCAGTATTTTTGGCAAAACAATTCCGAAGTCTGGGCAGAAATGTCCAACTACACCGAAGTCTTTCCACATCTGTTGTTGATGGCTTTTCTACAACGAGTAACCAACGGTCTTGGACGCATCGAACGGGAATATGCCGCCGGTCGCAAGCGTATGGATTTGGCGGTGGAATACAACGGTGTGTGGAATATTATTGAAATTAAGTTATTGAAACGCGGAACGTTTGATACCCTCAAAGAGGAAGGCATCCGTCAGATATTGCGCTACAAGGACAGTTTTTCCGTGTCACTTTCTTCTCAAAATCGCTCCGCAGCTGGTTGTTATTTAGTGATTTTCGACCGCCGCCCCGATGCGCAGCAACTCCCTTGGAGTGAACGCATTAAGTGGCAGGAAGAAGGCGAAGTGACGGTGCTTGGATGTTGAAACAGACGGATTGAAAGATTATTAAAATGATTGCTGAAAAATGAAAAAACACATGAATCTTTGCATTATTCTGCAAGGAAGGGAATTAAATAATAACGGTAGAACTTACCATATAAAGGCGATAAAAGAGGGACAGAAGTATTCTATAATCAGCCGTATCTCACTTTTTTTACTACTTATGGCTGATTATAAGTTTATATTTTGAAATATCTATTCTTTTTTATACCTTTGCGGCTGATTATAAGTTTATAATTGGAATTTTTATGAAAAACAGTATAATTGGCAGAGAATTGGAACAGAGCATATTAGGCGATATTTATTGTTCGAAAAAGTCGGAATTTGTGGCGGTTTATGGCAGAAGGCGCGTAGGAAAAACATTTCTTATTCGTGAAACATTTAGTGGTAAATTTACCTTTGAAATTTCGGGCTTGGCTAAGGCGAACACTCAAAGCCAATTGCTTAATTTTGCTATCACGATGAATCAAACCTTTGGCGCGAACCTAAAACCCGCCGAAAATTGGCTCGAAGCATTTGCTACACTATCTGATTTAGTGGGCAAAAGCACGGTAAAACGCAAAGTGTTGTTTTTCGATGAAATTCCATGGATGGATACGCCACGCTCTGAATTTCTTGCGGCATTTGAACATTTTTGGAACGCTTGGGCGTCAGCACGCAAAGATGTAGTATTGATAGTCTGTGGCTCGGCTACTTCATGGATTATCAACAATTTAATCAATAATCACGGCGGATTACACAACCGATTGACTGCGAGTATTTTTCTTAAACCTTTCACTTTGCTCGAATGTGAGAAATATCTCAAGGCAAAAAAAATTTCGACAAGCAGGATGCAAGTTGCTGAATATTATATGATAATGGGCGGTATTCCTTTTTATTTGAGCAAAATTGAGAAGGGATTGAGCGTTGCTCAAAACATTGATAGGATGTTTTTTGCCCCCAAAAGCGAACTGCGCAACGAATTTAATAATCTATATACCTCGCTTTTCCGAAAAGCAGATGACTATGAAAAAGTAGTTGAAACGTTAAGTAAAAAAGGCAAGGGCTTGACACGCAGGGAAATAGAAGGGAATGCGAAAATTTCGGCAGGCGGCACTCTGACAAAAATTTTGAAAAACCTTGAATGTTGCGATTTTATCCGCTGTTACAACACGTTCAGTCGAAAAAAACGCGATTCTTTCTACCAGCTGATTGACCCTTTCACACTGTTTTATTTCCGATTTGTTGCTAAGAACGAATATAACGATGTTGCCTTTTGGTCAAACTCCCTCGACACGCCGTTGCGCAACACTTGGGCAGGATTTGCCTTTGAAATGCTGGCGTTGCTACATATCGAAGAAATAAAAAAAGCATTGGGCATTTCGGGCATACAGTCGAATGTATCGGCGTGGTGCAGTAGAGACATGGCGCACCATATTTCTGCTGCAAAAGGAGCGCAGATAGATATGCTCATTAACCGCAAAGACGGAATAATTAATCTGGTAGAAATGAAATTTTCTCCAAAGCAATTCGTCATTACAAAAGAGTACGAACAGAATTTGCAAAACAAAATTTTCGCGTTCAAAGAAGAAACACAAACCGTCAAAGCCGTTCATTTATTGATGTTTACGACCAATGGGGTAAAGCAAAACAAATACTCCGAAATAGTACAAAAGCAACTGATATTGGACGATATTTATTGCTAAATAGAGAGATGAGTAAAACTATGATAGATTTAGAAAATCCATTAATTTCGGTAATCACTGTTGTTTACAATGCAGCACAAACATTGGAACCAACCATGCTTAGTGTCATCAATCAGACTTACAAAAATGTTGAATACATCATTATTGATGGTGGCTCTACTGATGGCACGGTGGACATCATCAAAAAATATGAAGACAAAATTGCTTACTGGGTAAGTGAATCGGACAAAGGGATTTATGATGCTATGAATAAGGGTATTGATCGAGCTACGGGGGAATGGATCAATTTCATGAATGCAGGGGATAGTTTTGCTACGCAGGATGTGTTATGTACGGTCTTTGAAAGGGGACATTACAATGACATTGATATTATTTACGGCAATGTTTATCTTATAGGACAAAAGAAAGTAGGTAAAATCGGTAATTTAAATAGAATAAAATATTATATGCCATTTTGTCATCAAAGCTGTTTTGTTAGAACAAAGTTATCTAAGAATAGACCTTTTAATATTGCATATAAAATAGCTAGCGATTATGATTTTTTTTGTGATATGTTTTATAAAAAACACAAATTTCATCATGTTAATGAAATTATTTCTTTGTACGATGAATCAGGGCTTAGTTCATTAAATGGGAAAGAAACTGAAATCGAATATAAAAAGATAAGAGGTCCCCTTCGTAATTTACGATATAAATGCATATTCTTTTTGCATGGTATTAGAGTATTGCTAAAAACAACGAAAAAACTATTAATCTTATGAAACTCAGTATAATAATTGCCCTATATAATGCTGAAAAGTATATTGTTCGCTGTTTGGAAAGCACGATGAATCATTCATTAGATTTGGATGATTACGAAGTTATTGTGATTGATGATGGCTCAACCGATAGTAGTCTGTCCTTGGTGGAAGAGTTTGGCAAAAATCATCCAAACATAAAAATTCTTACAAAAAACAATGGGGGACAAGGCTCTGCTCGCAATATGGGTCTATATATTGCTCAAGGTAAGTATATACTTTTTTTAGATTCGGATGATTATTTAGAAAGTGATAAATTAAGAGATGTATTGATTATAGCAGAACAAAAAAAAATAGATATACTAAGTTTTTGTTTCAATACAATAGATGAAAATTATAATTTAATAAAAACAAACCAATCTTTTTGCAGAAATATTAAAAAGGTCTATTCTTAGATAACTTTGTTCTAACAAAACAGCTTTGATGACAAAATGGCATATAATATTTTATTCTATTTAAATTACCGATTTTACCTAC
>BNXR01000023.1 GCA_025999735.1 Bacteroidia bacterium | reverse complement strand
GCAACGCCAACTGCCATGGTATGACCTTGTCCCAAGGGACCGGAAGTATTCTCAACTCCCCGCTCGAAGCATTTCTCAGGATGACCGGGAGTAGGACTTCCCAATTGGCGGAACTGCTGCAAGTCGTCCATGCTGTACTTGCCAATCAAACTGAGGGCAGAATAGAGCATGGCAGACATGTGACCGGGGTCTAAGAGAAAGCGGTCGCGGTTTTCCCATTGTGGATTCTGTGGGTCAAAATGCAGAAACTCACTGTAAAGAATGTTTATAAAGTCGGCACCTCCCATGGCACCCCCGGGATGTCCCGATTTGGCCTTTTCGACCATCGAGGCAGCTAAAACGCGAATGTTGTCGGCCGCTCTGTTCGTGATTGTGTTATTCATTGGGTTACTTACTGTGTTACTTATTGGGTTACTTATTGTGTTACTCAGCGGCAATTTTTTATGTTATTATTTATGTCACTCTTTATGTCACTCTTATGTCACTCCTATGTCACTCTTGAGAAACTCAAAAATATACCGTCACCGTGATAGCAGCACGTGGAGTTGTAAATATTCTCGTATTACCTTTTATTGTCTCCTTTATCGATATGTCAAGGTCAGGATACTCTGTTGTTGTTTCGTTATTCCCTTTCATTGAATATTTAGCTCCAAAACCAACTTCACCACCGACAGAAATCTTGGGGGCAACAAAATATTCAATACCGGCAAAAACACCTAATCCGGCACTAATAGTAGCTCCTAATGTCGTGAGTTCTTGTGAGTCGACGTTTATTGTATCCGCATAATCTTTCGTGCTTTTTCCACTATTGTAGCCTCCTAACAATTCTATTCCATAAAATGCTTGCAGGTTGTTACTTCCTCTACGCCACTCATAACCGAGACTGAGATTAAAATCATTGACGGAACTCGTTTCTTTTTTTAGTCCCATTGTTACATCGTCGTCGTTGAATTGATAGGTAGCAACACCAAATTTTAAATTTGCTCGAATTGCCTGATTGTCCTTTACAAAATATTTCCCGTGAATACCGAGAGCATCTACATCTGTATTCGTAGAATTGTCGTAAAAAAAGCTTCCTGCATACTTCAGAAACGGTGTTGCATCGACCCCTATTGCAAAATCACCGGCTTTCGGAAGAATGGAATTTTTCCGAGCCTGTTCCTCTAATGCTGCCTTTTCGGCTGCTTCCCGTTCTGCTCTTTCTGCTGCCTCGCGTGCTGCTTGTGCCGCTGCCGCTTGTTCTGCTTTTTCTGCTGCCTCGCGTGCTGCCTGTGCCGCTGCCTGAGCCGCTGCCGCTTGTTCTGCTCTCTCCTGTTCCTCTCTCTCTTGTGCCGCCTTACGTGCCGCATCTTGTGCTGCTTTTTGCGCCGGTGTAGGTGACGGCTTAGCTGTTTTCTGCGCTGTTTTCTGCGCCGTCTTCGACACTGTCTTTTGAACCTGTTTCTGGGCTACAGCAGTACTCAACATAATGGACGTGCCCAAAAAGAAACATAAATACAAACTTACTGATAATAGAATTTTTCTTTTCATTTTTTTACTGATTTAATTTAACTGAATTTTATCTTTAATTTACTGAATTTTATCTTATCCATCAACTACCTGAACTACTGCGCAAGCAGGCTAACTTTCCATATTTATAATTCCAACACTAGTCGCAAACCAATATCGTAACTTTTTTCAGTGGGGGGTTGCTTGTTACGATAGGGAATACGACAAGCCGGTGATTGGGTGCAAAAACTACCACCACGCACAGAGCGATAAAAGCATTTTCCTGCATCATAGCAATCCTCACACCATTCCCACACATTACCCGTCATATCATATAGACCTAATTCGTTGGGCTTCTTTTTTCCCACAGAATGTGTTGTACTAGCGGCAGTCTTAGAATACCACGCAACTTCGTCAATGTCAGCGCTACCCACAAATGGGCGATTATTGTTTCGTTTCCCATCTTTTGCTGCGTACTCCCATTCTTTTTCCTTGGGAAGGCGATACGTCCTGCCTGTCTTCTTGTTTAACGCTTCTATAAAGGCTTTCGCATCTTCCCAACTAACTTTTTCAACAGGAAAGTCTGCCCCTTGAAAACTGGACGGATTACTACCCATCACTTTCTCCCATTGCGTTTGTGTCACCTCATACTTGCCAATATAAAAACCCCCTCTGCCTTGCTCCACAAATACCATCTCTATACCATCCGAGTTGTAAAGCTCTCCATTTGCTGGAAGAGATTTTTCCAAGGGACTTGCCGGTGCTTGCGGTTGGGAAGGTTTGGCAGGTGTCGAAGGTGCAGGTGCTGCTTGCGGCTTCGCAGGTGCTACCTGCGATTTTGCGGGTGCAGGTGCTGCTTGCGGTTTCGCAGGTGCAGGTGCTGTTTGTGGTTTCGCAGGTGTAGGTGCTGCTTGTGGTTTGGCAGGTGCAGGTGCCGCTTGCGGTTTGGTAGGTGCAGGTGCTGCTTGTGGTTTGGCTGCCTGCGGCGTTGTAGTCGTATTACTTGCCACACTGCTTGTTGCTGCCCCAAATAAAGAGGCTGTTAGTAGTTCACATGTTTTTTTTACATCAGCCAAATTGTCGGCATCGAATTGCATCGGACGGGCAACTCCTTTCGGTGTTGCTGTTGCTGTTGCCACGTCCACCAAGCGTGCCGATACGGATAGTTGCTCCCCCACCGTAGCAATCTTTATCATGCAAACTGCTTGTACGCCCATTTGCTTTCCCACCTTTGCTACCTGCTCGTTTTTCATTGCCTTGGGATTAAAATCAGGCTCTTTCTTTAAGGCTGCACGAAATTCTGTTGTACGGTCAGTCGCAAGGTATCCCGCCTTTTTTTCGATGACATCTATCAGCACATCTCCTACCGCTTTTTCACTGCTTTTGGCCGATTGAGCAGAATTATATACTAAGGCTACCTTTTTACTCTGCCCAAGCACAGTCGTAGAACAAAGACATCCAACTAACAATACAGATAGTAATCTACACGACAATCCACATAGTAATCCACATAGTAATCTACACAATAGTCCACCCGATAATCCAAGAATCTTTTTCATTCACCTGCAAATCTAATAACAATATCTTCAATTTCACCTCTTCGCCTCAAAAAAAGTAGTTCAAAGCGACATACTAAAAAAAAGTTCGGCAAAGTTAGCATTAAATTTCAATTACACACAAACGAATAAAAATATCAGACAAAATTTATAGGGAAAAACTACATGAAAATTGCGGAATTTCCAAGCACATAATGAAAAAAATAGTTTTTTTACAGAGGAAAGTTACACAAATTATTTGCAATATTTTTTCACTTCTTCACACATTTGCTTGATGGCTTGCGACTGTACTTTAACCCACATTGCGCAAAATCAGTTTGCTTCAAAAAATTAATAACTATCCTTTTTTCGTCCATTTTTGAAGGTTTTTGTGTAAACCTATTTCAGGACGAGCCCTCTTTTTCTTCTAATTCAAGCGATAGCTAATAATTACGGTGACCCACTACGGCACGCCAATCAGTGCATTCGCAATCGCCACCGATATTTTCATGCCCGTTTCTAACTCTATCCACAGCCACTGTCCGTTGGGGTTACATTCCAAAAAGACATACTCATTATTAGGTGTCACAATCATATCAAAACAGCCAAAATGAAGATTCATCTTTTCCAAATACCTGCGACAAAAATGCGTAATATTTTCCGGTAAGTCAATAGGCTCATGCTTTAAACCGTGATTGTAGCCTTGTCGCCAATCAATTTTACCCTTGTCATCGTCTAACAGTTGGGAATCTATTTTGCAGGCAAAAACTTCATTGTTGACAACCGTTATCCGCAGTTCATACTGTTTTTCGATATAGTTTTGCACAAAACTGACGGTTTGCGAGAACATCTCTTCAGGGTGAGTGTCAAGTGCTGACGATTTTACTTTCTGCGCATAAAAAACATATTCGTATTCCTTGCCCAACCAGATATTGCCATTGGATATGGGTTTAAGCAGCACATATTCAAAATCTTGGGCAAAAGCCAAGACATCGGCTTTTCGGTTACTAAAGCATGTAGCCGGCACTTTCATGCCCAACTCCTTGGCAACCTTCAATTGCAACATTTTTGAGGCACTCACCCGGTCATAGACCACGCTCCCAATCGAAAACACATCTTTCAAATAGTAACAAAGAAACGACAAAAATCCGCGCCCTTCTTCCAGATTATGCTTGTTGATTTCGGGCAAATTATCTACCAATAACTGCGTAGGAACTTCCGGTCGTCGCTCCCATACAGCCGTAACTTCGTGTCCCCTCAACTCCAATCCTGTTTCAACATTTTTGATGTAAAAATCAATGCCTGCATCATTACATCCCCAATTAAATTGATAATCAGTGAGTAAGGCTTCGGTATTTAAGCGAAAAATAGGCGAGGAAGCGAATGAAAATTGCTTCCCGCTCAAATATTCAATCACGGGTGTAGGATGGGCATCCTCTTTGTTGGTGATGATGAGTATCACTTACATAACATTTTTCTGGTCGTCAATCTCATTCTTTTTATCGACAAGATTCACGCCTCTGGAAGTGCTTGTGGTACTTGATTTCAAAGATGTCGTGCCAACAATCCGCATATCAATCTCAAGAAACTGTCCCACCGCGTTATACTTAAACTTTGGAAGCATATTAACTTTCTCAATTTTTGTCTTCCGCGTGTAATTCATCAGTAGTGGCATCACATTTTCGGTACTTACTTTTACTTTATTCATGATTTTATGTATTAGGATTTATAAAATTTCAAACCGCAAAATTAAGGTTAATTATTTGAAGCACAAATTAATAGAGTGGTATTTTTGCACCATGTTTTATGGTAGAAAATACCACCACCGAAAACTTCTTAAAGCCCGGGAAAACTGGTTTTTTAACAAATTACCAGTTTTAGTCGTACCATCAGGATAATGCCATATACCTTTCCCCTTGGGAAAATCATTTTTTAACTGTCCTTCCCACCAGTTGCCATTAGCGTAATGCAATTCGATATGACCGTTTACTTCGCCATTTGCAGACTCTCCTTTCCACCAGTCGCCATTTTCCCAATGATACTCTCCTTGACCGCTTCTTTTATCATTTGCAAACTCTCCTTTGTACCAGTCGCCATTAGCGTGATGCAATTCACCCTGACCGTTTCGTTTGCCATCTGCAAACTCTCCTTTGTAATAGTTCCCATTTTCCCAATGATACTCTCCTTGTCCGTTTCTTTTGTCATCTGCAAATTCGCCTTTGCACCAGTCGCCATTGGAATAGCGGTATTCCCCCTTCCCATGAGGTTTTCCGTCCTTTAGCTCGCCGATATATTGACCATTATCAAAATCAACTGTTTCTTGTTTCATAATAATTGTATAAAATTTCAAACCACAAAATTAAGGTTAATTATTTGAAGCACAAATTAATAGAGTGGTATTTTTTTACCATGTTTTATGGTAGAATTTCACCATCTATCCATTATAGCAGTTCCATTCTATTAGACATCACTTAGCCTAACTTACTTTTCCGAAGCATCCAATATTATAAGTTTTTCCACTTATGTTTTTGGAATTACAAAAAATAGTGTAAATTTGCCGATACAATAAACAGAAAATAGTATTATGGTAGTTGAAGTCAAAGAAATTACGCAGGAAAACGTTGAGGTATTGCTTGCCAAATTCAAAAAGCGTCCCAAACGGACACTTGCAGACATTTACGGAAAATTAAAGCGCGGGATTGATGGTTTAGAATATCAAAAAACGATGCGTAATGAATGGAATTGATTTTTTAGCAGACACAAATGCTATTCTATATGCTTTGGAAGAACATCCGGTTGTGCGAGGATTACTTCAGTGTGTACCTGCCATTTCATTCATTTCAGAAATAGAGCTGTTGGGAAAAAAAGGTATTCAACAACAAGAAGCATCATTTATTCGCAAGTTGCTTACTGGATTTCCTGTGTTTGGTCTTACAGAAGAAATCAAGGGTATTGCCATCAAATTGAAACAGAAACGTACTATAAAAACACCTGATGCAATAATAGCAGCTACCGCCATACATTATGGACTGACACTCATAACGGCTGATAAAGGGTTGAAAAATATTCCAGGCTTAGACGTGATTATTTTAAACTTGAATTAAGTATTCCCAATTTAATTACATCTTCATTCCCTACTTTCGCACATTCAAATCACAAAATTAAGGTTAATTATTTGAAGCACAAATTAATAGAGTGGTATTTTTGCACCATGTTTTATGGCAGGATTTCACCATCCATCCATTCCGGCAATGATTCATCGCGCTGTTGAAATTGTGTAGAGAGGGCAGCAAAGACATCCAAATCAAGCTCGTGGGCGATATCCCAACACCAACATATATTTTTTAGATAATCTTTGCCAACTCATAAAGTTATTGTAATTTCGCGGTCTGTTAGTTATATAAAATATCACAATAATTAAGGAGGTAATAAGATGGGTAATACAGCAACAATCGCTGTTCGCGTTGAACCTAAGCTCAAAGGGCGAGCAAATCAGGTAATCGAAGAGTATCCTTCAATGAGTTATGAAAATGCACAAGCATTGGCTGAAGGCGAGTTTTTTTTTGAGAAATCAAAGGGGTCTCGCTTTAAGAATTCTGCTGAAATGTTTAAAACAATCAACATATCCGAATCGCCTCTGCGATATAATCCTCCCATTCGGAATAGCCAGCCAAAGTGTGTGTAACTTGATAGGCAGGGATTTGTTTGCCGTTGTTCAAATATCCATATCATGTTGGTATTTCACAGTGATTTCCATCCGCAAGTGATTGAATCTCAGTATATCTTGCAAACTCAAATCGGAAGTATGGTCGTACAGGTCGTGAATGGCAAACGAAATATATTCATCGTCAAACGCGCCTTTCAACCAAGTGTCTGTATTCCTGTTGTCTTCCCTGTCTAAATACATAATATTATCAAGACATTCGGCATTATAACCCGAAAAATTCAGTGGCACATACTCTCCTTCTCTGTGAAAATTATCCATCAAAACCCTTTCGATACCTTCTTCGGCTTCGTAGCGAAGTTCACCGTTTTCGTCAAGGACATAGAAGAACGGAGTTACTTGTGCATTTATTTCAAAGTCTTGCAAAAAATCATCTTTCGCTTCAACACGCTTTGTAAGTTGCTCAAAAATAACGGTGGCTTCGGCTTTCAGTTGCTCGAAACACTCAATTAGCTTTCTATCCAAACAGAGTAACCGCGCTTTGTTTTCCGGTGTCCACTCAAATTCGGCAACTATTTTACAACGCCTAACAAGTAAGGCTAAATTAAGTGCTTCCTCATCATTTCTCCGAACGTTTAGTTCAATGGCGTATTTTTCCAATTCTTCTATCGAATAAGACTCCAATGTTTCGTCAAGTTCAGTATATTCTTTTTCGCTTCTCTCTTTCATAATTTAATCTATATTAAAATGATTATTAAAAACTTTGTAAGTTTTTAGCACCTCCTAATAGCCTCGGCAATGTATTCTTCCCATTCGGAATAGCCAGCCGAAGGGTGTGTAACTTGATAGGCAGGGATTTGTTTGCCGTTCACATGGTAATAATAAAAACGCCCGCCATTCTCGTCTAATACTTCAAAATCACTCCACGTGCCACCGTCCGGCAGATGTTCCCAAAGACGTTTACCCCACACAATCACTACATCCGGCTCATAATTTGCCAACACTTCAAAAAAGGGAACAGCACCCGCAGCAAAATCGTCCCCACTGGGTGACCGCCGACTGCCACTCATCGGTACTTGCACAAAATTGTAGAACACCACCGACTGCCAAAATGCTTCGCCCACAATAGGACAAGAATTAGCGAATTTTGTATAGGTATTCATCCAGCCTTCGTGTTCCACTTCGCCAGCCAGATAGCGTAGATAATAGCCAATGACATCATTTGTGAGTGAAGGCAGATTGTCTTCTTCCGTAGCATAGTGACTTTCACCCAATACAAGAACTTTCTTACCGTGAATGCCCTGCCAATATTCCCTGCCAACCCAAGGCAGGTAAAAAACGTGTTGCATCATTTTGTTTGGATCCGAATGAAATTAGGTTTGGTTCAGTTCTTCCGCCAATAATTTATATATTTCCGTCCAGTCTTGTTTATACAATTTGGTATTTTCGTTAGAAAGTTGGGTGTATATTTGCGATTTGTAATACATTGCCGCCGCTTCCATTTCATTTTTATCGAAATCGGAAATTAGTGCTTTAATTATCTCATTATCAATATGGATTATTTTTATTTGCACATCATTTTTTGTTGGCACTAATGCCTGCAACGATTGAACGGTACAAAAACAAATCTGATGGTTAGGGACTTTGTACTCCAATTCTTTAAGAAAATCACTTTTTGATACCAAACCGTTTTGATAGTCGAAAACTCGTGCTGCGACTTCATCATCGGCAACATTGCCTTCAATAATATCAAAGTTGTGGACTTGCTGCTCAGCTAAGTTTGTTCGGTTTTGAATTACAAAATCAAGCCAATCTTCTGTGTAACCATCAAAATGCAGCACATTCATTTTGATTACTCTGACAATATCTTCATCAAAATAAAACTCCGAAACAAAGCCGTTATTCTGTTTTTTCTTTCCTATTCTCGTTGCCCAATATTGCGCTTGAGAAAGAAGATTGGTTACATAAAATCCTTTCCCGAAATCTTTACCAACCTTACTGAAAGAGAGGTCTATTTCTTCTATAGGAGTATAACTGCCGTGATAAACTTTTATCATTTCAGACCTCCGTTTTGGTAACAAATTTCATATAAATCACGCACCGCCCACATCGGGTTATCGGTGTGCAATGCCCACCAATTTTCCGACAGATAATCCAAAGCACCATATTTTTCCAAATACAAATACGCCCTTTGATTATTCATTTTGTAAGCTATAGCGAACATCGGAATAATAAAAGTGATAAATCTGATTTTGTTTTTCAACTCACTATTATCTATTTTTACTGTTTCCATTCGTGAAAATGATTTTTTGCAAAATTAGATATTATTTTTCAAATAGCAAACTTCACGATAATAGCTATGTCTGATTTCCCAACATATAAATCAAGGAAATAACGCTGGCAACGCCGTAGAGAGTATAAAAGGCGGCAACACTGAACCTATCCAAAGCATACTTCCAACGCTCTTCAAAAAGACTCACGCGACTATTCCAATACAGCATCCTGCGCGAAACCACCTCACTGAAATGAACGTGTGCATAGCGAGCAATGAAAAATCCAACACCGAAAGCAACGATATCCGCCACCACCCAAAGACTGGTAATCCAGTCGGGAAGTGCACTCTTATTTTCCGCAAAAAGAAAAAATACCGCGCCACCCAAGGTCAGCAAAAAGATGAGGACCGTTTTTGAAAAACTCGGAGGTGTTGAAACAACCGCACCCGGAATAATCAGGCAATACGTACCATAAACGAGTCCCATGGTAACTCCTTCCGTGACATCCCCCTGAAAAAAGAGTGCCACCAGCACGTAAAGGACAACAAGAATGGTGGTCGCAACTGTTTCAAAATTGGCAATTAGCCAGCATTTAGAGGTGTTGTTCATTGTAATAATTAGTTATTCAAGTCCTTCGTTTTCATTTCACTACTTTATCAATACGGTAATGCTTTGATATAGCTATTAACTTCGTTCAATTGAATATTAATCTTCTCCTTTTTACTGGTAAGTTCAATAATCTTTGCTTCCACTTCCGTCTTTTTTAATTCTTTGTCACACTCTTTTTGTTGTATTTCTTCAATGTTCTGAATAACAGGGGTTAATAGGTCATCTAAAAAACGTGTCTTGAAAAAATTGATAAAATCATCTACGTGTTCATGGACAGGTTCAAATGATTTTTCAATGACATCCAAAGGCATTAAATTATCAACTTGGGCACGAAGTTCATCTTTATATTTAGAATTTTGCCATATATGGATAAGTTCTCGGACACCCAAGACACCCAAGCCTATGGCACCAAAAGCAATTGCAACGCCTACGCCAAGTACTGCACCTCTGCCTTTTCTCTCTTTAACATCTTTTGCAGAAAATAGCTCGTCAAAAGAAAGATTATCAAATTTTTGTAATTCTTTTCGATAAATTCCCTTGAAATCCCTTGTTTTTTCATCATCATCATCATAACAGCCACAAATAATTTCTTCTAAATCGAAAATTAGGTCATTGGAAATGCTCTTAAATTTTGATTTAATATGTATACAGAAATCCTGATATTTCTCCTCAAACATGGGATTTACCTCTCTAATTGCATTCTCTATTTTATATTTAATCTCTTTTGATTTTGAATCGTTAATGATGCGGTGTAAGCGTTCAATAGCGGTATTTCGTTCTTTTTTCAATATGTACAGTGTATCTCGAACTTGCTCACTCACAAAATCTTTGATGTCGTCTTCTTTTTCGGCAATGCTTCTCTTTATTTTCTTTTCGGCTTTTCGGTAGGATATCAATTTATCTTCTAAATCGTTATCACTAAGTGATAACGATTTTTTTTCATCACTAAGTTCCAAGAGTTGAGTTTCGTATTCTCCCTTTTTGGCATTTACTCTACCCTGAATTTCGTTTATCGGTTTACGAAACAAGGCATCTATTTTGCCGTTAGCTAAAAGAGCATTGATTTCGTTTTCAAGGTCGGTAAGTTTACTCTTTGCAAATATCTCTTTTTGAGTACTTATCTCAAAGTTATTACAAGTTTCATTATAATGCCATTTCAAATCTTCATCTGACATTATTTTATCAATAGGCATTAATCCCAATAGAGCCATATTTGCCGAAAGAAGGATGGGGTTAGGTTGTCCCAATAGACCATTAAGCACTATATCATTTTTTTCACGAACGGCTTTTGTTATTGCAGAAATGACGTGTTCCCTGATAGTTTCTTCCAATTCCCCATTGGCGACGGCTAAATCGTATTTATTTACACCAATAATGATTTTACCTACTCCCACATTTTTCACTTTCTCAAACAAAATGTCTTTATCGGTTTCGTCAAAGGCGCGTCCTGCATACAAGAGCAAAATAACAACATCTGCTTTAGCCAAAAATTCAGTCGTCCGCTCTTCGCGAGAAACAACAGGGTCATTGAATCCCGGTGTATCGACTATTTGCACACCTTTCAAACGTTCCTCCGGATATTTGATGGTTACGGATTTTGTTATGGCTACATATTTCCCGTCAGCCCCTACATATTCCAATAAATCGCCAAACGAAGCTGACTGGGTCGTTCCCAATAAATCGGTCAAGCGGCTGCCTAATACTCTTGACCTTTCTACTAATTCCTTGGCTGCTTTTATTTTTGGCTCATCGGCACTTGAATTTGCTAGAATTGCTATCTCCTTCCACTCTTCAGGTGTATAAAATTCGGCGACAACTTCTTCTTTTTCTCCATAAGTGATTACAGATAAAGCCGCAGTCATGGGGGTAGAGGCAACCGGCAACACATTGTCTTTGAATAGCAGTGCATTCAAAAAGGTTGATTTACCGCATTTCATTTGACCGATAACCCCAATGGTTAGGGTGTCTTTCTCTAATTTTTCAAGGATGCCGTCACATTCTTCTGTTGAAATCCATTCATTTTCTTGCGCACTTTTTGCATATTGTGCTACTTGCCCTTTGATGGTGGATAAATTATCCCATACATTCTGTGCCATAATTCTTTATTTGTTGTTGTTTATTGTCAATACCATTCCACTGGAAACAAGGTCAAGATCAAGACCTTGCACTCTTAAAGTTACGAAGTCTCCCACTCTGGCTTCGGTACAATTTGTACCCCTTTTTTTTATTTCCATGCAAACACCTTTTTGAGTTCCTACTACCCCAGTTCCAATTTTTACTTTGTCTCCTACATGAATAATTCCTGTTTTAATTGTTCCCATTACGGTCTGCCACCCCTCTTTCCCCTTAATAATCATAGTAAATGGTGCATTCTTATCGGTTGCTTTTGAGATAGTATCGTTTTTTTTATCATTGACTTTATTATCAACTTTTTCATCAACAGTAGCAACTTTTTGGGGGATGCCATTTAATATTTTTTTCTGCGATAATCCGCCCCTTTCAAAAGTTAACGTCTTTTCTTGGAATGTATTATTAAGTCTTTCGAGAGATTTGAGATATCCCCTCCACTCTTTGACAGAGCCCTCGCATTCCGATTTGCTATTAAAATTAGATATATAATCTACCCAAGCAACTCTAATTTTCTCATCTAACTCAACTACTTTATTAAAAATATCGGGTTTTTGATCGTATAATTCCCAAAATAGGTTCGGGTATATTATTTTGTTTGGACGTCCTGAATCATTCCAAAAAGTTTCACCGAGTGTGCTTATTATTTGCTCCTCATTGTTATTCCATTTATTGATTAACTTGTCTTTCTTTCGCTGAGATGCTTCGGTTGTTGCTTCCGCCTGATTGATAAGTGCCTGATAGTTCCTTATCTCCGTTTGTGCAGAAGTAATTTGTTCATCGTAATACTTAATAAGCTCATTTGACAAATCTGTTATCTCATCTAAAATATTATTGTCTTGTTCCCTTGGTATTATTGCAGAAATGACGTCCATCATTATTTCCAAGGGCTCTTTTGAAGAAAATTCGATATATTGCTCAACATGTATGCCATTTTTATCCATAGTTTGTTGAACTTTGTCTTTTATTTGACTGCGTTCATTAGGTGATTTTCCATCCACTTTATTAATAATAATATAAAGAGGAAGCCCTTCTAAATGTTTTTTTATTATTTGAACAGAATGTTCATTTATTTCTCCTGTATGAGCATCCATTACCCAAAAAAGAGCATCGGCTTCTCTGATTACTTCTGTCGTTCGGGTTTCGTCTTGTGGGTCATTGGAACTGAATCCTGGAGTATCTAATATACTTAATTTATTCAAATGCTGATTGTTATATTTGATAACGAAGTGACGAACTAATTTTGCGACATTGATTTTTTCTAACGATGCTTTTGAAAATTGTATGAAAGTTTCTAAGGGCAAGTTTTTCAAATTCTCATCTGAATCAGTGAATTGTACCAATGTCTCATTTCCATAAGAGAGATAAGTGGCAATAGCCGTTGTGGGGGCAGAACTCACAGGCAAAGCAAATTGTGTATCTTCTTTATCCTGCGAAAGAATCCGATTGACAATAGACGTTTTACCGGCACTAAACTCACCAACAAAAGCGATAACGGTTTTACCTTTAAGCCAAGCCTTTCGCTCAAAATTTCCCCATTTCCAAATCTTATCTGTGATGCCTTGGTAGTCATCTTCTTCAAGCGATGATGTTTCGCGGAAAGTTTTACAAACCTCGGTATTTACAAATTGAATAACCGCCTCGGTTTTTTCTTTGATGTCTATGGCATCTCGACTGTCCGCATCTTTGGCGTTTAGAATCTCGCTAACAAAACCTATTGATTGTTTTGACAAATCCAAATCTTCATCTTTCCCTTTTGTTTTCTCTTTCTCTTTCTCTAATTCTTGGCTCTTTGCCGTATAATCGTTTTCAATGTTATGCAAAGAGGCTTTTAATTCGGAGATTTCCTTTTTGCTCTCATCCAATTTCTTTTTTGTAGAATTCAATTCAAACTCTTTATCATCTATGGCATCGTCTTTCTCTGCCAATTCTTTTTTCAATTCTTTGAGTTGCGCTTCTATTTCTGCAGATTGTGAACGCAAAGAAGAAAGGTTGTCATTTTCTACGGGTGCTTGAGTCCCATTTATTGTCTGATTTTCCATTTCAATCATAGCTCTAACGATTTTTTATATGTTTCTAATAGATTAATTTTCTGTGCATAAGACTCTTTTTCTAACTCTTTTTCTGAATGGAGTTTTTCTAAACCTTCTTTCAACTGATTCATTTTATCTTCTGACTCAGAATAAAGCATATTGCCGATAGAAGAGGCGGTACTGTTGCCTATCAATTCCAACTTCTCTTTAAATTCCGGTAGCAAAGAAGTGAACATATAATCGTTAATCAATCGTGCCCTTTGTGGCTTGGCAAGGGTTCTTTCGGTAAAAAAACCTACTACTTTTTCTAACCCCACTTTTGAAGAAGCCATTGTAGCAACATCTGTTACAGAATCAGCTAAATCTGTCATCGAATCATCTTCCATAGAATCAATATCTGTTGAGGAATCACCACCATCTTCTCCATTTGAGAGAACTTTTATCGCAACTTTTCCTAATTGAACAACTACTTTAGCACTCGTTTTAATTCCATTTGCGATTTTTTTATTTAACTTCTGCAATTCGGGCAATTCCAAATCAATATTGTAAGATAAAGGTGACAAAGTATAGTCAGACAAATCCAGTGCTGCCAATGAAGGCAAATTAATCCCTTCCATGCTATTTTTCCGTTCTTTTACCAATTTCGACAACTCCTTGATAACATCTGATTTGAAGTTTTCAAAATACAAATGAGAAATACTCTCTATGAGGGCGATTGTTATTTGATTGACATTCCCTTTTGGCGGATTTTTGGCGATAGCGTCCAACTCGGCACTAATTTTTTGGCTGAAATCGCCGGCTGTATCAACAGAAAGAATACTTATTTTTCTTTCCAATTCTGAAATCAAACGGTCAATTTTTGATTGCGTTTCTTGAACATCGCGTTTGGTTGAGATTATTTTTTTGTCTAATTCTTTGGTCGATAATTTGGAAGAATTGAGTAATTCGACAACGTAATTAAGCAATTCCTTTCGCATAGCATCCAAACGCTGTTCTGTTATCTCTGCGACAATTTGGTTTTTATCTTTTTGAATTTCGCTAATAAGGCTTGTCAATTCATGCACCTCACCGTTGCGGGCAGACACACACACAATTTTCGCTATGGGTACTTTGGTGTTCTCACGAATATACTGTTTTACTTTTTCCCGTTCAGATTCGGGTTTCGTATCACACATCGTAATTGTGATATAAATCCTTTTCTTAGCTAAGCCAACAATATCAATGAATTTCAATACAGAAGCCGTTACGCCTTGATTGACATCAACGACCATTAAAATGACATCCGCTAAGGGTAAATATCCAACTAATGCCTTTTGGTGTTTTGGGTCTAACGATGACAAGCCCGGCGTATCAACCAACACCGTAGAAAGAGGTATTTTTACCGAAGAGTCATAGACACGCACTAATTGTGCATTGGCTAAATCTTTATTTTTCAGAGTGCTAATATCTTCGACCTCACGCATCGTATTGTCTTCATAAAAGACTTCCGCTTTTTCTATCATATTAGAAAATCGGACTTCAAATATGGTTGCAGTCGTAGGTACAATAGCAGTTTCTAACTTTTTACCATTAGTTAGTGCATTAAGCAAAGAGGTTTTCCCTGAACTATATTCGCCCACTAATGGGATAATAAGTTCTTTATCAGCCTGTTGTTGTCTTTCTTGGATGAAGCGAAGTTTATCCGTAATATCCTGTAAGCCAAGAGCTTCTGATATCTCTCGTAGTTGATTTGTGTCTTTCATATTTTTATTCTGTAAATAATTTAACAATCAATGAACCCAATAAAATGATGAGTAGCACCATAATAACACCTAAAATAAGAACTGCCCACTTAATTGTTTTCACAATTGCAGCCAAATGGACATTCGCCTGCTGACATTCTGCTTGTATCAAATTTAGCCCACCGACAGCAACAACAAAAAAATCATCTATCCAACCAATGACCGGAATATCCGGTACTAAGTCTATCGGGCTAATTAGATAAACAATAGACAGCACTGCCCACACCCATGCAGACGTAGTACTTTTCTTTTCAACTTGATTATAATTCATATTTTGGTTTAATGTTAAAGGCGCAAAAATATAATTAATTATCTGAAAGTCAAAATATTAGCGTGGTATTTTTCCACCATATTTTGTGGTAGAATACTACCATAAAACATGGTAATATTTCACCATACACCCATGCCGGTGCTTGTGCTTTTCGCTGTTGGAATTGTATGTGTCCCTTGTGGGATGTTGGAGTAGCCCTGTCTGTATGGTGCAGGCATTGAAAGAAAGTGCCATGCACGATAAATTTTGTCAGCGTTTTGATGAGGGGATGCGTGGAATAGAAGCGAGCATCCATAAAAAAGGCGGGGTAAAAGATTACGGGAAAGTCTGCGAACGAATCGGCAGACTGAAAGCAAAGTATCCGAGTGGCGACAGGGTTTATTCGACTGACATAAAGAAAGATACGAAAGAAATTTGTACCCAAATAAGGTGGCAATTGCAGCCCGCTGTTGTACCTGCGCGTGCGCCATTATGCAGGGCAGACACGTAGGTTTATCCAATTTTCAATGAGCCGCTTTCCGTTGGGAGTTAATATTGATTCGGGATGAAATTGTATGCCTTGCACATGGTAGTGCTTGTGACGTAATGCCATAATTTGCCCTTCTTCAGTATCCACCGCCGTAATTTCGAGGCAAGCAGGGAAATCTTGATGAGCAACTACCCACGAATGGTAACGTCCGGCTATGAATGTCGGCGGTAAACCTTCAAATAAGGGTTCCGGTCGCACAACGTGTATTTCGGATGCCACACCGTGATGTACATCGGTCAAATTCAATAACTTAGCACCAAATACTTCACCTATGGCTTGTTCACCCAAACAAACACCTAGTATGCTTTTCGTGGGCGCATACCGTTCGATGAGCGACAATAAAATCCCTGCCTCAGAAGGAATTCCCGGTCCCGGCGATAAAAGGATTTTATTAAACCGTTCCACGTCGTCCAATGAGATTTGGTCGTTGCGGTGCACTTCCACGTCTTGCCCCAACTCCAACAAAATGTGTAAAAGGTTGTAAGTGAACGAATCGTAATTATCTAACAGTAATATTTTCATTCGTAATTTCTACATTTCTCAATTTCTTAATTCCTCAATTTTTAATTGAACTCGCCCAAACAATGGACTTTTTCAAAGCCCCAAGTTTGCTGTTCACTTCCTGCAATTCGCGTTCGTCACTACTTTGCGACACAATGCCTGCACCTGCCTGATAATACAGCACATTACCGCGACTGACAAACGAACGTATCGTGATGGCTTGATTTAAATCGCCGTTTAAACCTATAAAACCGATACAACCACCATACGCTCCGCGACTATGTTTTTCCAAGTCGGAAATCAATTGCATCGCCCGAACTTTGGGTGCTCCGCTCAAGGTGCCTGCTGGAAAAGTATCCAAATACGCCTTCACACCGTCACAGCCATCATTAATTTCGCCGCTTACTCGCGACACTAAGTGGATGACGTGACTGTAATATTGTATTTCTTTGTAAAAATCCACTTTCACATCGTGGGCGTTGCGGCTCAAATCGTTGCGTGCCAAATCGACCAGCATCACGTGTTCTGCATTTTCTTTCGGGTCGGCAATAAGGGCATCGGTGCGCTCTTTGTCAATTTTCAGGTCGCCTGAACGAAATGCCGTTCCGGCAATCGGGTCAATGCTGACGTGCTTTCCGGTCACTTTGCAATGTGTTTCCGGCGAAGAACCAAAGATACGGAAACCGCCTAAATCGAAATAAAATAGGTAAGGCGACGGGTTCGTGCTGCGCAAGGCACGATAAACCTTGAAATCGTCGCCTTTGAATTTTTGTTCAAACCGACGGCTCAGCACAATTTGGAACACATCGCCCCGCATACAATGCTTTATTCCTGTCCTCACCATCGCTTTGTATTCCTCATCGGTAATCGGCGACGTTTCTTCTCCAATTGTTTGGAAATTGTATGAGGCAAAATTGCGGTTGTCAAGCAGTGTTTCAATATCCTTTAATGTGTCAGATTCACCGTCTTTCAACAATTCGAGCAAGGTAAGTTTGTTATTGAAATGGTCGAAAACCAATAAATATTTATACAATATGTATAGTACATCGGGGGCATCATTTTCTTGGTGGTGCGATTCTTTTATTGCTACCGGCTCCAGATATGAAATGGCATTGAAAGATGTGTAGCCGAACAATCCTACTGAATTTTTATCAGTCCCCTCCACTTTAAAACGGCTCAAAAAATTATTTATCGCATCCGGTAGGGACGTGGTATGCTGCGTTTCTTTGGACAATGACGTGGTACGCCAATTCTTGATAAGGGGTGTTTTTTCCTGTGTTCCGTCGGGAAGTTTCATCGTGACTTCGTCATTGTTCACGCCTATACTTGCCAATGGGCATAGAGCGATGTACGAAAGACTGTTCTCGTTGGCGTGAAAATCGGAACTTTCCAGCAATGCTGATTCGGGATAAATATCCCTTACTTTCAAATAAATACTTACCGGCGTATGCAAATCGCCAAGTACTTGTTTACTAACTGTTTGATAAGAAAATGTTTCCATACTTAATTCTTAATTTTCAAGTCGTGTTGTAATTAAAAAGTTTCCCACGATATAAATTGGTATCACCACTATTCCGCATACAGCCACTCCTCAGGGATGCCGGTTTTCAAGCGGTCTTTCGTTATCATGCTCACTTTCAACTCTTCGCCCATATAATCTTCAAAATAGAGCAAATGTACTTCGTGGAAGCCCGCTTCTAAGGCTATCACACCATCTTTCTCTTTTGCTGAACGTGAACCGTCATTATCAACCACTAACTTCCCATCTATCAACAACTTAGAGCCGTCATCCGAGCGTGTAAAGAAACAATAAACACCGCGTACCGGTATCTTAATATACGTCTTAAAAGCATATCCAAATTCATCGGACGCTTTGGCCTCTTTAATGGAAAAAGTCGGCATCGTCCCACTGCTAACGACCTTCTTACCGGCAAGCTCATCCACCGACTTGAATTTCCCCTCATAATAGTTGTAGGACACCCCCTGTTTTGTAGGCTTTACGGCCAAAGCAGGTAAATAAGTACTCATAGATTCCTCGTCCGCCGTAATTCCAGCAGGATAATAATACATATTTACGACACCCGACGGCACCCGTATCCATGAATGAAAGGTATGCGGTTTATCCTCATACAACTCAATCACGCGCCCGCCCCTTTCCAAGCCACCGTATGCATCAGCACCACCTACACGACCAAAACCCAAAGCAATATTGTGATGCAGACCAATCGCCTCATCCTCATGACAATGACCGACAAAGACACCCATCACATCTTTCATCTCAACCATCGAAGCCAATAGCCCATGGTTCAGCCTCTCGGCTGAAATAGGCTCCCCTATCTGACCTTTGGTATGTAGCTTACCACGAATATGACTGTACTCTGTGAGGGGAATATGCAAAAACGCCAAAGCCTGAATTGTATCGCCAAACTCTTTCGCCAAGCGGGCACTCTCCTTGCGATACCAAGCGACGTGAGAGTGTTGGATACCACGCACACCCGAATCAAAACAATACAATAAAGCTGCCGTTTGGGCCGATTGGGAAGCCTGAATAGGGATGATATAGTTGCCATAACCGGACACTTCTTGCGGTCCCGCTTCCCCTAAGAAATAAGGCGTTTTCGACAAAATACTGAAGGCTTCCTCCTTCGTAATCGTCTCTGCATCATGATTTCCAAAAACAAGGGCAAAAGGCATTTTCGCCTCATCAAAAACAGAGGCAATTAGCTTAAACACTTCCTGTGAGGGCTTGTCAATCGTCTGGTCACCCGTCAAAACAGCCATATCGGGCTTCTCCGTATTCAGCACAAAACGGATAGTTTCCACTGTCTTAGCCGTCCGCGGCGACTGGTCGATAATATGCAAATCCGTGAACTGTACAATTTTAAAAGTCCCATCTTCCCGAAACTTCAAAGACAGTTTATTCGAACCCGTATCCTGATGACAAGCAAAGATGCAACAGAACGTTACAACTGTAACTGTAATACAAAAAGCAACTAGAAATATTTTTCTCTTCATCTTGTTAATTATTTAATTTCGCGGCATTTACGGTACAAACAGCCAATCCTTAGGAATGACCGTCTCCGCTACCGTTTTGCCTACTAATCCAACCACCAACTCCTGACCCATATGGTCGTCAAAATAGAGCAAGCGCAAATCATGAAAGCCTGCTTCCAAGCTAATCGCTGCGCCATTCACGCGCTTTGCACTGTGTGAGCCATCATTATCCACTGCTACCTGACCATCAATATACAGTACGGAACCATCATCCGAAAAAGTATTGAAAATATAAATGCCCTTCTCTGGCACTTTCAGCAAAGAGTGAAACTCAAAGCCAAAACCATCTTCTACTGCCGCACTTTTGATAGAAAAATCAGCTTGCGTACCCTGCTTTACGACCTTTGTTTTAAGCATATCTGCTGTCGTTTTGAATGTCCCTTCATAGTAATTATAGCTCACGCCTTGTTTCGTGGGATTTACATTTAAGGCCGGCAAAAATACGGCATTATCTTCTTGCTCTCCCGTCATGCCTGACGGATAGTAGTAAACTTGGCTCACACCTGATTGTGGGGTACGTATCCAAGTCGTAAAAGTAGTGGCTTCCTCGGCAATCTCAATAATACGACTGCCTCTTTCCAAGTTACCGTAGGCATCTTTGCCTGTCACACGACCATACGCCATTGCAATGCCGTAGTCCATGCCGATATAATCGTTGTCATGGTCATGCCCTACAAATATCCCTTTTACATCATCCATTTCGACAAAAGCGGCAAACATACCGGTATTCAACCTACCGGGAGAACCTCCTTCGCCCAAATGCCCGTAAGTTTGGGGCTGTCCCTTGATGTTAAACCACTCTTGCAAAGGAATATGGAAAAATGCCAAAGCTGGTATAGGCTGACCGCCATTGGATTTCGTAAAAGCTTCACTCTGCTGACGATACCAGTCTACCTGGTCGTGATGTATCCAGTCATAACCCTCACTAAATCGTTTCCTATCCTTGGGGTAATCATTTGAATCAAAGCAATAAAGAAGGGCTACAATTTTATCGGAAGTGGAAGCACGCACCGGTAATACATAATTACCATAACCAAAAATATCGTCCGGTCCCTTCACTCCTAAGAAGTAAGGCGACTGACTTAAAAGGCGGTAAGCCTCTTCCCTAGTAATCGTTTCCGCATCGTGATTGCCAAATACGACAGCAAAAGGTGTTTTTGCCTCATCGAATACTTGGGCTATCAGCGGCCACATCGACTGGGAAGGCTCACTAATCACCTGATCGCCGGTAAGGATGGCTATGCTTGGTTTCTCCGTACCCAGCACATGTTTAATGGTGGCAAGGGTAACAGCCGTCCCCTCAGAACTCGCCACAAGGTGCATATCCGTAAATTGAGCAATCCTGAAATGTCCGCTCTCATTAAACCTCAAAACCTGTTTTTCCGGCACAGTAACCGACTGCTGACAAGCGGAAAATACGATAGCTGCAAGTACTAAAAATAATAATTTCTTCATTTTGGATGTTTCATTTAAATTAAAAAAACTCTTTGATAGTATGGAAAAACTGTGTGTTTTCATACACACCTATAAATTTATTCGATTTAGGACCATACGAATATACCGGCAACATAATCGGCGTATGGTCGTCCGTAGAATATTGCGCCACCACCAAGCCTTGCTCTCTGCTACCGTCCACGAGGCTCAAACCACCGGTTTCATGGTCGCCGGTCACGATGACAAGCGTTTTACCATTGCTGTCAGCGAACTTCAAAGCCTCAGCCACAGCTAAGTCAAAACTCAGTGTCTCCATAATGGAACCGGGCAACGAATTGGCATGTCCCGCCTCAATCACTTCCAGCACCTTCACTTTCTCAGCTTCAACGATACTTCCTTTTCCGTTCCACACACTGTAATTGCGAAAATTGAAACTGAACATCGCAATTCGCTCCAACTGTTTTGCCGTATAAGCACCTAATTTTTGGGCACCAAAACTAATAAAAGAAGGATATTTGTCATAATCTGCCACCTCAGGGGCATTTCCGGAAATCACTACGCGCACGGCCAACGGATTTACCGCAGGGTCAAACACTTCGGGATATTTCTTCAGTTTATCGACGAGAATGTCTAAGGTGGCATAAATATCCGCCTCTACACTCGAAATTTGCTGTGCATAAGCCTGATAAAAGGGTACGCGCCTCTCATAATCATTATGAGAGTGAATAAAAACGCTCTGGGCAAACAACAGACCGGGACAAAGTCCCAGCAGTGCCATCCATAAAATTCTAAAATATCGTTTCGTCACTTTCATTAATTTTTCTGCTAATTCGTCATTCCTTAATTCCTACATTGCCCAAAGGGCTATTTCCTTGCTATCTTTGTTAATTTAGGAATTTAGAAATTAATTTGCCCAAAGGGCTAATTCCTTGCTCCCTCTCCGTCATTGCGGGCTTGACCCGCAACCTCCTGCTGGCGCGGCTTTGTAAGCCGTGTCCCTGGCAAGGGGATTTATCCCCTTGCTTTAATCTCTCCTTTGTTTTATCCTGTTCATCTTTTAATCTTGTGAAAATCCTGGTTCAAAACATTGCTACATTCCTCAATTCCTACATTGCCCAAAGGGCTATTTCCTTGCTATCTCTCCGTCATTGCGGGCTTGACCCGCAACCTCCTGCTGGCGCGGCTTTGTAAGCCGTGTCCCTGGCAAGGGGATAAATCCCCTTGCTTTAATCTCTCCTTTGTTTTATCCTGTTCAACTTTTAATCTTGTGAAAATCCTGGTTCAAAACATTGCTACATTCCTCAATTCCTACATTCCTCAATTCTTCCTCACCTCACATACAGCACCTCCGCAGGAATAGCTTCCAACTTTGTGGCAGACGGCTTGCGCCAACCCCATTTAAAGCTTTCCCCTTCAAAGTCTTCAATGTACAAGATTTTGTATGCATGAAAGCCTTTTTTGAGAGCTACGCGCCCCTTCACTACGTAGGCGGCATGAGAACCATCATTATTAACCACCCTCTTACCGTCGATATAAAGCACACTGCCATCGTCCGTTGCGGTCATAAAATCGTAAATCCCTTCTTCAGGCACTTCAATGATACCGTCAAAGATGAAGCCAAAATGATCTTCACTCTTCGCCCCTTTGATACTGGGCTCCGGTAGTACGCCTCTGGCGACAACAGCCCTTTCATTGATGTCAGCCACTTTATGAAATTCACCTTCATAATAACGGTAATTCACGCCATGCTCTTTGCCAGCTGCACTTACCGTCGGCGAAGGTATTGCCAAAGTAGCATCAATAGAAAATGTCCTGCTCGGCGCATATCCGTCCTTGTAGGCCTTCGCTTTGATGGTCTTTGATGTATTCAATGGTATGGGGGACGTGTAGAGGGTGTACTTCTCTGATGGCTCGGTCCCGTTGAGTGTATAATAAATTTTCGCATCAGGAGTTGCAGAAGCCAAATCTACCTCTACTGTACCTACAAACAAGTCTAAATCTTTCGTTGTGTAAGGGATTGAAACCACCTGCCCCTTGGTCATCGAGTATGGATAAGCGGTTTCCGCAATACCGCGCGTATAGTTCGGTTGGTCGCTCAACGTGAAATCAAGCGTCCCACCGGCCATCAACTGTGCGTATGTAACGTAATTGTTCTCTATTTCTACGCCATTCAGGGTCACTTTGTTTATATAAATGTTTTGAGCAGGGTTGTTTGCCTTGATAGTCAATGTTTTCCCATTACCCAAGTGGATAGTAGCCTTCGGGAACGCCGGTGAGGTAAGCGCAAACTCGTTGCTGCCGGGGCAAACAGCATACAGACCTAGACTGCTCAAAATATACCATGCCGACATCTGTCCGCAATCTTCATTTCCAATAATGCCCTCAGGCGTAGGAAGATACATTTCTTTGATGATACGACGAGTCAACTCTTGGGTCTTCCACGGTTTGCCGATATAATTAAATAGGTAGGCAATATGATGACTCGGCTCATTTCCGTGCGCATACTGACCGATTAAACCGGTAATATCCTTCAAGTCAGTCTCTAATTTCGTTTCTATGATAAACAAACTGTCTAATTTGTCCGCAAATATTTGTTTGCTGCCAAAAAGTTGTATCAGACCGTGAATGTCGTGAGGAACAGAAAAGCGATAATGCCAAGCAGTACCTTCGGTATAAGCCGGTTGGTCTATGTATTCGTTGAGTTCATCCCAATTGCCGTTCGCTTTTTTGCCACGGAAAAATTTTGAATAACCGTCAAACACATTGATATAAGAATATGCCCGTCGTGTATATTCCTGAAAATCATCTTTATGCCCTAATGCGTTAGCCAACTGTGCAATACACCAATCATCGTAGGCATATTCCAATAGACAGGACACCGATTCAATTTTAATGTCGGCAGGGATAAAGCCGGTTTGCACGTAGAAATCAGAGGCTTTACGGTTGATATTGGACGACACTTTCAAAGCTGCCAAAGCCTTTTCGGCGTTCCAACCCCGAATACCCTTTTGGAAGGCATCTGCAATGACGGAGGCTGTATGATAGCCAATCATGCAGTAGGTCTCTCCTGTCGATAGCGACCAAAGGGGCAATTCTCCGTTAGCATCATACCATTCAAGGTAAGAATTAATCATGTCGTTTACCAAGTCAGGGCTCGTGAGGGTCATCAAGGGATTCCAAGCTCGATAGGTATCCCAGAGTGAAAAGGTAGAATACCGTTTCGCCTTGTCTCTCATATCGCTCACAATATTCGGTACTACTTTTGCGTGGTATTGGGCTGTGTAGAATGTTTTTTTATCAGCCTCCGAGCCTTCCACGGTAATGTCTGATACGGCTTGATTCCACTGTTCACGCGCTTGTAGGTGAACTCCATCGAAATCCAAACTCCCTACACCAGCACCGTCATTATTAAGAATGGCAATAGATAAATTTGCTCGTGCCTGAATTTCATTCTCAAGGGAAAGTCCTACTTTCGCAATCAAAGGTTTACCGGTAGAAGGACCGAACTTCAGTTCCACCACCCTGTCATTCAAGAAATTAGCAGTTTGAATTTTTTCGGAAAACTCTGCTACAAAGTGAATTTTTTGGTTGGGTGTCCATCCATGTGTACGGCGCACACCTGCAATCGCATTTTCGCCACGCTGCTCTATGAGTACCAAATCGATAGCATCACCTCCTAAAACATGCGCCAAATCAACAATTATATTTTGCTCTTTCCCATTTTTATAGGTATAGCGATGCATCCCCACATAAGTCGTAGCGGTCAACTCTACCTTGATGCCTTCTTCTTTCAAATTGACGGAATAATAACCGGCAGAGGCGGTTTCATCCTTGTGTGAAAAAGCAAGTGGCTCAAAGAAATAACCTGATTTTTGCAATTTTGCTTCCTTCGTAGTAGGGTGAAAAAGGATGTCACCCAAATCAATACAGCCAGTACCACTCAAATGGGTATGTGAAAAACCAAGAATAGTATTATCACTGTAATGGTAGCCACTACAAGCGTCCCAATTGCCCAAACGAGTATCGGGACTAAGCTGCACAGCACCGAAAGGCACGGTAGCACCTGGATAGGTATGCCCATGAAATCCGGTGCCTATAAACGGGTCAATGTAATCAACCGGCTGCTTGTCAATGGAGCAACCAAATAAAGTAAAAGCTAAAACAGAATAAATTATTTTCCTCATTGTATTTTGATTAAATTTCTACATTCCTACATTTCTACATTCCTACATTTTTAATTCAGCAGTCCTTTCAGCAGTTCCGGGTGGTTGGTGGTAATATAATCCACATCTGCAGCAATAAAGTGTTTCATTTCATCCATGCGATTGATTGTCCACACATTGATGGTCAATCCTAAATCTTTGGCCTCTTGTATCCATTCCGGATGGTCTTTAAGGAACACATCGCCATTGTAATCCATACCCCAATAACCTTCTTCTTTCAGTTGTTTGGGTGATTTTTCACCATTCAGATAAGCTACACGGTGCTTGGGATTTAATTTGATAAGTTCATTACAAATATCGGCACTAAACGAGATATAATCCACTAAATCGGCGATACCTCCTTCATTGATTGCTTTTACAACGGCATTTGCCGCACGGGCATCAATTTCAGGTGAATGATGAGGTTTAATTTCAACGATGAGTTTTGTTTTCTCGGCTTTGTCTTGTGCTTTGATAATCTCAATGCACTGTTGCAGGGTAGGCAGCGGCTCATCGTTTATCAATCTCAGATTCGCTAATTCGGCGTACTTCACTTTTTGGATGGGTACTCCCTTATAGTCATCGTCATGATTAAGTACGATGTAGCCATCGGTCGTAAGGTGGACGTCTATTTCCGAACCGAAAGCTCCAAAGCCAATTGCATTTTTCAGTGATGAAAGCGAATTTTGGTCTGAACCGCGCTTGTCCCAGAAACCGCGATGCGCAATAATCTTGGGCTGATTCGTGCTAATACTACTATCATTCGCACAACTCTTGCTGTTACAGCAACTGCTAAGAAGACCGACAGCAAATGCACCCACTATAACAGCTGTTACAAAAGCTCCCACAAAACTTGACACACAAGCCTTCACTAATACATTTTTTGATTTCATTTTGTTTACTATTTAATTTGTTACTATTTAATTTTGCTTTTTTTCTAAATTCAATCTGATTTGACCTTCAAAAGTATTCAATTTTATTTAATTTTCAAAGATATTCAAAAAAAAATTCGCACGTTGCTCTATTTGCGTATTAATATCTTCAATTTGTGTAATAATGCAAAAACATTTCTTGCTATACTTTGAAATTATCCAGCACAGAGAGTGGTTGCCTATTCATTTCTTTTTTTGCTTTTGCATTACTAAAAGTCAAAATATCACATTCAATGTCGGCATTTGCCTATCTAATTTAGAAAGGGTATAATTATCTGCTTCTAAAAGCGGCTGAATGTTCTCGCCAAGGAATCCGTTTGCGCCGATAATTAAAATGTTCATTTTGTATCGTTTTCACAAATTTCGTTCGTTTTGATTCATGAACTCACTCTATCAATAATTTTCCACTAACCATATCCCTAAAAACTTGTCATAAATTTTGTAAACACCGCTCTCTTGGGTAACAAAGTCTTTCTCCAAAAGCCCCTTTAAGGCAGCTTGCACCGAACTACCGGATGGTAATTTGTATTTCTTAACGAAAGCACCGGACGTGACGGCTTTTGCTTGGCCTTCTTTGGCTATAGCAATGAGCAACTCTTTCTGTTTTTCCGGAAGCCGAAAAAGCGTTTCCGAATAAGTATATCGAAACGATTCTATGATGGATTGAAGGGCTTCTTGTGTCATTTCCTGCTCACAAACGCCTTTTGTGGGTGTCATACCGTACAGCACATTCAGCATTTTTTGCATATACCAGGTAACACCCTCAAAGCGTTGGTAAATAAGTTCTACCGTCTCCGACGTAATGTGCTTTTTATTTGCCTCAAAATGACTTTGAGCAAAAGAAATATAATTTGACAAGCCTATACTTTGGAGGTCCATCATCGAAACACTCTGATAAAAAGGGCGCGAAGCACTTAGAAAAATATTCCCCATGACGTGCCGCTGACTCCCTGCAAAAATAAAATGAGCATTAGAACTTTGCTGGATAGCGGAACGCAAAAATGCTTCCACATTTTTCTCTGGATAACAAGCTATTTGCTGAAATTCATCTATGGCAACGATGCAAGGTTTGTCAGCCATGGCTAAATACTTAAAAATCTCATCCAAAGCAACTTCCGGCTGTTGTATATCCCCTAATCCCAGCTGAAAAGAAGGAATACCGGTTATATCAAAAGAAATACTTGCACGCAAAGACTTTACGTGAGTCCAAAATTGCTGAAACACTTTTACGCCATAAGGCTTCAAAGTCTCTAAAATAGACTTGCTCAACAGGAAGGTAAAATCTCTTAGCGACCGGCTTGCATAAATATCTACAAAGAAAGTATAATAGCTTTTTTTCATTGTCGGACTTTGAAAGCAGTGCTGTATTAAGCCTGTTTTCCCATCCTACGTGTCGAAATAAGTGCCAAATTATTACCGTTCTTGACCTCACCAAGCAGGCGTTTGCTTTCTGTTTTGCGGTCGCAAAAATATGCCGGTGAAATATACCCCTTGGTGATAAATGGATTCTGTGTGGTGTGCCTTGCTATTTTCATCGTTTATGTTTTTATCAATGCACAAAGATAATAATTATTATCTTATAATAATTACTTTATAATAATTATCTTATAATAATTACTTCGGACCGGTTGATTTTTTGGAGCAACACTAAAACGACTCCAGCGTTCGCACAAATCCCTCCTTCGCCGTCAAGGGCAATTTTTCTATTCCCAATGCCCGCTTAATTTTTTCATTCGAAACTACGTAATTCTCCGTCAATTTGCGTAATCGCTTGGAATTCAATGGTAAATGCAAGAATCCTCCTATTTGAGCCATTCTTGTCATGAGCGACTTATTGAGCCTCCATATCCTCGGTTTTCTGCCCAAAGAAGTGCATATCAATCCTATCAACTCATTTGTTGAAAGAGATTCTTCGTCAGCGACATGGTATATCCCCGATTGTATATTTTGCACCAATAATCCATTGATAATAAAGACCAAATTATCAATGGACGTGAACGAACGTCTATTCTCAAAACTCCCCAGAGGCCAAGGAATACCCCTTTTAACAACCTGATATAATAAATTGAAATTACCTTTGTTACCGGGACCGTGAATCATGGCCGGACGAAGGATATAAACTGATTGAGCAACTCCTTTGTCATTGCAGATTTGTTTACTATGCAAAATCGCAGCATGACCCGCCATCTCCTTCAATATGTACTGTTCTGCCAATCGTTTACTTTCTCCATAAGGACCAAACGGTAACGGAATAATGTCTTCTGTCAAAATGCCATCAGCCAAATCTGTAGCCGCGGCGGCTACGGAACTAAAAAAAATAAATTTTCGGGCAGTAGAGGAATTTAAAAAGAACTCAAATATCCTTTGAGTCAAACCTACATTGATGTCAAAATAGGTTTGCGCTAAACTTTTATTTTTCACATCGTGCGCTTTGCCTGCCAAATGGATGATTACATCCACTTCCGCTAAATTCGTCAAATTTGACACACCCGCCAGATCATCCCAAGAAAAAGTCTTCACAACACCTTCCACCTTCGGAAATACGATGTCTAAACCGTAAATAGTATGATTCGTTTTCAGAGCAGCCACTAAATTAGTACCCACAAAGCCGTGTATGCCCGTAATTAAAATGTTCATTTTTTGAAAATACTAAAAGTCATCACTAAGATATCGTTACCACAAATAACTTAAAAAACGGATCGGCGATAAAATATTCATCCCCAATTTTTGTGTAAAAGTATCATTTATATTTGAATTATGCAAAAAAGCATAATGCAAAAAAGCATAATGTAAATTCGATGTCTTACAACAGATTTAATTCTTTGAGGGTTCGCTTATTCTCGCGTCTTTCCCAATCAAAGTTGTACTCGTCAATTAGGATGACTACATTTTTGCCGGTTTTCTCGCAGTTTCGTGCGACCGTTACTATGGATATCTTAGAATTCATTCCTATTGATATAAAATAGTTTCACATCCTTTCTAAGGATAATTGTTTGTATTCAATCTTAAAGTCGGGAAATTTCTTGACCATTTCACTAGCTTTTCGCTCTAAAACCGCCAAATTTATACGTTTTTCGTTTCGCTTTACCTCATAAAAAACGAGTCGCTTTTCCAACTCATTTTCAGCGATAATATCTATCTCATTCTCGCCTCGCCTATCCCAATAACCGCCAATCGTTGAAAACTGCTTTGTTTCAATTAGTTGCGCACGAAAATATTTTTCCAAAACCAGCCCACTGAATGTTTCGTAGTCGCGTTCAACGATGTTGCGAACATAATCCAGATTGCCGATTTCTATCGCACTGCGATACTTATATATAAACCGGAACCAAAAACTCAAAAAATTGTCTTCTATTGAATATTTATTAAACCGGCTGCCCTCTTTCGCCCCAAAAGGTCGATTTCGTTTTATAAGTCCATAGTCCTTTTCCAATTTATCTAAAAAACCACCTACAGCTATTTGTAAAGTGTTTTCCATATCGCCTCTGTCGGTTTTCGACGAAGCAATCAGCGACAAAATAGAAAAATAGTTGCCATAATCCTTGCCAAATTCGTCTATCAAAACCGCCCTGCCTTCGTCAAGGAAAAATGAAGCATCGCTGAACACCGTATCCAATATCTTCTTTTTTGTAAATGCTTTATTTATAACCAATTGTTCAATATATTTTGCAACTCCGCCGGTGAGCATATAAAACGCCAATAAATCCTCGTTCGTATATTTGGGATAAAAGTCATGAATAATTTGTTTAATTGTTTGTATATCAAATTGTTTCAAGTTGATGCGTGCTGTCAAACGACCAAAAAGCGGCTCTTTGCTGTTTTCAAAAATTCGTTTCATCATCGAATAAATGGAACCACAAAACACAATATTGATTTTGCTGTTGTCTTTATAAGTGTCCCAAACATTCTGAATATCACTGAAAACGGAAGGGTTAAGGTTTGCAAACTCTTGAAATTCATCAACTATCAGCGTAAAATGTCGCGTTTGCGACAGAACCATTAATGCCTTAAAAAGTGCAGCAAAATTCTGAAAACTGCCAAGTGACACCCCCAGTTTTTCCTCTATTTCGTGTGTAAATTCACCACACAGAAGCACTTCATTTTTCTTTGCAACAAAAAAATAGAGAGCCGTGCTTGTGGCAAAAGCATTTTTTAACAATGTCGTTTTTCCAACCCTTCGCCGCCCCAACATCATGGTCATCTGAGCAGATTTTTCGGAAATTTTCTCGAAATTTCTCAAGATTCCCATTTCTTTCTCTCTATTGTAAAACTTCATAATCAATTAAATATTAATATCTTATAC
>BNXR01000022.1 GCA_025999735.1 Bacteroidia bacterium | reverse complement strand
CCTCCATCGAATTTTGTACCTCGACAATCAATAGTTCCTTTTTGTCGTTTTCAACTAAAATGTCTACTCGATTGTACTTTCCTTCTGGATTGTCCTTATTCCCTTCGGGGTCAGAAATATTGACGATTTTCACCTTTTCGTTCAGCAGTACACAGAGAAAGCCTTCCAAGACCGAATAGTTGGCTTTATTGCGTAACAATCGTTTTATTGCCCAATCAAAACGTATCAGTCGCTTGTCGGAATGGATGGGCTGTGGGCTTTCGTATGGTTTTTTCATATTGACGACATTATTTTTCTTCTTGCTAATCTTGTGAATCTTGTGAAAATCGTGGTTCAGACACATTTTTTCGCAAAGGTACACCTTTATTCGGAATAAACAAGATGACCTTCCTGAAAATAACTTTCACGGTGTTTGTCAGTTCCTCCGACACTTTCAGCACATAAAGCAAGCCGCCACCGACAGCGACAATGACTACCGTCCGGCTGATACCGTCTAACCAAGGGTTTTCAAATTTATATAAAAGATAATTTATACCTATCAGGAGTGTGAAAATGAGTAGCAATTTCAGCATCCCTCGTGTATAGGGATTGCCTTTAATTTTGAACAGCACCACCCATTGCTGAAAACTGGACGAAATTAACACAGTCAGGGCTGTGGCCATCGCCGCTCCGGTCATTCCGAATCGTGGGATGAGCCATAAATTGGTCAAAATACCGACAACCGTGAGAAAAAACATAAGATACAAACTCCAATAGTAAAACCGCGAGAAGCTAAGTAAGACGTTACCAAAGCTTAATGTAATCAGTATCAATTTTGCGATGCCGATAAAAAATACCACCCATTTCCCTTGAGCATACACATCGCCGCGCGGAATGATGGCAAATATATTGTCGATATTCGACCATACCACAATAAAAATAAGCCCCCCCACTAACAGTTGATGGAGTGCCACTTTTTGGTATAGGCGGTTGCTCGTTTGTAAGTCCCCTTCTTTCAAAGCGTTAGCGGCAATAGGTGAAGAAATAGCCGAAATGGAACGAGATGGAATCTCTATGACCGTCGCAATATACATGGCTATTGTAAAAATTCCTGCATCGCTCAACCCATTTTCAGCCGTGAGCATGAACAAGTCAAGCTTGAGAAGGATGACACCACTCAATGAACAGACAATCAAAAAAAGACTGTATTTTAATATCTCTTTCCGTAAAGGCTTGGACACAAAAGAAATATCATGTTGCAAAGAAATTTTACCCATTTTCGCAATGTAAACAAACAGTATGAGCATCGATAGCCCATAAACACAGACGGTACCGGCCACCAATCCATCCCTATTAATAAGATGGGTACCGTAACATAAATACACCGCCAGCATCAGCAATTTGAGAATTACCTCCCGATTTAGTCGCAGTACCGTGATGCGCATATTAATGTTGGAATAGGTCTCCAACACTACAAGGTAACACGTGAAAATAATCAGGGGAATAATCCAATAATAGTACGAAACGACAAGGGCCGACTGCTGACTGAAATAGGTGGCAATCGGGGTTTTAAGCAGAATATAAAGCAAAATAAAAAGGATACAGCCCACAAGTGGTATGACCAAAATATAAAATAGAAAACCATTGTGATTGTTTTGTGCATTTCTGAAATAGGGGAAAAAACGGAAAGCAGAATTTTGTACCCCTAATAGCGCAAGGCTTCCAAACACTGTCCCGATTTCCACGACGACCTTCGTCAGTCCAATGTCCTCGGGCGAAAGGAACTGCGTGAGCACAAACATGGTGGTCAAAAAGCCAATAAATGTCCCCACATAAGTGACGATAGTCCCTTTGATACTCTGACGAATGACGATTCCCATAATTTTAGGCAGGTAAACCCTGCCCTTGCATTAGATTGTCATGATGTCTTTTTCCTTTGCTGCCAACATCTCGTCCACCTTTTTGTTGAAGGCATCGGTGATTTTCTGGATGTCTGCTTCGGCATCTTTTTCGACATCTTCCGGAAGACCGTCTTTGACCATTTTTTTCAGTGGCTCAATGGCATCACGGCGGGCGTTGCGGATGCTTATTTTGCTTGCTTCTCCCAGTGCGTGACTTTGTTTTACTAATTCGCGTCTTCTTTCTTCCGTCAACTGAGGAATGTTGATGCGCACGAGCTCGCCGTTGTTGTCAGGGTTTAATCCCAAGTTGGCGTTCAGAATTGCCTTTTGTATCGGTGCAAGCATCGCTTTTTCCCATGGCTGTACCGTGATGGTGCGTGGGTCAAGTGCCAAGACAGTGGCCACCTGCGGAAGGGGAGTCGGCGACCCGTAGTAATCAACTAAAACGTCATTTAAAATCTTTGGATTCGCTCTGCCGGCGCGCACTTTGGACAGCTCATTCTCTAAATAGACAATGGCATGTTGCATTTGCTCCTTCGCCTCATCAATGTACATGGCAACTTCTTCGTTCATGTTGTTTATATTTGGGTTTATTTTTGGGTTTATTTTTATATTCTCAACAATGTGTAGCTCAGCACCACTACGCCTCGGATATGTATCATACTGTAATCAAAATATTTATTTTCGGGCTTGAAGATGTCCTTAAAGCCCCACATAAAGCGCAATCCGAGGTCGAAACGGGACATGATTTTTCGTTCGTACCCCAGTACAAGACCTGCATCCCACCTGCCTAACGCATCGGAAAAGACCATTTCCATACCTTCCGGCTCAAGGGGTATGCTGACAATGTCCGGTCCCTCGGTACCGACAAAGCCCTTTTTTGCCAAAGTTACAAACTTGCTTTGCAATACATACGTGCCATAGGCACCGAAAAGGAGGCGGTAATTATCGCTTGGGAAGGCATATTTTGCATACAGGGGAAATTCTAACATCGTAAATTGCATGTTCATCTCTGCACTGCCTGTAAAGTACTGTATTTGACCGTCGTCCTCAAAACGCTGGTTTTTCACTCGCGCATCAGCACTCGTAGAGAGGGTTTTATACGTGACCTCTGCGCCCAAACTCCATTGCTCTTTTACAGGGAATGTCAATTTGCCACCTAAGGATAGGTTGATTTTGGGGTACATATTGAATGTTTCGGGTACATAGCGGAAAGGGTAAGGGACACAGCCACCCACGTCCGTGCCTAATTGCACGCCCAAATTGAAACGTGTCGAATCATCTGCGCGTACTTGTCCGAAAAAACACAATAAAATAAAAATCAGACCCGCAGTCTCTATTATATACCTTGATTGTTTGCTAAACATCGTTAGTTAACTAATAAATTAATTCTACATTATCGACATTCAGAACGCTACCGGGTGCTCCTCGAAAGAAATCACCGGCTATGCTTGACGAGAAACATACAACGATATGAGTTGGAGCAATGCCTTCATATTCAGGTTTGTATATGCAGGGCAATGTGATAGATTGCCAATTTTGGTGGTCGTTCGCGACGCCGTCCATAATATATTCTGCCCGTCCGAGCACTTTCAGTCCGTCCATTGGGTATCCATGGTAAATGAGTTCTCCCTCGCCGCTCCAATGCAGCAGTTCCACCCAAACTTGACCGGTATCGGCACCGCTGATATTTTCCGCCACATATTTATTGCCAGCTTCAGGTTTCTTGAAGGCCTGCATTAATTGCGGTCCCGGAAGATATTGTGCATCAAACTTTATAGCCTCAATACGTATTTTGTGAGGAATACCAAAATTTGTCATCAGTCGGGGATGCTCAAAATCAAAGCCCAACTTGAAAGAACCGGTATAGAGCGAGGCAGCAGTGATCAGTTGGTGCCCCAAGAGTGGTATATTCTGTATGTCGGTTTTCATCTGAGCGGCATAGCCGCCGTTGTGAGAAGTCCGTACCGTACCCTGTACAACTGAATTGTTGGCACTCGCCCATCCCATACCTTTACCTGGAAAAGGGTCTATATTTTTTTCATCCGTCCACAACTCAAATTTGGAATTAGGCAATTGGCTATTGTCTGCTACATAAATGCGCCAGCGCTTTTCATTCCCCTGAGAGGAAACAACGGTGGTCACGGTAACGTCCGTTTTTGAGGCAAAAGTCAGTTCCGTCAAGTCACTTCCTTTAAAAGTGGCACCGGCAGAGATAGTTACACTTGGATGGATGGTAAGAGGGAAGGTAGCATTGTGCCTTGAAATAGCGACAATAGAGTTCCAGTAATCGATATCCACGGATGTATTCAGCGATTCGTTCGCGTTCAATGTGAAGTTGGAAATTTCGGCACCCGAGTCCGCAGGTCGCAGTTTGATTTTGTATGCGTGAGGGACACCGCTTTCCGCAATCAAGTAAAAATCAAAAGACTGATGTTGGTCTTTAAATTTCAAGGTGTCGGGCAGTCCCAATACATCAGCCGTTGTGGAGTTAGTCCCTATTTTTACTATTAGTTGCAGGGGGAAAAGGGTGGTTGAATCTATAATATAAATGGTATTCTGTTCTATCACAGCGCCCCCAATTTTAGCATTTGTGGGGGTGTACGACAGCACTTCAAACTTCGTAATTTCAGCCTTGTCGCTCAGCTCATTGACTTGTTTGCAGGCAAATGGAATGAGGAGACAGAAAAACAGGATTACTCTTTTCATTTCTATCATATTAAATCATTGTTCAGCTACATTGCAGATAATTGGACAGCGCAAAATTAGTACAAAATTATGAATGTTGCACCTAAAAAATTATCTTTGCACGCATTTTAGGCACATTTCACCCATGAATAAGCGAACCGATTTTGAGATAATGGCACCCGTTGGGTCGTTTGAGGCCTTGACTGCTGCTTTGCAGAGTGGCGCGGATGCTGTCTATTTCGGAGTGGAGGGACTGAATATGCGTGCCCGCTCATCAGCCAATTTTACTGTTTCAGATTTGGAAAAAATCGTACATACCTGCAAGTCCAAAGGTATCAAAACATATTTGACAGTCAATACCATTATATATGACCGCGAATTAACTCAAATGCAGCGGGTAATTGATTGCGCGAAGACAGTCGGTGTGACCGCTATCATTGCCTCTGACATGGCAGCGATTTTATACGCTCGCTCGCTCAGCGTGGAAGTTCATATTAGTACGCAATGCAATATTTCCAATTATGAGGCCGTGAAATTCTACGCACAATATGCAGATGTAGTAGTGCTGGCGCGAGAATTGGACTTGGAGCAGGTGGCAGACATACATCGACGCATTGAAAAAGAACATCTCTGTGGACCGAAAGGAGAGCCGGTAAAAATTGAAATGTTTGCTCATGGTGCCTTGTGTATGGCGGTGTCCGGGAAGTGTTACCTCAGTTTGCACGAGTTGAATGTCTCGGCCAATAGGGGTGCGTGCTACCAAGTTTGCAGGCGCGCTTATACGGTGAAGGACAAAGAGGATGGCATCGAATTAGACCTTGACAACGAATATATCATGTCGCCAAAAGACCTGTGTACCATTGGTTTTCTGAATAAGATGGTGGATGCGGGCGTGCGAATTTTTAAGATTGAAGGGCGTGCGCGACCGGCAGAATATGTGAAAACGGTCTGTGAGTGCTACCATGAGGCCTTGAACGCCTGCTTGGGTGAGAAATCATTGGGAAACAATGCGGTAGCTTTTGATGAAAAAAATATTGCACATTGGAAGGAACGCCTATCCACGGTATTTAACAGGGGATTTTGGGACGGTTATTATTTGGGGCAGCGGTTGGGCGAATGGAGCTCTGTCTATGGGTCGAAAGCCACACAAAAGAAAATCGCTATCGGCAAGGTAAGCAACTATTTCAGTCGTTTGGGTGTAGGGGAATTTAAGCTCGAATCGCACGACCTGAATGTAGGGGATGAAATTTTGATAACAGGTCCGACGACAGGGGTTATTCAGATGCAAGTGAAAGAGTTACGCTACGATTTAAAGTCGGTAACAAAAGTAAATAAAGGAGTGCTATTTTCTATGCCCGTGGTCGATAGAGTACGTCGAGGAGATAAATTATTCAAAATAGAAACTATCTGAATAGTATCCCCCAATATCCCATTATCGCCCAACTCCCCCCCATATTCCAACATCTCCGTTGACAACCTGTGCAATAACCTTCGGGAAATGCTCATATTCCAAAGCATGTACTTTTGCTGCCAGTGTTTCGGGAGTGTCCGACTCAACAATATTGCACCTTGCTCGAAAAACAGCATCTCCTTCGTCATAGTGCTCATTTACATAGTGAATAGTTATACCGCTCTCTGTTTCACCTGCTTCGATGACGGCTTGGTGGACATTCATACCGTACATGCCCTTGCCACCGTATTTAGGCAATAATGCCGGATGGATATTCAGGATGCGATTAGGGAAAGCAGCGATGATAGGTGAAGGGATTAAACGCAGGAATCCTGACAAAATAATATAATCCGTTTCTACCTCTTGCAGCTGTTTCAAAATCTTATCTGCCTCACTAAATTCCTTGTTTGTAAACACATAAGAGGGGAAGTTCCATTTTTTTGCTCTTTCTAAAACCATAGCGTTTGGAACGTTACAGAACAAAGCGTTGATTTTTATTTGCGTAGAATTTTTAAAAAACTCCACGATATTTTCGGCGTTAGAGCCTGAACCGGATGCGAATATGGCTATTTTTTTCATCTTTTTATTTTAAAATTTCCCAAATGATATCTTTCAACTCCACAAGCCCTGCCCCTGTGACAGACGATATAAACACTGTCGGAATATCCTGGGGCAAATTTTTCGCGAACTCTGCAATCAGTTCCGCATCGGCACAGTCACATTTGGTTATCGCCAAAAGTCGCTTCTTGTCCGCTAATTCGGGATTATATTCTTTCAACTCATTCAATAAAATGGCATACTCGGTACAGATGTTCTTCGTATCTATCGGTATCATAAATAATAACACGGAATTGCGCTCAATATGCCGCAAAAAGCGTAGTCCCAAACCTTTACCACAAGAGGCACCCTCAATGATACCGGGAATATCAGCCATCACAAAAGAGCGATTGTCACGATAAGAGACGATACCCAAATTGGGCACTAAGGTCGTAAATGGATAATCCGCAATCTCCGGCTTCGCCGCTGACACAACGGACAATAAGGTGGATTTGCCCGCATTTGGAAAGCCCACTAAGCCGACATCTGCCAATAATTTCAACTCAAGGATGACTGTCCGTTCCACTCGTGGTTCACCCGGTTGTGCATATTCGGGTGTCTGGTTCGTCGGTGAGCGGAAATGCCAGTTCCCCAAACCGCCACGCCCGCCTTTGACCACAATGCACGACTCGCCAATTTCCGTAATCTCACAAATGAGCTCCCCTGTCTCTGCATCCTTGGCGAGCGTACCCAAGGGAACATCTATCACCTTATCATCCCCGTCAGCACCCGTGCGCCGAGATTCACCCCCTCCAATCCCATCATCGGCAAAGACATGACGCTGATATTTCAAATGAATGAGCGTCCAATAGTTGTTGTTGCCACGCAATATGACATGACCACCACGACCTCCATCGCCACCATCAGGTCCCCCTTTCGGTGTCATCTTGTCCCGATGAAGATGATGGGAACCCTTCCCACCACAACCACTGCGACAAAATATTTTTACATAATCCACAAAATTACTCGCTCCCATCGTTTTGTCCTCCCCTCTACTGCCTCTATTTATTATACGTTTTATTACACTTATTATACACGTATTTTTTTATTACACTTATTTATTACCCTTATTTACTACACGCCCCCCGCACCTTCCTACGTATCGCAACAATATTCACGCCGGTAATGAACGCATAGAAAATCACGCCAATTGCCACTACCAACAACATTCCACCCGATTGAAATTCTGGCCATGCTTCGCCTAACCAACTAATATACAGGTATCTCACGAATGTCACCAAGGAAATCGCCACCAACACAACGATGCCATTCAAGACGCTCACTAAACGCTGATAGGGTGCTGACACCTGCTTCACGCTAAATCCCAATAAAAGCAAATTTTCTAATTTCGTTTTATTCTTTTGAAGGATAAGGGTTACACTCAACAGTAAAATATAAACCGACAAAACGCAAATCAGCAAGCCTATGCCACTGACTACAAGGATAATAAGATTCAGAAACCAAAGCAGTCGTCCGGAATCTAATCTGCCGTCTTCCAATTCGTAACCCTTGTCTCTGAAAAAATCTAAAGTCAGTTTGTCGGAAGGATTCATTGTCTCCACTATTAGGCGGGAAGGCAGTCGCGTTTTGTTCGGGGCGTAACGTTGGTTTGCCCATTCCATAAATTTTTCAGGCACCAATATCGTATTCAGACGGTCGGAAAAACCCGCTATACGTCCTTTAAAATCTTCCCGCTTCCCATTCCCACTCAGTTCTATATCCAAGCGTAGCAAACCTAACATCCCTTCCGACACTTTGGGTAGCCCGCGGGATTGGGCAAATCCAAAATTATACAAATTCAGATAATTGCGGGGAAGAATGATGGGGATAAGTCCCTCATCTGCAACGAACTGCCAATCTACCGGTCGCATATCTATATATTCGTCCGGAACGGATTCAAAAAACATCTCCGTAGAAAAACCGGCTCCTCCCATACTAAACCCCGCTTCAACGCTATACCCTGAGGCGGTAAACTTCCCCACATTACGGGCAAACGCCTGCTGCCGAATTTCATCTGTTTCAGCCTCCGTAAAAGTCGCGGACTTGTTGAAAACCGTACCCAGAGTGCTAATCTTCTTTGTAACAACAAGGTAATCTTTCTTGATATAGCTATTCCCCCTCCCGAACATCGGTCGAATGTCCGAATAAATCTGCACACAGAGCAGGACTATAAACATACCCGTCAAGTTGGCAAGGAAAAAACCACCCACCTGCAAAGGACTGATATGAGAGCGTAATAATTTCCAGAGCAAGTTCATAAGTGTATTTTTATAAGCGTAATTTTATAGGCGTAATTTTTTTGTATACTCAATATTCAGCTGTTTGCCAATGGATGTCACCACCATTCCGACACCCTGAGCTTTCACTTCTGCTAAAAGCAATTCACCGACACGTTTATTGTTTTCTTCATCTAAATGGCTTACCGGCTCGTCTAAAAAAAGGAAGTCAATAGGCTGACACAAAGTACGTATCAATGCCACACGCTGCTGCTGACCGAAAGACAACTTACTCACCGGCGCGTCCTTTTTGTCCGCTAATTCTAATCGTTCAAACGCATCGTGTATCCATGAAACCTCCTTATAAGCTGTCAGTTCGTTCTTTAAGACCACATTTTCCATCGCCGTGAGTTCCGGAAAAAGTCGCAATTCCTGAAAGAGAATACTCAACGACTGTCGTCTCAGCTCACTCCAACGGGAAAAAGAAAAACAACGAAGGTCCTCGTCATCAAAGGATATATATCCGGAATAGTCATTCCGATAACCATAAATATAACTGCATAAAGAGGATTTACCGGCACCGGACACAGCCTCCACCAAGCAAATATCGCCCTTAGCGAAACAAATATCCCGCCTCCATAAGTCGGAAGCAGGCATATCCTGCTCGTTAAACACGTCCGGAAGCACGTTGTGTAAGAAAATTTTTTCCACTTTTCAATTTATTGCAGGTAATTAGCCAAATTTTTCAGGCTATTTTCCTTCTTATTTTTGAAATAAAAATAGGTAATTGGCCAAAATCTTCAGGCTATTGTCTTTCTTATTTTTGAAATAAAAATTGGCAACTCCTTTGTTCTGTGTTTCGCTCAGTAACTCAATATATGAAAACTCGGACAAGCATTTATAGAGGTTTTCCTCTAACACAGCCTGTACAACTAGTAGCGCCGTGATTTCTTCCACATTGATTACAAAAGCGGCGTATGCTTCTCTTAATCCCTTGGAACTTTCGTGACTTGAAAGCGGTTTCCATGCCTTCTGAAACAAATTCTTGTATGTAATTTCATCTGTCGTAACATATAACGTTTTGTCTTTCAAGCCAAAATAAATTTTTGCCAATCCCAAATCAACCTCATAATTATCCGCAGTCGTTTCGAGCAAGGCTGCACGTGTTTCAGGCTCATTTTTCAAGAAATCGATAAGTGTTCTAAACGCATAATCGTCTTTTACCTCTGAATATAACGCGAGTGAAGGCATACTGCTCAGCGAAATTCCTGTCAGACCGAAAGCTGTTTCCCCTAAGAACGAAGATGCCAGCCGTTGAATTTCTTCTTTTTTAATGTCCCCATACAAGGTTTTCAACATTCCCCAAACCCCTGTTTTATCATAATACTTAAACAAATCTTCCCCATTGGCATGCATAGCGAAATACAGCAACGTGTTTGAGGGATAGTAATCCAAGAAACGGTTGCTCAATTTGCTAAAAAAAGACGTGAGGGCTTGTAACTGTTTCATGTTCTCAGTATCAAGCGGATAAGTACTGCTCGAGAAACTAAGCACTCCTTTTTCTGCATTCATATTCGCAATCAAATAGGTATTGGAATAATCAAAATCGGTGTACAAGTTCTGCCAAAGAGCAATATTTTTATTTAGTCCCTGTGCCAAATCCAGTACATCCGTTGTCAAAATGGCAATAGAAATGTCTTTATCGTCCGCTACTATTTTTTTGAAGACCTCTTTCTCGGCAAAACTGCCACCGGCATTTTCACTAAAACGCTCCAAAATCATGTCTTCTGCAAGTTGTCCGGAATCAGAAAATAGAGTACCGGCAGCACTGCTAAACACGCCAATTAAAACATCTTCCTTGAATACGAAAACCACCCCTTCCGCAATCACCTTCGAATATCCCTCTTTTTCCTCTAAACTCCAACCGTTCCCTCCTTTTGACCCTTCTTTTACCAGAGTGGCAAACGCTTCTTTTAACTTTTTAACATCACCCACTTTCGCTACAAAGCCGAGCGTTGAAGCAAGCCCCCCCTTGTGTCCATTGTTGGGCCCATTTTTATGGAAAAAGAGATACAAGTCCTGTTTCAAATCTATGCCGTCTTTCAGAATTGGTTCCAATGGTTCCATGAACTCTGACGGCAAGGAAGTATCGAACTTTTCAAGCACTGTGGCACGTAACTCGTCGCTCGCACCGGATTTGGTCATCAGGCGTTCCAACTTTACGGAGACGATGCCCGTTACATCGCCAGGAATATACTTGGCATGCGTAGGAACCGATGGGTCACATGATAGGAACAAAACGACTGCGATACAATACAAAGAAAATAAAATGATTGATTTTTTCATAATTTTATAGTTTTTTTATTTGTTTTTAAAGTACAAAAGTAGTTCAAAATATGGATATTTTCAAAAATATGAACATTTTTATCGCTCCGTAATTATAAATATTTTTTTTTGAAAGTTTTGGGGATGCAAAAAAAATCACAAGAATACGTTATCTTTGCGCACATCAATCAATATCACAACATTTGTCCAAACGTACAAAATGAATAAAAATCGCGGCTCACGTTCCTCCAAATATCGTGTAGGTAGAGATACCGAAAAAAGCCTGCCAACTGCTTTCCGAGAGCGGATGAAACAGTTGTTAGGTACTGAATTTGATTCTTTTATAAATGCTTTGAGCGATGCTCCTCCTGTCAGTTTACGGGTAAACAAAGATAAGTCGTCAGATACGGTCTTGGATATTCTAAAAGCTTCTTTTTCAGGGGAAGTAGCATGGTGCCAAGATGCCTTTTATCTAAGGGAGAGACCGATATTCGCATTGGACCCGCTCTTTCATGCCGGTATATATTACGTGCAAGAGGCATCGTCCATGTTTTTGGCACACGTATTGAAGCAGGTATTGGAGCAAATACTACCACAAAAGCCTCTCAGGGTATTGGATTTGTGCAGTGCACCGGGAGGGAAAGCAACTTTGGCAGCCTCTATTCTGCCCCCAGACACTTTGCTGATAGCTAACGAGATGGTAGGAAGTAGAGCCGCCGTGCTAAAAGAAAATATCATCCGCTGGGGACATAATAATATCACCGTGACCCACAATGCTCCTTCTGATTTCGCTCGTATGACGGGATTGTTTGACGTGATTTTTGTTGATGCACCTTGTTCTGGAGAAGGGATGTTTAGAAAAGACAAACAGGCAATTGAAGAGTGGAGTGAGGACAATCTCCGAATGTGCAGCAATCGACAAAAGCAGATATTGAGCAGCATTTGGGACTGTCTGAAACCAGACGGCACCCTCATATACAGTACCTGCACGTTTAACCCTGGCGAAAATGAAGAAGTTGTGGAGTGGATGCTTCGTACATTCGACGCTCACAGCGTGGAGTTGCGACATCCTTTTGAAGGCATCGTTTCTACCGATAAACCTCCCTTTTCGGTTCGTTTTTACCCCCATAAACTTCAAGGTGAAGGATTCTTTATGAGCGTTATACAGAAAAAGAACGGGGACGTCTCCCAAAAGAACGGGGACGTCTCCAACTCTTTCCGTCGTAAATACAGTTCCGTTTCCCCCATGCTACCGAAGGAAATAGATAAAATGATTGATAGCACGGGATTAGTAACTTATCAAGAGGGACATACTATCGGTATTATCCCTGAAGCGCATCAAAATTTTATTCAGTTCCTTGCGCAACATCTGAATGTCATTTATAAAGGCTGTGAATTGGTGGAAATAAATGAACGAAAATTGAAATTGCTTCATCCTTTGGCATTGTATAAAGGACTGAAGATGGAAGAATGTCCTTGTTATGATACAGATTTGGCCACAGCCCTACGCTATCTAAAAAAGGAAGATTTATCAAGCAAGGAACTGCCTGTCGGTTGGCTCTTAGTCACTTACAATAATATCGGTATCGGGTGGGGAAAGAATGTCGGTAGCCGCCTAAATAATTATTTACCCAACAATTGGAGAATACGCATGAAGGCTTGAATAGAAATTGAAAAATTGAAGCAGTGTCATTTCTACATTTCTACATTTCTACATTCCTACATTTCTACATTCCTACATTTCTATATTCCTACATTTCTACATTCCTACATTTCTACATTCCTACATTTCTACATTCCTATCATTTTATTGTTCCCATCTTTTCTGTTAAAAGCATTTGATAAATCATCTGAGGCCTATAAGCATCAAGGCTATGTGCATTCATTGAATCCGGATTCCACAATATATTAAACTCTCCTCCCGGAAAAATTTCAATATTTTCCGTAATCCCATTTGGCTCGTACTTATCATCGCCGGCAAAATCACCCGAAACAATATCCACGTAATTCCATATATTCAGATGCTGTGTTAGCTGTGTATTGCTGGGATTTTCCGGATTCTTAAATTCATATCTATTAATACTTACGTGCAAATCAATTGCTGGTATAAGCTCACAATTTTGTAAATCAGACTTTGCCCCTACCTCAACTGCGGCAGCATTAAAGGCCGGTGCTGCAAGGCTAATCAAATACACGGTTTTCCCTTTTTCAACCAATTGATTAACAGCTTGCAAAGCCACATTTGCTCCATGACTATGCCCAATCAATACAATCTCATTCAGTCCTTGAGAATTTTCGATGACATACTTGCTCAATTTTTGAGCAGCTTTGTTTCTATTTGGTAATCCAATACTATAAATCGCTTGGTCAGTCAATCCACCGTATTCTTTCCAACTGAACTGATCGTCCTTCTGATCGGTATTGGCTACGCACAGTAAAACCGGCTCTGTCAAAGGATGCTCCAACCAACGGTCACTATCGGAACCTGTCCCATGTACAAAGAAAGCCTTTCGGGTGGATGATACAGGAGCTCTCAATATCTCTTGTCTTCCTAGAAATTCCTCAAATTTGGGAACATCCGTTTGCTCTTTGAAAGAAAAAACAAGGAGCATATTCCTATCGGCAAATAAAAAGTGGCGTTCGTTTGCTAATGCGGTAGCATGAATGTCATTACCAAAGAAGATTTTTAGTTCTACTTCTTTAAAATAATGACTCAACAACTCATCATAAAAAATATATTCGGCTTTAGCAGTATGCTTTTTCTTTTCTGTTAGTAGTTTGATGTCCTTGGTATTCAATATAGTAGTATTCATAAGTCTCGTCTTATTTAGATTGATATCTCGCATAGCATACATAAACCTCGTAATTTTACTTCTGTTATTTTCATTCGCTCTTTTCAAGTCCTCATCCTTTTCAAACACTCGTACCACGAGACCGGGATCGTGCATTAAATCCCATTGCCATTTTGCCAGATGGGTACCATTATTATAGTCCATCAAATTCGTGGTCGTTTTTTTCTTCATACCATACACGCTACTAAACGTGTGCTCCAAGCCGAATCGACCGTGTGCAATTTCATGTACCGCTGACAAGGCGAGGCTTGCATCGCCATCCCCTTTGAATAAGTAGCCGAATTGCTTCTTGCGAGGCATAAATCCGCCAACATCCAAATCGTCCTTTTGACCACCACTCTTTTTTAAAACGAATAAATAGGTGGCCGTACGGTCAATGCCACCGTTTTGTTCCTCCATATAAGCCGTATATGCCACGTTTAACGCCTTCATTTCCTCATTATACGCTGACAATAGCCCCGTACTGTGCTTTAACAATTCCAACTCCCCTGAATAGCTAAACTTTTCAGCGAACGCCACATCACAAGCTATTCCATTTCGCTCATACACAGTCTTAAAAAGTTTTTCTATGTTGCGATGCTCTTTGTCCGACAGTGATTGCTCTACGGGTACTACGATAACTTTCATTGTATAAGCCGGATAACTCACTATCGTCATTTTTCCAAGATTATAATAAGTTTCTCCTTTGGGATACAGTGCATACACATCTTGAGCATCATTTTCTTTCCCACCAACCACGGACAAGGTATAGGTTTGGGTCTTTGCATCATACTTGCTAATAGTATATTCTGTCCCTGTTGAGGTCTTAAATAACACACTATCAGGATTTAAACGAGCATCCACAATCGTCAATCGGGCATTTATCACATCCGTTTGCCCCGGTGGAAGCATTTTATAGGGACACCAATAATCGGTGTACAGTTGCTTATACACCTCGCAAAGCAAATAACTACCGGAATAATCGTCCATCCATTCATCAAATGTATATACACTAGCCGGAGCATCCTGAAAGCGCACGATTCCAAACTGCCACGCCAACGTCTCAGTATCCATCTTATCATCCAAGTAAGCCCCTGCACCACCGGTTTTGCCGAGCAGTTTTGCTGCCAAAATTGTTTCACCATCTTCTCCCATCTCGACAGTTGACTCCTCCAAGCGATATATATTCCCTTCCCTATCTGTCACTGTCATCGGAAATACAGGCTTATTCACAGTAGTATTCCCCGCTTCCTCCGTTGCTGGCTGTGAAGCGGAAAATTCAATATACCCTATCTTACTACCGCGGGTATCGAATGCTGCCAAACCACTTTCCCCTTCCGTATAAACAAAACGAGTGTCCGATTCTATCTCAAAATTTGCTAACAAGTCTGTTTGCGCAAGCCCTTCTACTAATTTGCCCGTGTTTGTACCACCGTGGAAAACATCATCCATATTCGCGTTCCCGCCTTCTGTCGCGTCATACGTTGAGTAAATCACCCCCTCTATCAGTCGCCTGTCCGTATTGATTTTGATGTTGTCAAACCCTACCTTTATGCGGAAAGATGTCTTTGCCAAAGTGATATATTTGGAGCCGGTACCCGAAAAAACGCCGTTTCCCCCATGAATCGTCATTACTGTAATCGGACTCGTTCCCGAACCAAAGAACTGCTCGTTGACAGCCAATGAGGACAACGGTTCCCGATTGGACAAATTTAATTTTGGAAGAATGGCAGTGCAATTAGCGGTAAGCTCAGCAGGCATCGTAATAAACTGTGAACCTGCAAATTCCACCTTCCCACTAAAACAAACGCCACCTACTTTATATTCGTATGTCTTTTCAGGCAGTGCACCCGTCAAATCCACCGTTCCGTCTTGAGCTGAAACAATATACCATTTTTCACCATCTTTCATTCGATAATTCGCCAAATAGCCTGTATGATACGGATTTAGGTCCCACGTCAGGTGTATCCGGTTACCTTGGGCTTCCGCTTTAATCTGTGTTGGTGGAGGGCATATTTCCTTCGTAGTGAAGGTATAAATCGTACTTAGACCCTCATTTTCAAAAATATGATAGTCGTCCATTCCGTCCTTAGCGAACACCTTGACCGCCCACGCATACCGCTTTCCCGCCTCCAACAAAGGACAGGTAACTCCATAAATGAAACTCGTTGCAGACAAGCGTTCTCGGAAGATTTCAGGTGAATAGGCGAACGATAATTCTGGCGACCTCATATTGTCCCACAATTCCTTGATTATCAGCTCATATTCTACACGCGCTACATTACTTTGCTGGGGTGTCCATTGGAACAAAATCGGGTGCGTATTTTTCAATTCAAATTCGCTTCCTTTAAGTGGCAAACTGAGTATAGGTGGCTTTTGCAGTGACAGCCAAAAGATGCTTACCCCTTTGTCCGATACTAATCGGCGCGTGGTATATTCGAGCACCTCTACCCACACCTCAATCATTCCTTCGGGCAAGCGCACACCCTGCAAATAACTGCTTCCTCCCAGACCCATTACTGCCAGGTTGTTGAGATTAAAATAGAGAGCTAACTCTTCACGGCTCAACCGATAAGGCGTGTTTGGCTCAATATAAATCGGTGCCACAGATAAATTGGGTTTTGTCTGAAAAGAATAATTCGCCCCCTTAAACGTAAAGCGCAGAAAAACAGGCATCGAGGCGTAGAGGACATCCCGATTTAGAAGTGTCACACTCACTTTATCGTGGCTACCGGAAATATAATCGCTTAAATAAAAACTATAAGGCGGTGTGAACAGAACCATCGCATCAACTGGATAGGTGGGCTTTTGAGATACGCTATTCAATGACAATAGAAGGCAAACGAAAAATAATACACCCTTTGGGTAACATGTTTTCATAACTAATCATTTAAAGTTTATGAAACAAATTACCACTTTTTTTTTATAAACCAAAATAAATAAAATAATTTGTGGCTCTACGGATGGGTATCAAAATTCACATTTGTTTTATTTTTTCTTTTAAATCCGCGACCGTAAAAGGCAAACCGTTCACTTGATTGCATTGTACATAGTTGTATGCCGGCAATTTGCTTTTTAAATACGCGGCAAATTGACCGAGATTCAGTTCGCATACTACTATCTTTTTGTACCGACTGAGTACCTCTTTTGTGTTCAGTGGTAGAGGGTTAATGTAGTTGAAATGAGCCAAACTGACATCTTTTCCCTCTGCCCGCAATTCTTTTACAGCCGAATAAAGGTGACCATACGTACCTCCCCAGCCGACGACCAAAATATCTCCGCCTGCTTGATTTCCAAACACTTCCTGATTGGGAATGTCCATCGCGATGCGTTTTACTTTTTCTTCGCGGAGGTCGGTCATCACTTGGTGGTTTTCAGGTACATAACTGATTGTTCCTACGACATCCATTTTCTCGAGTCCACCGATGCGATGTTCTAAACCTTTGGTGCCGGGTAGTGCCCATGTTCTGACCAAAGTTTGAGGGTCGCGAGCGTATGGTTTATAGTTGTCGCCTTCTTTTGCGATGGACACTTTTATTTGCGGTAACTCGGACATATCAGGTATCAGCCACGGTTGCGCTCCATTGGCAAGGAAACCATCTGTGAGCAGAATCACGGGGGTCATGTGTTCAACGGCGATGCGTCCTGCGGCAAAAGCGTAGTCAAAACAATTTGCCGGTGTAGAGGCTGCTATGACCGGCATGGGACTTTCGCCGTTTCGACCGTAGAGAGCTTGCAACAAGTCGGACTGTTCTGTTTTGGTTGGTAAACCGGTTGAAGGACCTCCTCTTTGCACATCGACAATCACTAAGGGTAGTTCGGCCATGACGGCCAGACCGGCAGCTTCCGATTTGAGGGCCAAGCCGGGACCGGAAGTGGTTGTCACGGCGAAGTTCCCTGCATAACCGGCACCAATAGCAGTGCAAATACCGGCAATTTCGTCCTCTGCCTGATAGGTTTTTGCCCCTAAATCCCGCCGTAGAGCGAGTTCTTGAAGAATGTCCGTAGCCGGCGTGATAGGGTAAGAACCACAAAATAAAGGCAGTCCCGCTTTTTCAGCCGCTGCCAATAAGCCCCAAGCAGTCGCCTTATTGCCCGTGATGGTGCGATATTTCCCCTTCTTTATAACTGCGGGTTTCACGTTGTAGTGAACGGCTAAGGCATGAACATTTGCAGCGTAGTTGTATCCTGCCTTTAATACTGTCTTATTCGCGTTGGCAATAGTCGGCTTATTTGAGAATTTAGAGTCGAAAAATTCTTCCGTATGTTTTACAGAACGTTCAAACATCCAATAGGTAAGCCCCAAGGCGAACATATTTTTTGAACGTACAATGGTTTTCTGGTCCAAATTAGTATCTTTTAGAGCTTCAATCGTCATCTTGGTGATGTCCACAGGGATGACGTTGTAGTCTGATAAGGAGTTATCTGCCAATGGATTGGAAGAATAACCGGCTTTTTCAAGATTTTTGTCATTGAAGGCATCTGTATCGACGACAATCGTTCCTGCTTTTTTCACCCAGCGTAAATTGGCTTTCAGAGCGGCCGGGTTCATGGCTACTAACACATCAGCGTCATCGCCGGGGGTTGTGACATGCTCCTCTCCGATATGGACTTGAAATCCGGATACTCCCCCCACTGTTCCTTGTGGTGCGCGGATTTCCGCCGGATAATCGGGAAATGTGGATACATCATTTCCGAAAATAGCGGCTGTGTCTGAAAATTGCTGACCTGTCAATTGCATCCCATCGCCTGAATCCCCCGAGAAGCGAATGACGACATTCTGTTTTTCAATAGTTACCCTTTCTTGACTCATTCGTATTCAGAATTTTAATTTTTCTTTTTTATTAACTTTAAATTCACATATCTATTCTTAGAAACCATTGCAAAGCGTTATCAAGCCGCCCTGCACTCTGCGTTATGGTACATTTGGCCCATCAGGGAAATGTTATAGTACTAATATGCTTTGATATATTCAGTATCACACTCTATGGTATCGCCTTTCTGCTTCAGTACACCGATGCCGAGTTTCCTTGCCTCATTGATTATTTCTTCGTTGAACGACATACTGGCAATGCCTAAATAAAGTTTGCGGTCGGCATATTCGGGATACAAGGTTCTGAAATTCTTCACTTTCTGTGTTGTTAGATGTTGCAACGAGTGTTGGCGGGCACGATATTTTACCTCAATAATAGCTACCGATGAGCCATTGAACATAATAATGTCAAACTCATCCTGCACTTTACCAATGTGTCGTTCGCGATTTCTTTCAATGAAATCAAATTTGATGTTACCTAATTTGCGGGTAGCATCCAAGGCATTGTAAAAATACTCTTCGGCAAAATGGCCGTTGTTATTGGATATACCACCAACCTCTTTGGCAACTTTATCAAGAATCTTGTTTATCTCGGCGTAAGATTTTGTTTGTTGCTTGTCAAATTCCTTGTCAAACCCTTTTTTGGCAGTGCCAAATACTAGCTCTTCAATTTTTTTTATACGCACGTCCGCTTCGGCAGCCTCTTTTTTGCGTTGCTCTTTTGCCTCGGCAGCATCTTTTTTGCGTTGCTCTTTTGCCTCGGCAGCATCTTTTTTGCGCTGCTCTTTTGCTTCGGCAGCATCTTTTTTTCTGCGCTTTTCTGCTTCGATAGCATTTTTCTCTAGCAATTTCGCAAATGCTTCTTGGCGTCTCTCTGTCCTGTCCATGATTGCCATAATGCTTTCGAACGTGGGTTGTGTAGATACTGCTGTTTTCATAATTACAATGATTAAATTTATGCGCTATGTTTTCCGCAAAGGTAACATTAAATTTCCACACACACAACCGCACAAAATATTCGTAGGGGCGAAAACGTGTAGAGACGGGGCATACCCCGTCTCTACCTATCCGAATTGCGGGCTTGACCCGCAACCTCCTTTGCCTCTTTGTCTTGAACCGTGATTTTGTCAAGATTGACAAGATGACCAAGATAATAAGGGTTACTCTTCTGGTCCTCCCCGAACAGGAGCCGGAATAGTAACACCGGTAATATCACCTGTTCCAAGGTCAATACCGTCTATCGAATTTAACATACCGAGGTCATCTACGGTAATTTTATCGGCAGTAAGATTGAATGGGATAAATGATGTAACATTAGCCCTTGTCTTACCGGTTTTATCATCCCCAAATCCCAAATCAAAATGAAGAGTGCTTGGTCTTGCCGGAATCATTCCATGGAAATACACTATATCTTTGGGTCTAATCACATCACCTGCGCTTGGCTTAGTTACTTCAGGATTATCCGTCCAATAGTCCCCATATCCGTCTATCGCTTCTTGTGTCCATACCTCACTTTCAGGATGCGGATAGTCATTAAGCAGGAAACTGCCAATTTCAGCACCGTTAGCATCATATACCATGAGCCAGCCAGACGCAAAATTGACGAGGTCGCCCCAATCGCCATCCGGCCAATCACCGGAATTAATACCGGTAACTTTCAGCGTGCCTTCAATCATGATACACTCAATTTCGATACCGTCATTAAAGGGGTTATTGTTTTGAAGACGAGCATTAATATCGTAATCTCCGTCATTCGTTATTCCGGTTACCGGCACTGCAAAATCATTAAGCGGATACATAAAGGGAGCATTTCCCGGATTTAATCCTGTTACCGCGAAATAAAGCTGCGGACATTCATTCGGGTCAATGTTGTTAAGCGGAATTTCCCACTGTGTACCATTTTCATTTTCATAACCCTGAACCTCCCCAATAGCTCTTGTTTTGGGACGTACAGATGATGGAGATGCCGATGTACCGCCAATAGTGCCTGCACCAAGCGGTGTACCTGTAAACTCGGGATTGTCGTACACCACTACCTTTTGGGGATTAACTCCCGTCCCCACTTCCAGTTTTTTTAGCTCGCCCTTTAGGTTGAATGTTATTAACTCCACAGGGGCAGGATTTACTGTTACCACGCAGGTAGCCGTTTTATTATCGCCTGCTGTGGCGGTAATGGTAGTAGTGCCTGCGGCTACGGCGGTTACCACTCCGCTGCTGCTAACGGTGGCTGTAGCGGGGGTGCTACTTGACCACGTTACGGTTTTGTCGGTAGCGTCTTCGGGCAACACTGCTGCCGTCAGCGTTTCGGTTGCGCCGATAGCAAGCGTAAGCGTAGTTTCGTTCAACGTAATGCCTGTTACGGCTACAGTCGTAGGACCTTTGTCATCATCGCTGCAAGAGGGTATAACCACTCCTGCCATTAGGCTCATTAGAGCCACTGTCATAGATAAAATTCTTTTGTTCATTTTATATAAATTTAAATTATTGTTGCCCTCCGTTATTATTAACCTTCTGCAAAGGTGGAAGGCGTAAAGACCTTTGCAAATTCGTTTGGAACTCTATTTGTTTATTTTGCGCCTGTTCAGACCATTGCGCCATTCCCCGTTATGCCGATGGGACAGCCCAAACGCTATGGAGCTGGAGTGCTGTGCTACACATAGATAGCGACAAAGCCTTTACTGTGCAAGGATTTCCGCCGCTTTTGATGAATAAGTTGTTTACCATATATAATAGGAGTTAAAGAATTCAATGTCTCGGGTGCAAATGTAAATAAAAGTTTTTGCAATAACAATTTTTTTATTTTTAACCCACATTGCAGGCCCCGCCCGTTCAAATGTTAAATTTTAGTTAAAAAAGGGGGCAAAATCCGGCAAAAACTCGGATAAAAAGCCGATTTTGAAGGCAACCATATTTGTAACTGCCTGAAAGTCAAAGGTATTATTTTCAAAAAAACGTTTGTAGTCCTAATCGGGGATTTGGTTGAATGGCAAAAAGTGACGACCTTTGCCGCATATATTTCAAAACAAGTTCGACATATAATTACCACACATATGAAGAAACAGTTTACTACCGTTTGGTGGAGAGCTACCGCGATGCAGTGGGTCAGCGTTTTGATGAGGGGATGCGTGGAATAGAAGCGAGCATCCATAAAAAAAGGCGGGGTAAAAGATTACGGGAAAGTCTGCGAACGAATCGGCAGACTGAAAGCAAAGTATCCGAGTGGCAATAGACTCTATTCGATTGACATAAAGAAAGATACGAAAGAAATTTGTACCCAAATAAGGTGGCAATTGCAGCCCGCCGTTGTGATTGAAAAGAAGGAAGAGCAAGGTGTTTAGAAGGACTAGGCGAGCGAAGCACATTTACATCTTGGGTTGCTGGCGTACTGGCTTGTGAACACTGTCCGACACAAGCTAAAGCAACAAGGCATCCACAGCGAATGGCGTGAAATCGTACGGGTGATGAACACGCAGAAAGTGGTAACCACTAGTGTTGAAAATGATAAAAACCAGATTGTTAGGTTGCGCAGGTGCAGCGAACCCAATGAGAAGGTTGGGCTTATCTATCAGGCCTTAGGCTACCGACAGGCACCATTTGTCCGAAAAAAATCCGTAGTGCCAAAATTGGCAAATCTAAAAAATAACACGACTGAACCTGTGAGAGTTATGAGCGGATAAGTGCAATGTGGGTTAATCTCTCTCGCACAACTTCCCACGCCTCCATCGGCTCAAAATCCAAACTCGGACGAAGCAACCCCTGCGTATCATTCAAAAAGATTTCCTCCTGCATTTTTTCTTCCATATTCGCGAGGTACACCGCTTTGGAAGGCGATTCTCCATCGGAAAAAGAAATATAATCGCGATAACATTTTAGGCTCTATAACGCTTAGTGTGGGTAGCCTTTCTCAAAATTGAGATGTAAATGCAATTCCTGCTCTCTTTCAGAGGTGGACAAAAACTCTACTTTCTCTACATACCAAGGCTCTTCTGTGCCTAATGCTAAGTTGAATATTTCTTTGCTGTTCATTGTTATAATTCTTATAATTGTTTAGAGTGCAAAGATAAGCATTGGGGAAAATTACCCACACTAAACGTTATAGAGCCGATAAAATTTAGTCCATTGATTTTGTAGTGATTTGATTAGCAATTTTCGTGTGTGCGAGCCTCAATGGGTTGGCTAAGCGGAATTTGCTTTGTTTTGAGACTCGGACATAATTATTCTTCTATTTTTTCTAATCCATTTTCCAATTCTTCAATAGAAGGCATGTTGGCTTTAATATTTTCCGGAATAGCATCGGTAAGGCGATATTCGCTTACTCCCATTGGTTTGTGAATATCCCGCAAGGCATATTCTACATCAATTTTGTCTTTCTTTTTGCACAAAATAATTCCGATTGCGGGGTTGTCGCCAGCCTTTCGCAACTGACTGTCAACCGCCGAAAGATAATAATTCAACTTACCTGCATATTCGGGTTGAAATTTGCCCGCTTTCAGTTCAACAACGATATAACAGTGCAAATCAATATGATAAAAAAGCATATCCAAGAAATGGTCGGTATCGCCTATTTCTATCTTATACTGTCGCCCGATAAAGGCAAAACCTTTGCCGAGTTCGAGCAAAAATTTGGTGATATGCTTTGTAAGTTCGTCTTCTATTGCTTTTTCCAAAGCATCGTTTTCCAAACCAAGAAAATCGAAATTGTATGGGTCTTTCAAGGTTTGTGAAGCAAGTTTCGATTGTTTAGCGGGCAAAGTTTCCTCGAAATTATGTGTTGAATTTCCAATTTTCAAATGATAATTGCTGTCAATTTGAATTTCCAAAGTATCCCTATCCCACGCATTTTTTGCAGTTTCGGCAATGTAAAATTCCGCTATGTCAATATCTTTTATTTTGCTAACAATCAATCTATTATGAGTCCACGGAATTTGTGCCCCGCCGTGGGGCACAAATTCATATTTCACGGCGTAAAATTTATACCATTGCAAAATTGCATATAGATTGCGGCGACTAAAACCTTTCATTTCGGGAAATTCGTGTTTCAATTCCGTTGCCGTTTGCTCAATAAAACCACTTCCCCAATCGGAATTTTGTTGCTTTTCGGCAATGTCTTTCCCAATTTCCCAATATAACTCAAGCACTTGCGAATTTATCGAAAATGCCAATTTGTTTCGTGCGGTATGGATTTTTGATTTGAGTTCAGCAATCCATTCTACAAATTCTGATTTTGTGAGTTCGGGATTCATTTGTATTTTATGTTTGTTTTTGTTGTTCGGGTGGAAAAGTCCGTAGGAACTTTTACGGTTGAATCAGTTCTTCCGCTATTTCTGTTGTAATATGGTCGTAGTCTGACAGACTATAATCGTCATAATCCATTGTAGCGTCATTTAGCACCAATGTCCTTATACTGTCCTTTTGCCATTCGCCATTGTCAAACATAAATTAAACAAAATACTGCGACACAAAATTAGCATAAAATTTCAATTATACACAAACGAATAAAAATATCGGTTAATTATTTTTTTCAGGTGCTATTTTTTTCATATTTGTTCCTGCAGGTTTGCCTTGCTCACAGTCCCGTAGGGCGTTTCCCTACGGGAGTGATTGCGCCTTTACAGGGCTTGCAGGATAGTCCCGCAGGGACTACACATTATTAACCGTAGGCTTCAGCCTACGGATAGGCAACTACCCCGCCCGAGCAAGTCCCGCAGGGACGGCACTTGTTGTGCCGTGTCTAAGTGTCGTCCCCTGCGGGACTATACCATCATACATACTCCCATACCGTAGGCTAAAGCCTACGGTTATTAGAGTACTGTCCCTGCGGGACAAGACACCGTTTGCGAAAATAGCACCTGAAAAAAATAATTAACCATAACTATAAACAGCCTAAATTTTGTCCATTACCTCAATATTGGTGATGTAATTAATGGCTTTTTGTTCATCAATTATAGTTAATCCTCTGTATTTCAACAATGGGACTAAATTTTGAGGGAGAGTACTTGTCTTGGTATATTCTACTTTCATAATGGTATAAAAAAACGACCCGCCTATTTAAGCATTGTAAAGAGGCTCGGCGGGTACTGGTGGCACAAAAGTATTACTATTTTTTGACTTAGCAAAATATTTTTCGCTTTTTTTTATGTATGGGATTCCTTGCTTTTTTCAATTTGTGTCACGCGGTTAATCGTAGAGATGCGGTGGCGTGAGCGTAGGAAACATTTAACATAAAATTATAGGACTGACCGCTTCGGGCTGTTCTATAACAGAACATTATGTTATTTGTCTGCGCGGAGCAAATGATAAAAAATGCGACCGCAGGGGAGCACCTAATGTGTGTAGTGATTTGATTAGCAATTTCCGCGTGTGTCAGCAGCGAAAAAACTATTCTCTTTCTATCCAATTTTCTATTTGAATGCTGTTTATTCTAGCGAAATGTTTTACATTATCCGTAACCAGCACCATACGATGAAGCAATGCAGAGGAGGCTATCAATAAGTCGAAATCATCAACCAAGTTACCATTGCGCCGTAGCCTCACCTTTTCTTCGGCAAAAACACGAATGCTATCCGTAATAGGTATTACGGCAATCCGCTTTATAAATTCATCTATCAATCCATGATGTTTTAGAGGATTTTGGCTGTTTTCAGCTCCGTAGCGCAGTTCGGCTAAAGTAATTTCTGAAATGCAACAATTGTCAATTCCTTTATCTTTCAAAATAGCCGCAATATTAAATTTATCACGGAAGAAAAACACGCAAGTACTAGTGTCCAATAGGTATTTCATGCGGTACGGATTAAAGTGACAAATCTTTTTCTCTAAAAGTTCTCGCGGCTTTCATTTCGGCAACCATTTCTTCCGCACTTTTGTCTGATTCCCATGCACCGCAGAGTTGATAGAAATTATCATCACCTATCCTTTTCTGTGGCGAAACGGCTGTGGCAGAAACAGGGAACGCAAGTATCTCAATCATTTGACCATACCATTCATGGGGTATGGCAATAGAGATATGGCTGTTTTTCTCACTGGGAGTGAGTACTTGTCTGTACATATTTTTCTAAAATTAAAATGTTTACGCCGCAAAGTTAGCATTAAATTTCCCAATTACACGCAACCGCATAAAAACATCAGATAAAATTTATAGGGAAAAGGTACGAAATTCTGACATATATTGAACTGGGGAGTAAACTACAAAACTTTGGGATATTTGAAACGTCGAGAGCTATTAGAGGCATACCCTAATGGTTTTAGCTGATTTGCGCCTTAGATTTTAGAGCGTAGCGAACATTTAACATAAAGTTATAGGACTGACCGCCGCGGGCTGTTCTATAACAGAACATTATGTTATTTGTCTGCGCGGAGCTCTTTTATGAAAATTTAGTCACATTAAGGGCGGGTGGGTGGATTAGCTAAAATTTAGTCGTTGATTTTTGTGCCGTTCCATCGTTTTTTTCAACTCAGATAAGACTTTTGCATTTGGACGTATGCCTGGCTTTACTTCAATATCAAAGAAACTTTTGTTCACCCACGGATAGTAATCACGCATAAACTGTGCTATTGCCCCAGAACGCGATACTCCAGCGAAACAATGAATGATGAATTCTTTGTTTACATTGGCTTCTATAAAATGAATGACTTTATCTGCATCCTGCGATGAGAATGCTTTACATGTTGTACCATCTGCATACGTTTCATCCGCCTCTATGTCGTCAAAATCAAGATTCAATACGTTGGAATGGTTCTCGTTAAAATAATGTTTTTCGCCAAGTCCGTGCTTATCAACCATGTATCCATAGCTAACTCTACTGCAAATGATTGAAATGAGTGCCATTCCTACTTGTTGTTCAATATTTTCATCATTCAATTCATATTCCCTCATCAGGTTGTCAAACTCTTCTTGAGGCATCGTTGTAATTTTGCGGGTATGGTGTTCATATCTTTTAACATCGTCTTTGACTATCCACTCCCCTTTTTCTGTTCTATACAAATATGTTCCCATTCTCATATTAAATTAGTGTGTAAAAACCTTCACATCGACGCCAACCGGCACATTCACCTCCTCTAAATCGTCATCATTATCATCAATATTCTTTAGTTCAATCACTCCACCGCCTAATTTATCGTCAATTACCAACGTTAGCGGGTATGCACCATCTTTATATTCGCCCTCTTTTTCCATATATGCCACTTGAGAAAATGCTGACTCAATACCATACACTGTAATGTATTCACTGTAAGCTCCTATTTTGAAATTTCTTTCGGGGTCAAATTCGCCGTCTATCAAGTCCATTCCATAAGCAAGATGGCTTGCTGCATCACAGGAATGTTGTAGTATCCTCATTGAAACGTTATTGGCAAAGAGAAAGGTGGCATAATGTAGTGGGTGACATCGGTGGAAGTCGTGCTCAAAGTCTTTCACTATATCACGGAATTTCTTTCCTTCACGATTTCGACCCTTCGTATCAAAATCTTCCGGCACAAAATAATATGTTTCTTTTATTTCCATGTTATTTGAATATTTCAATTTCTACATTTCCATTTTGTTGTGATTCGGTGATGATTCTTGATTTTAATTCATCACGAATTTTCAACTCTTTGAATTTGTCTGAATGTTCGCTATGGATAGGTATGATGCCTTGCGAAGGATTTACAAGATTGCAAACTTCGGCAAGCGTTTCGCATGAAGCGTGCCCGCTGGTGTGCAATTTTTCGCGGTTTGTAAACATATTCCAGATGTTAAAGTAGTCTTCATTGCGATTTTTTCCTTCTTTAAGGTAGCCATCCCATACGGAGTAAATGAGTATTGTTTCTTCTTCGGGTAATTGCTTCAACAAGTCCTGAATGAGAGGCAATTTTGTACCTCGAATGGGCATACAAAAGCCACGTTTTTTTATAATAGCAAGTTGTTTTTCATGTCCCTGTTTAAAGAATTGAACATCTTTGAACTGAAAACATTCACTATATTTCCCCGCTGTTAAGGTGAAAATCTTCAACACATCTTTTTGGTAGCCGTCAACAAGAAAACTCCTGTCGGCTGTTTTGCTCGCCTGATAGAATGAAGCTAACCTATCTATGTCGGTTGAGGAACAGAGTACAAACACATATTTGCTCTGTTTCAATAGTTTTGCAGCCTCTTGCTGAATTTCTTGTTCTGTTTTTACTTTTTCATCCGGGCGTGAAAGCATGGTGCCTTCAGTTATCAAATAATCAACCGTTTCGTTATTTACAATATACTTTTCAATGGTTGGAATTAATCCCTTGCCCAGATAGCCATGTTGCCGGAAATCGCCTGTGTGTAGAATGCGTTTACCATCGGCTTTTATCAAAAACATATAGGCATCACAAGCAGAGTGGCTCACGAAAAAGGGGGTAATGGTAATGTCACCGACCTTGATTTTTTGAGTCGCCTGAAAGGTTTTGAAAGAATTCAATAATTTAACATCTTCTTGAGTCACTTTCGTATCAAACTTTTCTGTTTTTTTCGCTTTGCTAAGAATTTCATATTTGCAAAGCGTGACTTTTTTAGCAGTACTGCCAATATATTGCGGTACATCTTTGGGAACAAAGTTGAATAAGTTCAGATGGTCGCCGTGGTAATGGGTGTAGAAAATAGCATCCACCTTTTCCGTCAACTGTTCAACAGCTTCCTTATTTGCCATGCTATCAGACTTGTTTTCGTTATTAGGTAAATTGTGTCCCAAGTCAATTAAAATGTGAGTAGTGGCGGTTGCAATCTCTGTAATGCAACCGCCAATTTGGTTTTGTCCGCGATGGATTGTAATTTTCATAATGAAGTTGAAGTTAATTTTTCTATTTTTGATTCATATAAGCCGTAGCCCATATAATGTGAACGAAATACGTCACAACTCCCTATTTTTTTAAGTTCTTCTTTCAATGCCGTACTTTTCTCTTTATAATTTGCCAATAATGCAACAAATTTTATATCTTGAGAGCATTGGGTTACATCTTTGTAGTGACCGGCTAACTTATCATCTAATTCAAAATCATCTATTAAGCCTAATCGACGTTTTTGCCGAAACACCATTAGCATATCTTCTTTGAATTCTTTTTTATCTGTTTCGTCCATAAAATTACTGAAATCTTTATAATGTTGTGATAAACTCGATTCTCCGCCACCGATTGTTTCGTAGCCTTGCTTTACTTCTATCACAGTAAGAGTTGGAACAAATAAAGATTTTGCTTGGCGTTCTGATGAAGTTGCATCCCACCGAAGAGCAACTAAATCAAATCTACCTTTTTTTCCTTCATACTCCATATCTATTACAAAATAGTCAGTATCAGAGGAATTGCAAGAATAATTATTTTCTTTCACAACCAATTGTTGTATTTCTTTTTCTCCCAAATGATTTCTTTTTTTCCTAACATAAACATCAATCTGGTGTTTTGCCTCTGGAAAATACTTATCAGATTCTTTAGCAGGGTCTGGAAGACTTGACTCGCCTGTTAGATATTTCTTATCTAACGTCTCTATTTTCCCATCTTCGTTGATTTTCAGTATTTTACCTCCACGATAGTAGATGGATACATAATTTCCCCTAAGTTCCATGTCCAACGTGTCATCGTTTTGAACATAACTCAAAATTTGATTGTGCTTTCCTGTTTCGGATAGAAACTGATCCATGAAAGCGTCACTAATTGCATGTTTTGTCATAATATTAAATTTTAATTGATTTATAATTCACAAAGGTATAGTTTTTTTTTTATGTATTTACATTTATACAAATAATTTGCTACAAAGGTAATAGGTGATTGTGCCAAATCGTTGCAGGATGGAAAAATATTTTTACTTTTTGTTGTAAATATTTTTTACTTTACCCGCCGTTTGTGCCATTTCATTGCGGAAGGGAATAGGCGAAAGTACCTCTATCTCATCACTATATGATAGTAATTCCTGCTTGAAATCGGGGGTGGGGGCTATGTAAAAACTGAATATAGAATAGGTGGGATGCGATTCTATTTCTTGCTGTGAGTGATGAAGGGGCAAGGTCTGCAGGTATTTTCTGCGCTTTTCTGATACCTTCACGATAATCTCACAAGGTTGAATGTTGGGGTCAACCATGATGCCAAAACTGTTTTGAAAATGTTCCTCAGCATCAAATGTTTTCGGTAAGGTAAATGGTTTCGCAACCGTTTGTATTTTTTGAATTCTATCAAGTGCATACTTGCGAAGTTCCTTTGTGTAGCGATTCTTACCTACTACGTACCATCTTTTTTTGAATATTTTCAGACAGTATGGTTCTAAAACCACTAAAAATGGCATATCAGAATCAAATGTTTGATAGGTAATTTCAATACAACAATTATCCCGCATGGCTTCTAAAATAGGAGATAGGAAACGTTGCCCTGATGGAATATTCTCAAATAGAATGCGGCTTTTCAGGTTTTGACTTTCATTCAGTAAGTTGTTGACAGCAAAAGTATTCAACAGAGATGTACTCAAAGCACCATTTTTCAGGTCGTCTTTATTTTCAATGTAGTACACATTTCCATTGTGTTTGTCACACTCAATGTCAATGCCGAAAATGTCAGCGATTGCCTTTCTGTGGTGGTGAAATGTGCGCAGTGGTAGGTCTTTTTTTTCACTCCAATCCGACTCCAGCCATTTACGATTGATTTCTTCAAATGTTATGCTTTCGGCTCTATTAATTATTTCAATGAGCCATACATAGCGGTTAATTAGGTTTTTTGCCATAATGATTTCGGTTAAATTTTTGCGCAAAGTTACACTTTAAGTCCGTGTCCAAAAAATGGGGAGTACCTCACCTCAAAAAAAGATTTAGCCAAATAAATGCGCGCTTGGAAATCCTGTGATTTTCATGTACTTTTGTGGCGGTTTTTCAATTACAGAAGCTGTGAAAAAGTTTATAGCCCTTTAATAAAGCAACTTGTTTACTATAAATTAATTAAATCGCCAATAGTGCACAAAAATGATGAAAGAGAATAATAAATGGATGCTCGCTTGCTGCATCTTTGCTTTTACTTGTACTTGGCCTGTTCAGGCGCAGAATGAAGTGAAAACAATTTTGGAACAGACAAGTGCCAAAATGAAGGAATACCAAGCGATAGAACTTGACTTTGATGTGACCATCGAAAATACGGCTGTAGATGCAGAAGATACCTATTCTGGCAAGGCGTATGTAAAAGGAAACAAATATAGATTAGACATCGGGGGCATGCTCACCTATTTTGATGGACAAGTAATATATTCTTATATGCCTGATATGCAGGAAGTAAACATAAGAAATCCTTCGGCTGATGACAATGAATTTATGAATCCTGCCGCACTTTTTAACATCCACAAGTTCAATTTCAAACAAAAATTAGTGTCCCACACCGATAATATTGCTTTTATCGAGTTAGTTCCGACCGACTCGGAGAAAAATTTTCACAAACTTGCTGTCTGGATAAACACCGTTGAAAATTCCATTACGAAAGTAAAATCTTTCGGCAAAGACGGTATTAACCTGACTATCATTCTCAAGAAAGTGAAGTCGCCGAAGGTAATTCCGCCCGATTCATTTTTTAAATTTGACGTTACGGAACATCCCGGCGTGGAGGTAATAGATATGAGGTAGGGGCAGACCTGCGTGTCTGCCCTGCGTATTTGGCACGGCTTACAAAGCCGCGCCAGCA
>BNXR01000021.1 GCA_025999735.1 Bacteroidia bacterium | reverse complement strand
CGGAGTATTTGTTAAATTTTTATCAAAAATAACGTAGTCACGTGATACTCTTGTCTCACTTACTAATTGATTTACTCTTAGTGTTAATTTAAAAGCATTCATATTGCATCCCGGAGTATAACCACCTGATACTGGTGGTCGTACGGATACCGAAATAGCACACAACAACCTTCCTGCTTTCGCTTTTTGCGCCATATCGTTGTGAACAAAAGCCAGCATTACGAATACGAATAAAATAATTGTTTTCATCACTGTACATTTTTATTTGTTTATTTATCAGTACATTAGCATATCACATTTGTATTTCAAGTGTTTTAATCGTAGAATTTCCTCCTCCATGAAACAATGCCCGTAGCGTATATTTGTATTTTATGCCCGGCACCAAATCCCTATCCCATGCTTCCATCTCCCAATCAGGCAGCACCCGCCACAACGATACCGTCTCCTCTTGGTTCCCTCGATACAACTCATAATTCCGCACATTTTTCAAGTTCCTGCTCCACTCCACCTTAATCAACCTATTCACAGTATCAAGCACCCCATCAAAACGGTTAATCTGCCTATTCTTGCTATCAATCTTGGAAGATTTGACCGCAATCATGGGCGAGGGTCGAGAGACCAAGCCACCTCTATCCACTGCAAACACAGCGTATTCATATAGCGTTGCAGCTGACACCGATGTATCCAAAGTGCTCTGTCCTGCCATTTGTAAGCCATTCCCCTTGTCCACGCGCGCAACTACCTCCGGTGCAGTTCCCCGTTTCACATCTCGGCGGTACAAAATATGTGCTTCCACATCCGCATCGGGACTCGGTATCCACACCACCTCTATTCCATCAACACTCACCTCATAATCCGTTATCAAGGGCGATAATGGCGGTATCACATCCGGTTTTTCCAAGCACAAGGGCGATGTCAGAGCAGAATGATTGTAACGCATATCCACCGCCTGCAAAGAGTAGTAAACAAACGGATTCAAATTCGCTATTTGTACGGTATCAAAATAGCAAGTATCCTTTAAAGCCACATAAAACAGAGGTACCACCTCCTCCTCTTCCACATTTGCCCTGTAAATAAGGTAGCCCAAAAAATCCAACTCCCTATTTTGCTGCCACGACAGAGTGACAATCCCCAAACTGTCAATACTTCCTGTTAAACCAATTGGTGGCGCAGGCGGCATAGTGTCCAAGGGCTGCATTAAAATCGGAAAAGAACTCGTTGAAGCACCTTCTTTTGCTACGGCCGTAATTTTAAAATAGTTGGTGGAATACAAATCCCCAAAAGTTGTGATACGCGCGGTAGGAAGAATATTTTGCTGTACCGTTTTATAGTCTCCGTCCGCTTTTTCCGACAGACTCAATTCAAAACCGCTAATCTGTTCATTACCAAGTGTATCAAACTCCCACTCCAAATCCATAAATCCGGAATCATTGATTACGGAGCGGGTAATGTACGGTACCTGCTGTAAGGGACGGAAACCTTTACCTTCCACCGTGTCCGAAGGCGGTCCAATTTCGCCAAAGGAGGAAACACCCCTCACGCGGTAATAAAAGGTATGCTGATTATCGGCCAATAAATCCATAAAATACAATCGGGGTATGTGAGCCGCCTCAACGTGATTCAAATTCGTCACAGGCGGTCCCGCTAATCGTTGAAAGGTTTTCACAACTTGCTCACTGATTTCCGATTTTTCAACAACGTAGGAATTATAATAGCCCATCAGTCGCTCATAGTCCCAAGACAGCATGACCGAGCTATCGCCCCAAACGGCGGACAATCCCACTGGCACCGGTAACTCTCGATAATCGCTCAATGAAGCAAAAACGCTACCGTATTCAATGCGTGCACTATCAATTGCGGTCGCTGGAACAACGTGATAGAGGTAGCGTTCCCCGCGTTTTACAGTTGTATCCCGCCATCCCCAACCGGCCATACAAGCCATCTCAAAATCCTGGTCTGCGGCATGAAGTGAAAAAATAAAACGCTGTTCCAATTCCTGTGAAAGCAAAATTACGCGCGTGAGACCCTGATTATCAGACCCCAACAATTCAAAATCATCCCCATACAAAGCCTGAGCTATCACACCCGCCTGCTCATTCGTTTCAAGTATCGGCATCCACTCCTCAAGCGGTTTAGCCCGTACAAGGCCACCACCGAGTACGTTTAGTTCCACTTTGTCTAAAAAAATGGAATCCCGTACCAACGTATATCGAAGCACCTTGAAGCCGGACTGGTTGCTATACTTCCAAGCCACAGGCGTAGTAGCCCCCCAGCGCAACAAAATAGCCTCCTGCTGTGCCCGCGCACGCACTTGAATTTTCATCGCTTCCTGCGCAACAAGTTGCTGACTTACTGCCATCAGTAAAAACACCAAAATAAAATTGCTTCTTCGTTTCATAATATTCAATTTTTAGTATTCAATTTTTTAATATTCAAACTTGAAGGCCCCGCTCGTCCCTTCGCTTCCATTCGGTTGCCGATAGTGAAGCATCACGTTGTAACTTCCCTGCATAAAAGCCGGTATATCCGTATTCAATAATTTGTATTGCGAAGCCTGTGCCGTGCTCAGATAGAGGTTAGCAACCTGTGAGCGTATATCGTAGAAATCGCTGATGTACATTTCATACAGATTATACGAATAGGGAAACAGGAGTTTTAAATTTTTCACAGTACCGTTTGTCCCGTCATCAGTAAAGGATTTCAGATAATCGTCCACTACAAAGAGAGCTTTCGCCGGTGGCACATCGTACACTAAGTCACGTTCCTTGATTTCCACCTTCCCTGAATAAGGGTAATCTCTGTAAACCAAGGGATAAACTTTATTTATGTAGTAATAATCATCTAAAACCGCCATCGGATTTACCAAAGGCCTATTACCACTAAATTTCGTCCCTACCAAATCAACTTCATCAAATGCTTCCGAGTCCTTCAGTTTATAATACAAAAATAAATAGCTCTTATCCCGCCATGCCAAAGGTCCGCTTCTGACCATTCCACCTAATTTTTCTGACAAGGTTTGGTACTTACTCGTTGCAAAATCAGTTTCAAAAATCACCTTCCCTTCATCTGTTCGAGTAGCGATTGTTGCATCCAGAGCATGGATAGTCAGACTATTGTCACCTTCACCTATCTGCTTTGTCGAAGGCGAATGAGTGGGAGCAGGGGCATTATTAACCTTATAGCTTGTTATCTGAAATTTATAACTTGTTGCAACTGACGAAGAGGGAACGGCAAAATCTATGCGGTTATCCTTTAAATGGTAAGTGATGGCTTCTTTCTGGCTGTCGCCGTTGCCAGCCAAAAATTGCATCTGGTGAATATACTCATCGGAAAACAGATAGTCCTGCCCACGCGCCAATTGCACGTATCCCAAACGACCCTCTCCTATCAAGAAGTAGCGATGCCCAGCCACAGGGTAGCAATATTCCACATTTGCCAACGGAATATGATCCGGTGCAGTGCCGGTTGTAAACTGCACCACTCTGGTCTCTTGGGCAATTTGACCACCGGTAGAAACCTGTGTCCAACGCTCGTTGCGGTACTCCTCAAAACCGACTTTTACCGTAGCTTTTAACCCTTTCGTTGGCGGTAAGATGTCTTCCGAGTAGAAAGATACCGCATCCTTACCGGAGTTCCATTGCTGCTTACCGACTAAAGCCACCCCAGCCTCAAATACAGAAAACTCATTCAGTGTCAAACGGTAGCTACTCAGCCGATTGTCTTCATCTGTAAATTCAAACGTCTTGCCGATGGGGATGGTAAAAGTCACTTGTGGTATTCCAAACACGTCAAAATCAACTGTTTGATTATCAGGTTTCATGTCGCTGATGACCGGAAAATCCAAGGGACTGCTCCCCGGTTGTACTAAATCACATTTTTCGCCAAAATCCATCTTAAAGCGTAAATCCCCTTTTATCAGGCCGCCAAGAGCCTCCACTTTAAGTCCCATATAGCCTGCAAACCATGCCGGATTTGGCAATTTCGCCTGCAACAACATTGCCGTTGAACCCTTCAGTACTACGATTTTCTTTTTTATAAACAGCAACTTTATATTTACACCCGCTTCACCCTGCATATACGCATACGCTTGACCATTGGCATACCATCCGTCCATGCCAACGGGACCGGCACGACCTTTGCAGGAAGCATCTTGGTAGTCCTTCAGCATAATATCAAAGCCCAAGCCCATCGAAAAGTTGGCATACATCATCAGAAAACTCAAATCACCTGTCTGTAATGCAAACTGCATTCCCAAAGCAAAACCGCCACCCGCAGCCAGAGCGTTGAAATCACGCATATAGTCCAATCGCTGCATATCAGTACCGAGTATATCAGAAATCTGTCGGGGTGGCGGTGGTGAAGCCTCTAACTGTGAGCCTGTCATAAAATAAGTGCCCAAGCGAGCTTGCACCAATCCTAATAAATTCACCTCCACATTCATGCTATTAGTCGGTGTCCCCAAATGCAGATACCATCCCGACGGCTCTACGTGAAAAACAGCATGACCGGCATTGTTGTTTGCCCCCGCACCGGTAAGAATGCCCGCAACATTCAAATGCACATCAAAATTTGAGTGAAATAGATTGTTGTTGAAATCATATTTCATTCCCATGGTAGCCAGAAAACCGGATGAACCGAGCGGCACAGAAGGAGGAAAACTTTCTGTAACAGCTTTCGTCGGTTCGTACAATTTCAATTGCTCTAATTTGTTTAAACCTGCTTGTATCTCAGGATGGTTTTTCAAAAAGTCCTGCTCTGCTTTTGCTACCGCTTGGGCTTTCGTTTTAATCTTTTCAACGATATTACCCATTCCCGGCAATTCGCCCATCACCTTGATTTGCCCAAAGAAACCAATGTACGCCAAGCCACCGTGATGGTTAAAAGCAATCTCAAACGTCGCCTCACCGCTAACTGTCTCCTTCTTAGGAATTGCCATCAATACCGATGCCCTGAAACCCATGCCACGGAGAGCATCTGGAACGTACGCTGCCCCCAAGGATGAAGAGGGATCACCAGCACTCAAACTGCGCGTCATTCGGTAGTATAGACCACCCCCAACGCCGGTCAAATAAATAGGAGGGTACACGGGTATTCCATTCCCCGGAAAGCTAACCATACCTTCCACTAACCAGTAGTGAAAATCAGTTTTGCCAAAAATCGCCCTTCCACCCATCGACATTTTCGCACCCTTTGTAATGTCAATCACTATCTGCCCGTCAAAGCCATCCCCATACACGGGGTCGTCATCCATAATCTTAATCTGCCCCGTCAATTTCATCGTCTCAGCAATCTCTACTCCAATCGTGATTGCAGATACATTGAGCCTGTCATATTTCCAGGTCTGTAAACTAGCTTCTCTATCTATTGCTCCAACCACTTCGAGGCGCGTGTCGGCTGCCAAAGCAAACGGCTCCTGCCCCAATGTCAAATGTACATCACAACCAATAGCAGCCTGTGACCCTGTCGATACAAACTCTATTTTGCTTATCGACAAAGGAAAACCTTGCAATTTTGCCTCACCAGCATATCCAAAATACGATACCATTAAATAAGGAGACACCGTCTTTAAATTCAACTCGCGAAACGTGATGCCTTTCAATTCGGCTATAGTCTTAGGAGCACTTTTATCGCTTCCTTTATTGAGATTAGCAAGTCCTGCCTTGATAGTCATGCCACCACTGAGCATCGCTTCGGGCAGAAAATTCCCGTCTTTTACCTCCAATTTCACCCATGAATTGGGAAGAAGCGTGGCACGCGCACTCCAAAGGTCGAATGATAAACTGTCTAACGAATTCACTTTTAAGCTATATCTGTTGTGTAGGGAAATCATTGCTTGATATTCCAAAGGCGTTTCCTTGGCAATAGGCAGTACAATTTGTCCGCTAAATCCCGCTCCATTCAACTCATTAGCGAGCAATTCCAAAGAAAAAGTTTTGATTGAAAATGCCCAGCCACCGGCATTACCGCTTCCGATGTCCAATAGGTTTGTCCCCGTAAAAACGCCCGACACGCCGTTGTTATCAAAGAGCATATCCTGCGCACTAAAACTAACCCGCTTATTAGCATCACCCTTATTGACAAACTGTGGCGGCAAAGTCAAACGCAATTCCTTGATAGATATACCGCGCCATAAATTGTGGTTGCCGGAAATTAAATATTCTTGATAGGCACTTGGAAATTGCTGACTTGCAGCGTTTCGGCTGTCACTACAATCAAAAACAGCATCTTCTACATTGAAATAAAAGCCTTCTAAACCAACGATTTCAAAACTTGGCAAGCTAATTTCCACCAACAAATCGTTCCAAGCCTCCACCACTGTCGAAAACGAAGTACTCACTATTGCATTTTCCGCCACATTCCCCTTTGCATCCACGCGACGTACTAGCTTGTCTGACAAGGTAATATCTGCCGTAATCCCCATTTCTTTATAGCCCTTGCAATCTATGCACAGATACGTTAATTTCTCTCCTGTTCCGGTCGTTTGGTCTAAACTTCCCTTCAAGGTCAGCGTAGTGGTAGCACCGCCAAAAGAAATAACGACATCTCCCAATAGCAGCAAGAAAGCTTCATCACCGATAAAACCACCTTCATCGGTAAACTTAACTCCTTGTGCACCAAAGAACAACTGCTTACTGAGACCTCCATCTTGTGGAATGATGACCCGCCCCCAAAGACTTAATTCGGCATATTCGCCACGGTCGATATAACTGCTGATGGCTACTGCATAGTTCACGTTGCTCAGAGTACGGCTCAAACCGACGGGCAGTTCGTGGAGGTCCGAAAATGCAAGGATTGTGTATAATTGTTCGTTTTATCTAAGATACCGAAAACCTGTGCTGCCTCTTCTTTTGAAACAGCTGTAGCCTCAGTAGTTGAAGCAATTGTAGCAGTTGTAGTCTCAGTAGCCTCGATGGTTGAAGCAATAGGGATTAGCTCAAGCAACTTTGCAGCATACAAAGCCGGATGACAGACTGTCAAAACTATGGCTATTAAAAAGATTCTAAGTGCTTTACACGATTTGTTCATGGCCTATGTGATTTGTGATAAACTATATGATTTATGATAAATACATATAGACAACTTACGACCATTTAGACGAACAAATGCAAATAAAGAAGATTTTTATTTATGGCATTGCTAATTAAATTATAGGTAGCAAGAAAAACAGTGTTGTCTTCGGGAGACGAATATCTTTGAAAGTGGGTGCTATAATGGCAAAAAAAATTATAATCAGTCTTATTCGCGGAGGGAGGGGGATTCGAACCCCCGGTACGGTTTCCCGTACGACAGTTTAGCAAACTGTTGGTTTCAGCCACTCACCCATCTCTCCATTTGCCAATGCGGGTGCAAAAGTAGTACTTTATATTAAAGTTGCAAACTTTTTATCCCGAAATTTTAGGTCTTTAATTGTTTACCCAATTCCAATCCTTGTCGTTTGGATTCCCTTGTCTAGGTAAGCTACGACGAGCAGTGACTTTGATTCTATTCCGCTTGTGCTTAGATCTAGACTTATGGGGACGTTTGTCATCAAAACGGTTCAGACTTTCTTCGCCCACACCATCGGTATATCCAATCGGCTCTACTTCAAGATGTTCCTTTTCCTCTATGGCACGTGGCGGGATTACCCCTTTCCTATTCTGTGCAATAATCTCTTTTACCCGAAGTACAGGTATTTTCACCTGAACGCCTTTACCGTCCTTCTCAAAGGAATACTGCATGGTACGCCCAAAGATATCGGTCTTTTGATAGTATAGCATACCATCACCCGTATTGAGAGGTATATGCGTCGATGGGAAATCCTTCTGCTCATCAATATAAGCATCTAATTCGTAATTCAGACAACACCTTAATTTACCACACTGACCGGCTAACTTCTGTAGGCTTAGTGATATATCCTGATAGCGTGCCGCAACGGGCGATACGGAAACAAAATTCGTTAGAAACGAAGAACAGCACAAACCCCGCCCACAAGGACCCATTCCCCCGATACGACCGGCTTCCTGACGGGTCCCTATTTGCTTCATCTCCACACGTATATGAAACGACTCCGCTAACACCTTTATCAACTCACGAAAGTCAACCCTATCGTCCGAAATGTAATAAAAGATGGCTTTCGACTTATCCCCCTGATACTCAACATCTCCAATCTTCATGTTCAAGTGCAGGTCGGCAGCAATTTTACGGGCTTTCAACATCGTTTCATACTCTAATGATATCGCTTCCCGCCACTTGCTGACCTCATGAAGTTTGGCAATACGATATATCTTCTTGATGGGATTTTTCTTCGTATCGTACTTTTTCGCCCTCATCAACTCCTTGACCAATTTCCCCGTCAGTGAAACTACCCCCACATCGTGACCAGCAGTCGCTTCCACTGCCACAATATCACCGATTTTCAGAGGGATGGCATCAGGATTGGGATTGGTAAAAAAGCCCTTCCGCGTATTCTTGAAGCGTACTTCCACAATATTCGACGGATAATTATCGTCAGGAATATCCTTCAGCCAGTCAAAAACAGAAAGCTGACCGGCAAGCAGACGATGGTCAATCTCTATGTATTTCCTTTCTTTACGGGGAGTATGCTCAGGTACCCACGTATCAACCTCCACAGATGCGCCCAAAGTATCCGAACTTCCTGAACTTCCTGAGTTTCCCAAGTTCTCCATCGCTTCCCATGCTTTTACCGCTTCCGAAATATCATCCACCTCCGAAAGCCTCTCGGCTGCCGAATTATCTATTTTAATTTCATCTATATCTTCCATAACAATCCTTTTTGTTTATTTAGAAAAGTCAGGTTGGCCGTATATTTTGCATCACCCTAATGCACAAATCAGTGAGCACAATTTTCGCATTCCCGTTACGGGCAATATCGGAATAAGCCCTTTCAAACTCATCTGCTAACTGTATCACATTCCCTTCATGCACGTATGGTGAGAACTTCACGGCAAACGCTTTCTCTCTGTCCGTCATATAATTCAAATGTTCATCGCCAAAATTACGCATAAAGTTCTCCCTGATACCATGTGTCGCATGAGCGAGAAAACTTTTTTGCCTTTCTCTTCCCACACTTGCCACACCTGTCACCCACTCATTCACAGGCAACATCTGTCTCGTCCAACAAAGCCGCATCAAAGCCACAAACTGTTCCTGATTATACACCTGTTCTTCTGATTCATTCAGCAAGTGCAAGGCTTTACTCCAACTCCCCGCTGCCACAGATGCATATTCCTCCGCCTTCCCTTCGTCCACGCTCTGTTCGGCGAGCAATCGCTGCTTTATTTGGTCCTGCAGCAAGGGGCGGATATTCACACGCTGCGTGCGGGATTGTATGGTGATGATAATCTGTTCCGGCTGCTCGGACACCAACAGGAATACCGTCTTGTCAAAGGGCTCCTCGATGATTTTCAGCAGCTTATTAGAACATTCCTTATTCATCTTTTCAGGTAGCCACACAATCATCACCTTATAGTCCGACTCGAAAGCCTTCACACTCAACTTTCGCACAATCGACCCACTTTCCGCTTCATAGATGATAGGCTGTTTATCCTCAATACCCATTTCGGCGCACCAATCTTCTAATGTAAAGTACGGACTCCGACTAACCATCTTTCGCCATTCACCAATATAATCATCGCTCAAAGGTGGTTTCGTATCCTTTTTGAGCACCGGAAACACAAAGTGCAAATCAGGATGTATCAACTTGGCAACATGCTTGCACGAAAGACAACAGCCACAAGAATCATCCCCCTTCTCGCCCGTACACAACAGATATTGCGCCAAAGCCAAAGCCAAAGCCAATGAGCCATAACCAGTGTCCCCTGCAAACAACTGCGCATGACTAACCCGCCCTGCTCGCAGGGATGACAGCAACTGCTGCTTCGTTTCCTCTTGTCCCGTTACCTCGCTAAAAAACATCAGCACATCGTTTTTATCCCCGTAAAGTTAAAACATTTTTCCTATTGTAATCCTATTTCAGAAACTTTTATTGTATGGCCTTTTATTTTGTAACCCTTTCGAGCCACCTAACCATTGACAGCATGATAACCATTGAAATAGCACATAGGATTACAAATACTATCCAACATTCCCAAATCGAATATTTGTTATACAACCATGGACCAATCCATAACAAGCCATTGCCGACAGCCGTTGCTGCTAACCACAAGCCTTGACACAAGCCTTGTAAGTTTTTGGGAGCCACTTTAGATACAAATGACAATCCTAATGGCGAAATGAATAATTCGGCGACCGTTAAAAAGAAATAAAGGACAACCAGCACCCAAGGACCTAATTTAAGTCCTTCTTTTGCCGTATCAGCCAAGTCTCGAAATTCTGTAGCCGATGGATAGCCGTTAATGTACGAAATGATGGATAGGAACAAGAACGCAATTCCTGCAATACCCATACCAAAGGCGATTTTTTTCGGTGTTGAAATTTCTTTTCCCCGTTTACTCAAACTGCCGAAAATGAACATAATCAAAGGTGTCAAAACGATGACAAAGAATGGATTTATGGCTTGCCAAATTTCGGGTGGTACTGTGCTTGTTACTACAAAATCACGGGCAAAAAGGGATAACGAGGTGCCGTTTTGGTGGAACGACAACCAGAAAAATACAGCGATACCCAAAACCGCTAAGAGAGCATAAATGCGTTGTTTTATCTCGCCTGCCATTTTCTTTTTTTCCTCCGCCGTATAATTTTCAACTTTACTTTCTTTTTTTATAGGATTAGGAAGTATTTTCTTGCCGAAAAAAAAGATAGCAAGCGAAACAGACATGGCTGCAACAGAGGCAATAAACGAATAGTGAACACCTGTATTGAAAACATCTAAATATTGGGTACAAAACGCACTTACATCTGAGGACACAGTCCCTCCTGTTTTTACAATAAGTTCGCTTAAATTACTCAATTTCTCAGCACCAAAATTTGCCCCTTGTTCAATGTATTGATGACAAAGTGCCGGTAAATCGGCGTTGTACAGCAGATGATGCTTCCCAAGCCACCAGCCTCTCAAAAGGGGTGCTACAAAAGGAGCGATGAGCCCACCTATGTTGATAAAGACATAAAATATCTGAAATCCAGAATCTCTTTTATGCGAATATTGGGGGTTGTCATACATTTGTCCGATGATGACTTGCAAGTTTCCTTTAAAAAGTCCATTCCCAAGGGCGATAAAGAGTAAGGCAAGGCAAGTAAGGGGTAATAGCCATGTGATGTTGGTGGCCGTTGATAGAATAGGGATGGCTAATATGATATATCCGCTTGCCATAACGAGCAAACCTGTCATAATAGTTCCTTTATAGTTCTGCAACCTGTCAGCAATAAGCCCGCCAACAAGACTTAACACATATATACCCGCATAAAAACACGAATATATGATTCCGCCCGTTTCTTCGTCTAAACCGAATTTCGAGCACAAAAACAACAACAGTACGGCATTCATAATATAATAGCCGAATCGTTCGCCCATATTAGAGAGGGCGGCTAAAACGAGTCCTTTGGGATGATTTTTAAACATAAGTATTAGGATTAATGGTTAAATTTGGATTTGAAAATTCGTTGCAAAAGTAGATGTAAATTGTGGAATTTCCAAGCGCGCCAGTGAAAAATAGTGAAAATCAATGAAAATCATGGCTAATTAAATACATATTTATATCTTTGTAGCCCCAAAAGATATGAATGGTCCTTTCTGTTGCTTGTACATCATAGAAACGGAACGATATCTGTATTTAATTAGCAATGCCAAAGGAGATTAGCTCACACGTTCAGACAACCAAATAGGCACGTAAACAATGATATATGTTCATATCCCTTTTTGTCACAGTAAATGCTATTACTGCGGCTTTTATTCCCTCGCTTCCCTTGCGCGCAAAGAGGCGTTTTTAGACGCTCTGAGGAAAGAAACACAATTGCGAAGTGGCTATTTAGAAGGACTTGAACATGACAGCCTGTACTTTGGAGGCGGGACACCCTCGATTTTGCAAGCAACAGAGCTCGAATCCATCCTTACCCATCTCGAACGTTTTTACAAGCTCTCCCCCGATGCCGAACGCACGATTGAAATAAATCCGGATGACATCAATATTAATATAGGTGTCAATAAAAGCACTCATAGAAGCACTACTGAAAGCGTTGATATAGGTGTTGATAAAGGCATTCATAAAAGTGCAGAAGCAAAGCATACCCTGTCTCTGTCGTGTTTAAGAGAAATGGGATTTAACCGTTTGAGCATTGGCGTACAATCTTTTAATGATGCTGTTTTAAAAACAATCAACCGAACGCATACCGCCGAACAGGCCTTGAACGCCGTGAAGTTAGCTGCCGACCTCGGTTTTGACAATATCAGTATCGATTTGCTCATCGGACTGCCAAACTATACTGTCACTGAGTTGGAACGAGACATCCATATCGCCCTCTCATTGCCCGTTTCCCATATTTCGTTTTACATGCTTAGCATCGAGCAAGGCTCCGTGTTCGCAAAGAAGCAGGAAAAAGGCTCCTTTCAAACCGCTGACGATGATTTGCTTGCTGATTGTTACCTGAAATGCTCAGCCATACTTTCCGACAACGGCTTTGAGCACTATGAAATATCTAATTTTGCCAAAGATAACAAGTACTCTCGCCAGAACACCGGCTACTGGCAGCAAAAAAGTTATATCGGCTTTGGACCTTCCGCTCACTCATACCGGCAAACAGAAAGACAATGGAACATCGCAAATGTCAATACATATATTGAGAGTATCGAACAAGGCAAGCTACCCTTTGAACAAGAATACTTAACAGAGCGCGAGCTTTATAATGAGTACATTATGACCTCCCTAAGGACAATCTGGGGGGCAGACTTACGCCTTCTGAACGGTCGCTTCGCTCAGTTTTGGGCGAAGAACACGCAATATATGGATGAAATGCTCAACAAAGGGCTAGCACAAATACAGAACAGTAAAATCGTGTTAAACACCAAGGGCTGGCTGATTTCAGATATCCTTTTCAGTGAATTATTTGCAGATTAGCATGTAGATTTTCTTCTCTTTGTTTCTTTTTTGACTGAAAAGCGTTACTTTTGCAGTCCAATAATAATATAAATCAAAAGGGCTCAACGTATAAGGTGAGCCTAATCGTAACACATTTAAAATGGAGCACTTATGGCAACAATGAAATTTGGACAAACAGATGAACAAGTCGTGACACGGGAAGAATTTCCCTTAGCAAAAGCAGTAGAAACATTGAAAAGCGAAACCATCGCCGTCATCGGCTACGGGGTGCAAGGTCCCGGACAGTCCCTCAACTTGCGGGACAATGGTTTCAACGTCATCGTCGGACAGCGTAAAAACAGTGATAGCTGGAACAAGGCTATCGCCGACGGCTGGGTGCCGGGGAAAACACTTTTCGAGATTGAAGAAGCCGCTCAAAAAGGCACTATCATCCAGTATTTACTGTCGGATGCCGGTCAAATCACGCTCTGGCCAACCATCAAGAAACACCTTACGCCCGGGAAAGCACTCTATTTCTCTCATGGCTTCGGTATCACTTACAAAGAGCGTACAGGCATCGTTCCTCCCGCCGATGTGGACGTCATCCTCGTAGCACCAAAAGGGTCGGGCACTTCTTTGCGTCGGATGTTCCTGCAAGGCAGAGGCTTAAACTCCAGCTATGCCATCTTCCAAGATGCTACGGGCAACGCATTTAACAGGGTGGTAGCTCTTGGTATCGGTGTCGGCTCCGGCTACCTCTTTGAAACTACTTTCAAGCGGGAAGTTTACTCCGACCTCACAGGTGAACGCGGTACGCTGATGGGCGCTATACAAGGAATTTTCGCCGCCCAATACGACACCTTGCGTGCCAACGGTCACACCCCCTCAGAGGCTTTCAACGAAACGGTGGAAGAGCTAACCCAAAGCCTGATGCCCCTCGTGGCAGAAAAAGGCATGGATTGGATGTATGCAAACTGTTCAACAACGGCTCAACGTGGTGCTTTGGACTGGTGGAAACGCTTCCGTGATGCTACACGTCCTGTGTTCGAGGAACTGTACGCTTCGGTAGCTTCAGGTCAAGAAGCCCAACGTTCCATTGATTCCAACAGCAAACCTGATTACAGGGAAAACCTAAACAATGAATTGAAAGAAATGCGGGAATCAGAATTGTGGGAAGTCGGGACTGTCGTGCGCAAATTGCGACCTGAGAATAATTAAGTAGAGACGGGGCATGCCCCGTCTCTACACGTTTACGCTCGCGTAGGGGCACACAATGAATAGTGGCAAGGCATGCCTTGCCACTATTCATTGTGTGCAAAATCGACCGCTCTATTCAGCCAGGCAACTAATCCGGTGGTCTTGCGGTATTCTTTCAGTACATTTTCCAACAAATCTGCCCGTAAGAGGTAGTCGTTATCTATGTATTTTGCTATATAAAAGTCTTTTAACTTGAGGTAGTCGGCATATTTGCTGTCCGCATTGAAACCTCGGGGCACGCGCTTTAATTTATGTTCCTCCCCATCGTCCAATTGGAAACCTTTTGCCTTTTGCAACAATTCAGCGAACTGTTCTCCTTGATTATCAATATCTTCACGCACAATTTGTAAGACCTTTGGCTCCGGCATATACAATCCGGCAGTCAGAATATTGTTGCCAATCATGCGACCACCAGCAGGCTCAACGTGAAAATAATACCCCGCATAGCCGGCATTTTTCCCTTTATGTGCCACATATACTCCCATATGCGTTTTGTAAGGCTCTAATTTGTTGGGAGTAAACCGAAGATCCCTATAAATGCGATAAGTGCAATCCTTTATCGTCAATCCCTGCACGGAATCATCAAACTGTGCAATCCCTGCGATAAGCTTCTCTGCGAAAGTATTAAACTCTTCCAAGGCTTGTTTATACCACGCCTTATTGGCCTCAAACCACTCACGGTTGTTGTTCGTCTGTAATTGTGTAAGAAAATGAATGACTGTTTGCATCGTGTTGTATTATTCTATTGTATTATTATAGCATAGCATATGGCGTATTATTTTGGAGGAGTGCAAAAGTAAGGATAAAAGATGAAAAAATAGGTAAGGGTACGCAACTATTTTTTTAGTGGACAAAAAGGACTATTTATAAAGAAAAATACTACCTTTGTACCGTTTTAAACAAGTTTACAAGTAAAATAAGGACATGATAAAATTTGAAGCGAGCAAAGTGTATCACTTTGTCACGAAGGAAGAGGTTACGGCTTTGTATCCGAGTGCGACAACGGCATTGAACAGTTTGAAAAGCCACACCTGCAAAGGGAATGAGTTTTTGGGGTGGCTTGATTTGCCGACTGAAATCTCGAATGAACAGATTGAGGACATAAAAAAAACGGCTGCAGATTTGCGAAAAAGCGCGGAAGTGGTTGTTATAATCGGTATTGGAGGTTCTTATCTGGGGGCGAGAGCTGTCATTGAAGCCTTGGAAGGCAGTTTCCACAATTTTGAACCGGCTGTCAAATCCGGTATGAAGATACTTTATGCAGGTCATAATATCGGTGAGGACTATTACCACGAATTAAGGGAATATCTGTCAGATAAGCGTTTTGGTATATGTGTTATTTCCAAATCAGGCACCACAACGGAGCCAGCAATCGCTTTCCGTTTGTTGAAAGAGTTGTTGGAATCACAAGTCGGTAAAGAAGGAGCAAGTAAGCGCATCGTTGCCATTACAGACGAAAGCAAAGGTGCTCTGCGGACGCTAGCCACAAAAGAAGGGTATAAAACGTATGTGATACCGGACAATGTGGGAGGTCGTTTTTCCGTATTGACACCGGTAGGTTTGTTACCAATAGCCTTAGCAGGCTTTGATATTAAGGATTTTGTAGCGGGTGCTGCCCAGATGAGAGAGGCCTGCCTGAATGAGAAATCTAATATAGCGTTGGAGTATGCTACGACCCGTTCAGCCTTGTACAAAAAAGGTTTCAAGGTGGAATTATTGGCGAACTTCAACCCGAAACTGCATTATATCACGGAATGGTGGAAACAATTATTTGGAGAGAGCGAGGGCAAGGAGCATACGGGTATCTTTCCGTCAGGGGTGGATTTTACAACCGACCTCCATTCCATGGGGCAGTACATACAGCAAGGACAGAGAATGTTGATGGAAACAGTCGTGACCGTTGAGACGCAAAAGTACCAGGTGGAAATCCCTACGGACAAGGATAATTTGGATACATTGAATTTTCTTGCAGGGAAACGGGTAGATGAGGTCAATAAAATGGCGGAATTAGGCACGCGGATTGCTCATACTGACGGTGGTGTTCCCAATATGCAGGTGACCATTCCCGAATTATCAGAAGCAACTATCGGTCAGCTCATGTATTTTTTTGAATTGGCCTGTGGTATTTCGGGATGTATGTTGGGGGTCAATCCGTTCGACCAACCGGGTGTGGAAGAGTATAAAAATAATATGTTTGCCTTACTGGATAAACCGGGTTACGAGGAAGCATCCCGCGCCATTAAAGCAAAATTGTAAAAATGTCTGAACAGTCTATTTATTAACCAAAAATATACAATATGAAAACAGTAAAAATTTTCTTTACGGCTTCTATTTGTCTTATTATGGCTTGTTCTGTGTGTAGCTGTTTGAATGAAGACTATGCGAATACTCCTTGGTACTCCGTATCGGTTTCTGTCGTGCAGAAGACTGACTCTGTGCGAGGTACTGTTTTTGCTCCCCATATTTGGGCTCGTACCAATGTACCTTTGAGTTCGGCTCGTTATTCTGCCGACAAATTGTCCAATAATGTTACTTTGGACAAAATTTCTTCGCTTATATTTGAAAATAGCACGCTGACTTATTATGGGTTGGATACGGTAAATGACACTTATGGAATTTTTCTCACAGAAGAAAGCGGTAAGATTGAGGGAAGATCAGGCAAAGTGAACGTTCGCAATGAAGACGTTTTGGGGACTTTTGTGGTGGACTCATTTTATTTCGATGGAAGGATTGTTACTCTTTCGTGGCAGGAAGCGGTCACCAGTGCCACTCATTATGGATTTATGATATCGTTTAATCAAGGCAGTGAAGAATCACCGAAATATTATAGGGTGCTTAATTATTTCGTGTATGAAGCCAAGGAAAAGCTATCTAATAATAAATGTTATCTGTCAGGGGATTGGCTAAACGGCGCATCACCCGGAACATTGGTGCAAGTGACACCGATTGTTTTAAATCTCACGGACGAACACAGTCTTTATTTAGAAGGACCGGCCAAAACCTTGAAAGTGGGGGATAAGACGTTCCAAAAATAATACGGTACGATGACAGAAGAGAAAAAGGGGGATACATGGGAAAGACTCAAGCGTAAATACAAGCTATCACTGCATAATGTGGATACGTATGAGGAAGTATTTAATATGCGCTTGTCCCCTATGTGGGTATTGGTAGTATCAAGTACGGTGGCTGTGATATTGGTGTTGTTGACGATTTTGCTAATCGTTTTCACCGGACTGCGTGAGTTTATACCCGGTTATCCTGATGAAAACATGAGAACAATGATTACGGGAAATGCGTTGAGAGCAGATTCTTTGGGACAGGAAATAGCAAGACGTGACCACTATTTGCGAGCTATACAAAAAGTACTTCGGGGCGAAGATTATGACATCGTGGCGTCAAGGAACGATTCTCTTCACCGTAATTACGACACCATCCAGTTTAATTTAAGTCAGCAGGAGTCCGAATTTCGAACCACTATCGAAGAAAAGGAACGATTTAATTTGGTGCTCGGGGGATATAGTGATAACCATACGAACAATCAAACGAAGGGGTATTATCATTTTTTTGCACCCGTAGAGGGTCTTGTCAGTCGCGAATTTGATGATAAAGCAGGACATTATGGGTTGGATTTAGTGGCAAAAGCAGATTCAAGGGTATCTGCTGTCATGGCTGGTGTGGTGGTGTTTACCGATTGGACGATAAGAACGGGCAATGTGATACAAGTGCAGCACGCTAATAATTTGTTGTCGATATACAAGCATAACTCCGTTCTTTTAAAAAAACAGGGAGACTACGTGAGAGAGGGGGAGGCCATTGCAGTGGTTGGTAACACGGGTGAATTGAGTTCCGGTCCACACCTTCATTTTGAGTTGTGGAGGGCTGGAACTCCTATGAATCCGATGAATTTTATTGTCTTTAAATAATGAAGCGCATTGCGATAATCGGTTCAACAGGGTCGATAGGTACTCAAGCACTTGATGTCATTGAAAAGCACAGTGCTCTTTTTGAAGTTGAAGTGCTAAGTGCCAATAATAACATTACCTTATTAATAGAGCAGGCTTTAAAATTCAAACCCAATGCGGTAGTCATTGTTAATAAGGAGTACTATGCACAACTAAAAGAGGCGTTAAAAAATACATTTACAAAAGTATATGCGGGACGGGAAGCGTTGGAGCAGGTTGTTACGATAGGGACGGTCGATATAGTCCTCACGGCAACAGTTGGTTTTAGCGGTCTTGTGCCCACGATTAACGCCATAAAAGCCGGTAAGACCATTGCTCTTGCCAACAAGGAAACCTTAGTTGTTGCGGGTGCACTGATACACGAACTTGTAGCAGCACACAAATCCGCTATTATTCCGGTAGATTCAGAACATTCAGCTATTTTTCAATGTATTGTCGGTGAGGGAAATAATCAAATAGATAAAATAATCTTGACAGCATCTGGTGGACCGTTCTTAGGCAAAGACGAGCACTATCTGAGGACTGTCACGCCTAAGGAAGCGTTAAAGCATCCGAATTGGGATATGGGTGCCAAAGTGACGATAGACTCGGCTTCTCTGATGAATAAAGGCTTTGAAATGATAGAAGCTAACTGGTTGTTCGGTGTAGAGCCGTCCCGGATAGAGCCTCTTGTTCATCCCCAATCCATCATTCATTCGATGGTGCAGTTTGCTGACGGCTCTATTAAGGCTCAACTTGGTGTACCAGACATGCGTTTGCCGATACAATATGCTTTCACTTATCCTGATAGAGCCACATCAACTGTGAAAGCGGTGGATTTTTCGCTGACGGATACCTTGACTTTTCAGCAACCTGACAGAAAGACTTTTCGGAATTTAGATTTGGCGTTTGAGGCGATTCGGAGGGGAGGTAATATGCCCTGTATTCTCAATGCTGCCAATGAAATAGCGGTTGATGCCTTTTTGCAAGGAAGTATCTCCTTTACCGGTATGTCAGATTTGATAGAAAAGAGCATGCAGCACGTAGAGTTTATTGCCAAGCCAAGTTTGGCCGACTATTTAGAAACAGATAAACGGACACGAGAATACATCAGCGCAATGTAGAATCAGCTATTCAAATAATTAACCATTTTTTTGTAAATTATTTTTTCCGGTGCTATTTTCGCAAACGGTGTCTGAACCATGATTTTAACCCACATTGCGCAAAATCAGTTTATTTCAAAAAAAATTCTATGTTTAATAACATAAAATCAGGCTAAACCATGCTTATTGGGGGGATATTTCGTGTATTTTTCGTTGATTTTTGCTGAAAATTGCTATTTTTTGCCTTAAAATGGGTAATTTTTCATTTGTAGTACACAGGGGGGTATTGTATATCAATACGTTAGGTAGTACTTTTGCGGCATGTATTTCAAGTTTTCATTACGGCATAATCCAACGATCAACAGAAGTGATGCTTACTGGCGTTTGGTAGAAAGTTATCGGAACCACGATGACCGGGTTTGTCATCGCACGTTGCTCAATATTGGCTTTTTGAGCGAGGATGTGAGCATTGAGCAGCTTAACTTGATACGGCGTAAACTCGTTGAACGTCAAAACAATATGACTAACAAATTGTTTCGTCAAGCGGAAACAGAAGATGCCGTTGTCAATCAATTTACCGAAATGTAAATAACCGTAGGTCGCTGACCTACGGACAAGCAAGTCCCACAGGGACTACACTTTATTAACCGTACGCTTCAGCCTACGGACAAAACAAAAAAAACATGAAAAAATTCAACCCAACAGAATATCTGGCAGAAAATACCCTGCGAACACCTGTACGGACAATCCCTTGCGGTTGCCCCACTACCGACACAGCGGACATAGAAATAATCACCGAAAGGATAGAACGGGCAAGAACGGACATAGCCCCAACGTACGCCGACTGGCGGGATTTAGGCTTTGCGTTATCGGATGAACTGGGCGAAGCGGGACGAACTTACTACCACCGTATAAGCCGTTACTACCCCAAATACGACTACCCCAGCACAGAAAAACAATACGATGCCTGCATAAATGCACGCGGATACGGCATCACAATTAAAACATTCTACCAGCTGGCAAAAACCGCAGGCATCAACATCCATACGGGCGGGTTTGAAAACCGCCCTCAAAAGACATCCCACCCCACCGAAAAAAAAATCACCGAAAAATACAACGGTGACACATACAGCACCAACGGTAAAGATTGTCACTTGACACTTTGTCACTTTGACACTAACCAACAAAATCAAGCCACACAGAGCACACCCTTAGTGACAGGTCAAAATAGTGACACCAATGAAAATCAAATACAAAATAGCGATGCTTGAATACAAAAACAAACTGGCGGACTATCTCGCGCAAAAAGACAAATCAGAACTACAACGACCCGAAGAGCCACCCATGCTCATGCTCATCATACCGGCAAACACATCTGCTACGGGGCTTTTCCAAATCCTCAATGACAACAACGGAATCGGTTTGATATTTGAAACCGAAGGCGACACACTCGCACAAAGCTTTAAAAGTGAGCACGGTAATTATTCTGACGGACTACGTAAAAGTTGGCATCACGAGCCAATATCCTACAACAGAAGGAAAAACCGCGAATATGTTGAACTAAAACAACCCAAAGTTTCGGCACTCCTGTCTGGAACACCGCAACAGGTGGCAGCACTAATTCCAAACCCTGAAAACGGCTTATTCTCAAGATTTATGTTCTACTACATGAACATCAAACCCGTATGGCAAAACGTATTTGCACGTACGGACGAACAAACATCACCTTCCGTTTGGCAATGATACTATCGACACTACGAATAATGGATACCGGGAACTTCACCATAAGCATAACTTGTACCGATACCGATTTCAAAATTGCCATGGAAATAGTAAAGGTACTCATACAACACGCGGCACAAATCTACCAGCGCTTGCCCACAGAGGCGGCAGCCATTTCAAAACCCTCTCCTCGACAGAAATTCTACGAACAACTCCCTGACGAAGACTTTAACTTCCAGCAATACATTGACATAGCGCAACAATCAAACATACAAAAGCGTTCAGCCATCAGGTACATTGCTCGTTTCATACAGACAGGGCTACTTCAACATCCCACAAGGGACACATACAACAAAACAAAATGAGTGCTGATGTTGTCTGTGAGCGTTCATAGTTTTGAAATGTCAATCGAACAATTTGGACATCTATCGGACATTTGTTAATTGACTAAATTGTGCAATTCACTCGTAACCCTTTATCCGACATATCCGACATTTATCCGACATTTATCCGACATTATTGATCTCATATTTGGCATCTTTATTCGTTCCTGCCTTTATAAAAATAGCATTTTCAATTAACGCTTTAATATCCCGCAAAGCAGTTTGTTCTGTTACATTATTGATTACTTGATATTCACTGTTAGTAATTTTTCCTTTTTCTTTCACATATAAAACGGCTTTTATCTGCCTTTCATTCAGCCCTAACTTGCTCAAATCTTCTTTGTTATAAATATCTTTGCGGAAAATAGTCCAAAAGTCATTTCCTTTGCAGGAAAATTGGGGTACAGGGATGTTGGCTTCAAGGCATAAATTTTTCATTTTATCCATTCCTCGCCCCCACGATTCAACATAACCACTTCTGAAAAAAGCAGTTGCAATATCTGGATTACGAGGTTGTGAAGAATGTTTGTCGAGTAAATCTTCAACAGTCCAATTTTCGGGCAATCGTCCGTAATTCCACATCATAATTTTATCGGCATATACGCTAATTTGAATCGGGTACGGGCCGGTATAATCCTTGTGGGAAACTGCATTGAGCAACGCTTCGCGCAAAGCATCTTTGGGGTATTCGTAGGTTTCAACACGTGTAAGCCCTTCGTATGAAATCAACGCTTTGGTGTATTTTGTCAGCAAAAAATCAACTGTTTTTTCGACTTGCTCAAAGAGGTTGCCGTGTATTTCGTCTTGAAACAGCAAATCACTGTCGGTGCGAAAAAAACCGATTTTTATATATGCGCCTGTGAGTTCCTGTTTCACGCTACCGCTACGGTAAAAATACCTGCCACGCAACGAAATAGGCACGGAATAAGGCGTAACAACGATTTCTATGTAATGTTTGCCGGCTTCTTGCAATAAATTAACTTCGGCACTAATGCCCAACTGATTTTTTATTTTGTTGGGGATTTTTTCCATCAAATCTTTGTAGTCAGCAACGCCAATCACAATTCCGTTATCGTCTTTGCCAATGTAGATTTTGCCGCCTTGTGCGTTGGCAAAACCGCAAATCCAATCTAAATATTCCTCGTGCCACGAGGATTTGTATTCTATGTTTTGAGATTCGGACATAAATTATTCTGATTTTACTTTCAATTCTTCATTCAATTTATGAATATTGTTTTTGTTTTTTTTGCAAATGTACGAATTATTTTATGTCCCTTTTTCGTTTTCCAAAAAATATATAATCTTACCGCCGATTTTTTACAAAACGAGCAACCTGTTCACCCACCCAAAAATCCTTTCTTCTTTCCCCTTTGGTAATTTTTTTAGTGACACAAATTCAACCTGTCACTAATGACACACGCCACAAACCTTGCTATCATTACTTAGTGACAAAGTGTCAAAGTGACAAGTGACAAGTGACAATCTTTATCACTCTCTCTATTTCTGTCACTAACGGGTGTTGTTATCTTTAATGGGATGAAATCTGCTTGTTAGCACTTTTATTTGGCTGCGAGGATACTATCTATTTTCAATAAATACAAAAATAAAAATATTGCAATTATTTAATGTCCCTTTTTTCGTTTTCAAAAATAATTACCTATTTTTGCTGTGAAATACAATAAATCAGAATTTGGACATACTAATTGGTGCCGTGGAAAGTTGATACCGGCAGAACAAGAAGGGAAAAAAGCATACAACTTGTTGTTGGCATTCGATACCCGTACACTCTACGAAGATGAAGGATTTGAAGACACTGATTTGGAAACTCCATTCTTTTCCAGCTCCTCTGAAAAATCCAAACAATTCGCTCTTTGTAAATAGTTAAGGGATTAACAAAAAATGGGCGATACAAGACAAACAGACCAAATAGAGGAACGTCAAATTCGGGTGTTCATTTCATCAACATTCCGAGATATGCAAGCCGAGCGGGATTACCTTGTCACGAAGGTATTCCCCTCTATTCGCCGCTACTGCGAAGAGCGGGACATTACTTTTTTTGAGCTTGACCTCCGCTGGGGCATCAGCGAAGAGGAGTCACAACAGGGGAAGGTGGTGGATATTTGCCTAAAGGAAATTGAAAAGACCAATCCCTTTTTTATCGGACTTTTAGGGGAACGGTACGGGTGGGTGCCTACTAGCGGGGAACGCCGCCTGAATTCAGGGAAGAAAGGGGTAGCCCTGCGGAGAAAAAACTTTCCACGCTTAAAAAAACATTACGCGAGCAGAAAGATTACCCTGTAAGGGATTATCAATCTATTGAAGATTTAGGCGCCTTGATTGAAAGGGATTTCAAAGCCCTGGTAGATAGACTCTGGCCGCAAGGCGCCATCTCATTTTTTGAAAAAGAACAACTTGAGCAGAAAGTCTTCTTAAAAAACCGTACCAAAGTGTATATCCCCAATGCAGTTGCCTTGCAAAAACTTGACAACTTTGTAAACGCAACAGGGGAAGAAGCGGACAAAGCACTGGTAGTTACCGGCGAAAAAGGCATGGGTAAAAGCGCCTTGATTGCCAACTGGATACAGCGTATTTCTCACAGGGATGCGCAGGAAATAAGGGATATAAATACAAAGTCGGTGCCGGAGGACAATTTGTGTATTTTAATTTATAGCATTGAGAGTAAAACAAATAGACACTTAACGAACGCACTTTTTCACTATTGAGAAAACATATACAATTCATACTGATTCTCTGTATAAGCCTGCTGACTTCTTGTAGCGAAGTTATCCACAAAGACTGGCTCACTACTCAAAACGACTATCTATTTTGGGGCATCCCCACTATGGATAGTGTTGAGTACTATTGGGAGGGGAAAGGATTTGAGCAAGTTATTCATGGCGAGGGCATATTGACGCTCTATAAAAATGACAGTGTCATAAATCAAAAACATATTACGGTACGCTGTATTATGTTGGTGGCAAAGATACACTTGCCATAACCGCTAATGGTTGGCTACTACCGACCCCCATAGTGGACTTACACCACCAAGTTAATTGCCATGCACGGCGCATTAAAAAGGGGCGCACCGCAGGTGCGCCCTTACAATAATCCGGGTTATGGGAATGGACGCACAAACGTCAGCCTAAGCCCACCAAAATTGTGATTGGAGACAGCTGCGGTCCACTTGAATTTATGTAGTCCCGCATCCAGCGGAAGTTCTACCTGGGGATCCACCCATTGAAAAAGACTCCAATTCCTATTATTGGTAATGGGTATCCGACCGAGTATGTCCATGTTGTCGCAGGTAAGAACGGCAAAAGCGCCCTCTCCATCCTTAGCCCGATTATACTCAAGCTTATATATTCCAGCATCTACTACTTCTACCGTATAAGCCCACCAATCTCTTTCTCCCATCCATCCTACACCTACAAGACCGGGGGTGCCGGCGGCGGTTCTGGCATTATAATCAATCCCGCCATAGCCGTTGTTATAGGGACCGCCAGTCTCACCTCCGGCATTCCGATAGATGTTCCCGTCGTTGTTAGAGCCTTGTGCCCGCAAGAGAGCCTTACCCGGTCCGCCAAAGTCGTAAGCTCCTGCGCTGAGGACGAATGGCTCTGAACTCCTAACATAATACGGATTACCTATCTTACCATCCGCTGTAGCAGGGAATGGGGTTGTTAGCGTTAAGTAGGCATTTAAATCAGCCGTGTTCATCGTCGTTATACTTAGATTATAACCGGTAAGAGAGATCTCTTCAATGGCGTCTTTCGGCAACACCTTAAAAGAAATATCTACAGATAAGGTTTGACTGGCCGACAAACCGGAGAGTACGACTATGTTTCTGCTTCCCGATGCAGTTGTACTATGCGGACCTGATCCGTCGGTATAGCTATACGTTACGTCGGTAACGGTATATACATTGGGGAAAGCCTTCCAAACGATAGCGGCTTGCGTTGTGTTGGCGGTATATGATAAACCGTCAATCATCAACAGATCTATATCCTCTTGGGTGATGGGTTTTCCTTCCGCTGTTACCGGCGTGGATACATTGCCAAACTTGTCCTTGGTATAAATCTTGAAGTGATACACTTGCGCAATTTTAAGCCCTTCAATATTCACGAAGGAACGCGCAGGTTCAAACTCCACTACCGTATCGGCATATTCCACCACGGTTTTTACCGCTCTGGGGAGATACAGGGAGTCGGGGTCACGGCTTGACAACAAGTCAATCTCTACCCTTTCAAGACCTGCTCTCAGTTTTACTTTCGTTTGCACATATCCGGCCGGATAGACCGTTTCGGAATCGACAAGCTTGTTGATGTTGTCGTACATATCACCGTTGCATGAACTCATGGCAACAAAGGCAACGAGGGCAACGCCTAAAATAATCTGTAATTTAAACTTTTTCATCATTTTATTTTTTAATTTCTACATTCCTACATTCCTAAATTTCTACATTTTTTTTCACTGTGCTTTTCTGCCAAACAGCGTTATTTCGGACAATAGACCGGGAGAAGCGTAGTCACGTCTAAATCGCTCAATAGCCTCGTACCTGAAATAGCGGGTGCGCGGTGTGTATTTCGGATCGTCGGGATACATGAAAGCTTCATCGCCTTTTATACCCTGAAGCATCATCTCCAGCTCGCTCATACCAGTAGGCTTGTCAATAAATACCTCATTGATAAACCTCCATACGCCCGTGTCCTTGTCGCCGTCTAACCAGTAAATCCTGTATATTTGCACATTACTATACTCGTAAAACCATCCATGATTATCAGGCTTGCATTCCCAAGGAAAGGCATACGTCCACTTTTGGTGGGTAGTGATGCGGCTTATTTCATAATAAGCACCGAGGTCAATAAGGACATTAAAGGCATTGTTGGGGGGTCTGTTATTGACATCAATCGTCGTTAGCACGCCATCCACTACTTTTTCTACATTCCACACCGCGACAAATTCAGCCAGATTGATGACTATATTGACACCATCATTCTCGATGATTCCATCTATCATGCTCTCGTTTTTTCCCATCCCTATACTTCCATTCGACATATACACAGCCCTTCCGAGTGTATCTACCCCGATTTCCGTTCCGGGGATAGGCAATGTCCACAGTTTTTTGTCCAGCATCTCGTCCCGCATCACGTTCAGTGTCCCCATATCGTAGGCTTTGGATTCGTTGCCATAAGCGTCGGCAACGGTGACTTGCACTTTGACAGGTTCAGTCGCGGGAATGTCCAGGTCCTTAATGAACTGCCTGTCAACACGTTTTCTTGACGAAATCGCCTGACGCACCGAACGGGGAGTTCCATTCAGGGAATAACTTAAATCAACAAATATGCTGATATTTTGCTGCAATTCGTTTTCCCAGTCGAGCATTAGGGCTGCGAAAGCGGGTTTTACCGTCAGTGAGTTCGCCACCTTCGTGAAAGCAGGTTCCAGCGCTCTTACGGGAACATCCACCACCTTCGACTTATTGCCTGCCCTGTCTAAGGCATACAACTGAACGACATGTTCTAAGGTATCGGCAAAACCCCATAAATCCAATGATTTGGCATAAAGTGATACCGCTGATTTTACTAATTTACCTTTTGGGGATGTGAATGAAGCTTCAATACTGATCAGATCCTCGTCGTCGGGAATTTTGTAAAAAAGCTTTACACCACCAGAAAGCCGCTGTAAACTGTCATACACCGGAGGTGCCGGTGGAGTCTTATCGTCCGAAGAGATGCCAAACCGTTCTCCTTCCTGGCAGGCCTGAAGGGCACAAAAGGCACAAAAGCCTGCTGCTGCAAGAAGCATTAAAATTGCTGTTTTTCTTAAATTTTTCATATCTTTTTATTTTATTTCTACATTCCTAAATTCCTACATTTCTAAATTCTTCCTCTCACCATCCCGGATTTTGAATAAGTTTTTCATTCTTGTTCAATTCACTCGTAGGAAGAGGCCAAAGGCAATCGCGCAGGGTAAACATGCGAGGCTGACAAAGTCTCACTTGGAAAAAATCTGCGGCATTCTCGCCGGCCTTATCCCATCCCATCACAGGGGCATTGAACTCCTCTACCGCTTTTTTGGCGCGGAGCATATCCCAGAAAATGTGTCCTTCGAACGCAAATTCCACTTTTCTTTCGTGAGCGATGATGTCTCTCATGCCGGATTTGTCGAGATGCTTGTTCAGAGCTGCCGTCGTCACAAAGGTGCCAGCATAGGCATCTTGCACCGTTGGAATGCCTGCTCTTGTGCGCACCTTGTTGATAGCTTCATACACGTCGGCATTGGGAGCAGTCAGTGTCTCGTTGAGTGCTTCGGCTTTCATCAGATACAAATCCGCCAGACGGATAATCGGCGTCGGATAGAGTGTTACTGCCCGAGGGTCACTATTCATACTGGTTATCTCTACCGGTTTTTGCGCCCCGATAGCCGTCCAAAAGGCATAAGAGGACTGTGCACTTTGCACGCCACCCGGTGTGCCAAAATAGAATTTCGTGGGGATGCGCCAGCTGTATGCCCGCCAGTAGCCGCCGGTGATACCGACATTGGCATAAAAACGCAACTCCCTGTTCAGGTAGAGTTTAATTGTTTCAGCATCGGGTTGCAGGATACCGCGTGTCTTGGCATATCCCGCCGCATCGGACGACGGACCGGGGGTTGTCACTACATCATACTTGGTGGCGTCATTGAATGTAATGTCTTCACCCAGGGGAAGCCCGTTGGCAGTATAAAACCTTTCCAGAGTTTTGTAGCTGGCACCCAAGGACTGTGAGCTATTTTGTGGATTATTCCAAGACATGCTTCCCGGATGGCCAAGACCATTCTGAATCATGATATTTGCATCGGTATATATTTCCTGGTTATCCGTGAAGGGGATATTGGAACATCCCCAAATCAGCTCCTTGTTCCACCGGTCGCATATCACCATTCTTAAATTATAATAGGTCTGCATAATGGTAGTGTTGGCATCAAAGTCTGCCTGGTCCACATCCAGTATCCTCTTTTCGTATTTATACATCTCCACTCCGTTTGCCTCGCAAAGCGTGATGGCATCGTTGATGGCTGTGAGCGCATCCTGCCATTTGGCTTGTGTGGTAGCGGTATTGTCCTGTGGAAAAAACGGTTGTCCATCCCCATCTTTGAAAGTGTTGTAATCGCCGTTGCCGCTGTAGAACTTACTTGCCCTGTAGAGCAGCACCCGCGCTTTGATGGCTGAGGCTCCCAACTTGTCTATTTGCCCGAGGTCAATACCTTCCCTTCTCATGGCAAGCGCGGGTATGGCAGCATCTATTGTCTTGACGATATAATTGAAACACTCGTCAATTTTACTGCGCGCTACGTACATGGATTCCAGTTCATCGTTAGGCGATACTACTTTGTCCATAATCACTATGGGACCGTACTGCCGCAGCAGCAAAAAGTGATAATAGGCTTTCAGAAACTTCGCCTGCGCTTTCCAGTCCTCTTTTTCAGAGAAGGACATGTCTTGTACTGCATCAATCCTATTGATGAAATCGTTGCACACGCCAATGCCCACATACAGTTTTTTGGCGCCATCGGTTCCCGACCATATACCCAGATAGGGCTCATCGGGAGTCATACGCCGTTCCATCACCCGAATAGGCGACCACTGGGTGTAATCCACGTTATACTCCGGTTGAACCCATTCGTCGCCCAGCAGCCAAGTGGATTTTCGCCTGTTATCCACGGGCATATAGAAGTAAACGCTTGCCAATGCATTATAAGCCTCTTCCCTCGTGGTATAAATACCTTCCAGGGTCTTGTTCTTGTCCGGAACGATGTCTAAGTAGTCGCTACAGGCGCTACCGCATATTACTATCAGCAACAAAGCTGATACTTTTAATTTTGATTTCATATTCATCATTTTTCAATTTCTACATTCCTAAATTCCTACATTGGGCGACCACAAGGGTCGCCCCTACATTTCTACATTATTAAAACGAAAGTTGTACGCCCACATTAAACCTCCTATTGAGCGGGTATCCCATGCCACTTCTGCCCATTTCGGGGTCCCACTGTTTGAAGGGGCTAACTACAAATAGGTTTTCGGCACTGAAATACAAACGAATGTTTTCCAATCCTATTCTCTTGATGTTGTCGAAATTGTATCCCGCTTCAACAGTCTTGAGCCTCAGGAAGGAGGCATTGCGCAACCACCACGAAGATGGCTGTGTATTGTTCGCTATCTCCTCAGTGGATAAACGGGGCCAGAAGGCATGCACGTCCGGATTTGTCTCGCTCCACGAGCCGCGCGCCACTATTGCCAAAGCATTGCGCCTATCTACAAAGGGTGCTATGCCGTGTGCATCAAGTGAACCATTGTTATCGCTGTCATAATTCCCCTTGGGGTCGATAAAGAACGAACCCCTTGCACTCCCTTGGAAGAAGAAAGACACATCGAATTTCTTAAAACCGGAGGAGAGTCCAAATCCGTACTGTATTTCGGGCGTTGTGGGAAATCCCATGGGAATTTGGTCGTTCTGATTCACCACGCCATCACCGTTGACGTCCTTGTATTTGATATCGCCGGCTCGGGGAATGCTGCCTGCAAAAATCTGCGACGGGGAGCGCGCCACTTCATCGTCGTCCACAAAGAGGCGCTCTGCCACATACCCCCACTGCACACCGGCACTGCGTCCCTTCCTGTTAAGGTATTCATCCTTATTATCAGGTTCATCATATTCCGTATATTTGTTCGCGGCATACGTCATATTGACACGTCCCGTGAGCCAGAAATCGTTGGTGAAAAACTTCTGGTAGTCGATAGAGCCGTCAATACCCTGCGATTCCATCTTGCCGACATTACCGTACACCGTGGTTTCCAATCCTGCCGTTGTCGGGATGTTTGTACGCGGCATATAGATATTGCTCCGGTTCTCCTTGAAAAAATCTACCTGCATTTTCAGCGGACTGCCCTTAAGCAAGCCCAATTCCAGTCCAATATTGAATTTCTCGGAAACTTCCCATCCTATATCGGGATTGGCATACCTCACTATTGAGTATCCCGGCTTGGAGTAATCCAATCGTTCACCCCATTTATATTCTCTGCCACCGTCCGAGATTTGCGAAAGGAAATGAAACCTGTCCTTTCTTGCTGCAATAGCATCGTTACCGACTAATCCCCAGGTGAATTTGAATTTCAGCAAATCAACAATGTCCTTGGCGGACGACCAGAATGATTCGTTGGAAACCAGCCAACCGGCACCGAAAGAGGGGAAGAAACCGAATTGCTTGGAACCGGTAAATTTCTCCGAACCGTTGTAACCATATCCAAATTCCGCAAAATAGCGGTCATCAAAATCGTAGGTCACACGCCCTGAATTGCCGACATTCCGTTCCGGTAAAGTTTCAAATATATCACCACCGCCAACACTGAACAGGTTTTCCTGCACCATGAACACCGTCATGGCGCCAACGGAATGTAAGCCGAATGTACGGTCCCAGTTCGCACGGGTTTCAAAATAATACTTGACGGAACTGGTGCGGTCAGGTGTCGCCTGAGTGAGCGCGGGCGTACCATTGGTGTTCAGCCGAAACAGCCGGTAGTCACCCGTAATCAGGTTATAGTCCTGCAAGTCATAAAAATACGGATTGTAGGTCCTTTTCATGCCATATTTTGACCAAGTACTGGCGGACACTTTTGCCTGTAATTTCAAGCCTTTGGTCACGAAGTCCAAATCCTGCAACAGGGTAGCCTGCGCGGTAACGGTGCTCTCGTCTCTCGTTTCATATCCCTTCACCATTTCGGCGTAAGGATTGCTTTTCATACCTGTTGATGATGTTGCCAGCGGACGGTTTCCGAACATCGTATGAGCCACATTTTGGTAGGCGAGGTCCGGCTCATATACAGCAGGAAAATCCACAGGATTGCCCTCTATCACCATATTGAAGATGTCGCTTGCTGAGGTGGCAGGACCCGTATATTTCTCATACCGTGCCAGCAGGCGAGTGTCTAAGGTAGTCGTGGATGACAGTTTGAATATCACATTGTTACGGAGATTGAATCGGTTAATGTCGATATTGTTGTTGAAATTGTTGCGATTATCCACTTTCAACAGACCGGTTTCGTTGTCGTAGCCTGCCGATACAAAGTAAGTCGCCACTTTTCCGCCCCCTGACACATTCAGGTTTGCTTTCGTGTTGACGGTCTGCTTGTTGAACAGCATATTGTACCAGTCCACATTGGGGAAAATCATCGGATTTTCGCCACGCATGGTGGACTGAATTTTCTGCTCGCTGTAATAGACTTCCCTGTCGGAATACCTTGACAAAAGTGCCTGATTGTACAGCTGCATGTATTCCACGCCGCCAATCATTTCGGGAATCTGTGTAGGCGTAGCTACATTGACATCCACGCGGGCATTGATTCTCACTCTGCCTTCATTTCCGCTCTTGGTGGTAACCATGATGATACCGTTAGCACCACGTGAGCCGTAGAGCACCGCCGCCGAAGCATCTTTGAGGATAGAGAAACTGGCGATGTCGTCGGGCGTCATGCGTGCCAAGTCATCTCTAGTGGATTCAAATCCGTCAATCAGTATCAGGGGCGATGTAGCGTACCCGAAAGTGGTCACCCCGCGCACAAAGAACTGTGCATTGTCCTGTCCCGGCTCACCGCTTGTCTGATAGGAAATCAAACCCGGAATCTTACCTGCAAAAGCGGTAGTAAGGTTCGAAGAAGACACTTTCAGGTCGGAGACCTTGACTGTCTCAATGGAGGCCACCACGCTGCTCTTCTTTTGCGTACCGAAGGCCACCACAGTGACTTCGTCCAGTATGTCACCCTTCGGTTTGAGTTGCACATCAATCTTCCGCTGACCATTGACAGCGATAGTTTGCGTCTCATACCCTAAGAAGGATATCACTAAGGTACCTTCTTGTGGCACCTCAATCTTGTACGTACCATCGGGGTCGGTCGTGACACCGCGGGTACTACCTTGCAGGGCGATCGCCACACCGGGCATCGGTGCACCGGTTTCATCGGTAATCACCCCGCTTACACTCACATTCTGCGCCCACATCGATAGTGGCGACAGAAATAATACAATCAGTAGTTTTTTCATCATAAAAATAAAAATTTAATTGATAAATAATTTAACACATAGTAATTCTGGGTGCAAATGTAGGTAGAAATTCTTAAATTACCCCCCCCATTTAGTTAAAAATATATAAATAACTATAATTTAGATACAATAAATGTTAAACGCATTATAGAGACGGGGTATGCCCCGTCTCTACAATGCTCGCTGGCGCGGCTTTGTAAGCCGTGTCCTTCGCTG
>BNXR01000020.1 GCA_025999735.1 Bacteroidia bacterium | reverse complement strand
CCAGCAGCCAGCTCGATTTTCGCTTACTATCTTCGGGCATATACCAGTAAATGCTTGCCAACGCATTAAGAGCATCTTCCCTCAAGGCATAAATACTTTCCAGGGTCAGGTTCTTGTCTGGAACGATGTCTAAGTAGTCGCTACAAGCGCTACCGCATGTTACTATCAGCAACAAAGCTGATACTTTTAATTTTGATTTCATATTCATAATTTTTAAATTTCTCAATTTCTACATTTCTACATTTCTACATTTCTACATTTCTACATTTCTACATTTCTACATTTCTACATTTCTACATTGGGCGACCACAAGGGTCGCCCCTACATTTCTACATTAAAACGACAATTGTACTCCCACGTTAAAGCGTCTATTAAGCGGATAGCCAAGTCCGTTGCCGCCAAGTTCAGGGTCCCACAATTTAAATGAACTGAGCGTAAACAGATTTTCGGCGCTGAAGTATATCCGGCAATTGTGCATCCGGATTTTTTCTATTGACGGCAGGTTATAGCCGAGTTCCAGTGATTTCAAACGAAGGAACGAGCCGTCGCGCAGCCACCAGGTGGATGCAACCGTATTATTGGGAACGTCAGTTACTGACAAACGAGGCCAAAAAGCGTGAACATCGGGATTGGTTTCCGTCCATGAATTTTCCCCTATGAAGGAAAGCGCATTACGTTCGTTGTAGAACGGTGAAATGGCATTGGGGTCAATGAAAAAGGAAACCCTTGCATTCCCTTGAAAGAAGAAGGACAAATCGAATTTCCTGTATCCCGCCGACAAGCCGAAACCATATTGTATTTCGGGCACTGACGGGTAACCGATGGGAATCATGTCGTTCGTATTTACAGTACCATCGCCGTTAATGTCGCTATATTTGATGTCGCCGGCCATGATACTTCCTCCTGCTCCTACTGCCTGTTGGGGCGAATTTCTTATTTCAGGGTCGTCCACAAAGAGCCTTTCGGCGGCATATCCATAAAGTTGGCTGTAACTGTTCCCCAAATGACTCAAATAGCTGTCCTTATATGCCGGTTCATCCAATTTAAGGTATTTGTTGACGGAATACGTCAGGTTGGCGCGTCCGGTGAGCCAGAAATCCGTGTTGAAGAAATGCTGATAGTCGAGTGAACCGTCAATCCCCTGTGATTGCAGTTTGCCGACATTACCCTGCAACCCCTGTTCCAGACCTGCTGATTTGGGAAAATTGTTCCTGGGCATATAAATGTTGTTCCGGTAATCCCGGAAGAAATCCACCTGCAATTTCAAGGCTTCGTCTTTGAAAAAACCCAACTCCAATCCAAGATTGTATTTCTCGGAAATTTCCCATGAAATATCGGGATTGGCATAACGGTTGATGGTATAACCCGGATAAGTGGTCTGGAACATTGAACCCCATGTATATGGAGCGCCACTCAAGGCAATATCCGACAGGAAAAAGAATCGTTCTTCGCGCGTGGAGATGGCGTCATTGCCTACCTGTCCGTACGTAAATTTCAGTTTCAACAAACTGACGGCTTCTTTCATTGAGGTCCAGAATGATTCATTGGAAACCAACCAGCCGGCGCCTATGGAGGGGAAGAAACCGAATTTCTTTTTTCCGGTGAACTTTTCCGAACCATTGTAACCGAATGCAAATTCAACAAAGTAACGGGTATCGTAATCGTAGGTAGCCCTACCGGAAAGACCCGCATTCCTTTCGGGCAACGTTTCATAGATAGTGCCCGATATACCGCTGGTCAGCAGGTATTCCTCAGCCATACCCACAGCCATCGCTCCTACGGAATGTTTACCGAATTGTCTATCCCAGTTCAACCGTCCTTCGTAATAGTAATGGGTAGTGGCATCGCGGGTGCCTGCCACATTGCCAAGAAAATCTTGCCCGCCGCCGGTGGTACCGGCAGGGTTGAGATTCAGCAAGGTGTATTCACCCGTAACCTGATTGTAGCTATCGGCTGTATAATAAAATGGGGTGTGAGTACGGCGGCTGGAAGAAAGACCCCAGGTATTGGCAGAAACTTTTGCTTGGAATTTTAATCCTTCGGTAAGGAAATCCAAATCCTGCAACAGTGTCGCTTGTGTGGTGAGCGTACTTTCGTCCCGAGTTTCATATCCCCTCACCATTTCGGCATACGGATTGACTTGCGGGGTAGTGCTGACCCTCGTAATACTTCCGAACAGGGTGTGCTTGGTATAGCGATTGGCTTCGTCCGGTTCATATACAGCAGGAAAATCCACCGGATTGCTACCCATCACCATTTTGAAGATGTCGCTTGCTGAGGTGTAGGGACCGGTATATTTTTCGAAACGTCCCTGAATACGGGTATCCAATGTGGTGGTTTTGGTCAGTTTGAAAATGACATTACTCCGCAGGTGGAAGCGGTTGATATCGATATTGTTGTTGTAATTGTTCCGACGGTCCATTTTCAGCAAACCTGTTTCGTTCTCGTATCCTCCCGCCACATAATAGGTAGCCACCGTGCCTCCACCGGAAACGTTCAGGTTGGCTTTGGTATTGGTGGTCTGTTGCTTGAATAGTGCATCGTACCAATTGATATTGGGATAAATCATCGGATTTTCTCCCTGGGAGGTAGAATAAATTTTCTGCTCGCTGTATTTTGGCACCACCTCACTGGAGCTGCGGGACAGCTGTGTTTGATTATACAAACGCATATAGTCCACACCGTCCATCAGCTTAGGCAGTTTTGTAGGCGTCGTCACATTTACATCCACCCTTGCGCTGATTTTTGCAGGTCCTTCACGTCCCGACTTAGTGGATACCAAGATGATGCCATTGGCACCTCTTGCACCGTACAGCACGGTTGCCGAAGCATCTTTCAACACAGAGAAACTCTCAATGTCGTCAGGCTGCATACGGGCAAGGTCGTCGGTGGTCGCCTCAAAACCATCAATAAGAATCAACGGGTCTGTTTTGTAGCCGAAGGTTGTAACGCCACGCACAAAGAACTTCGCATTGTCCGCACCCGGTTCACCCGTTGTCTGATAGGAGATAATGCCCGGAATCTTACCTGCAAAAGCGGTGGTCATGTTGGAAGAAGCCACTTTCAGGGTGGACGTCTTCACCGTCTCTATGGAAGCGATTACGCTACTCTTCTTCTGCGTACCGAAGGCCACCACGGTCACTTCGTCCAATACATCACCCTTCGGTTTGAGTTGCACATCAATCTTCCGCTGACCATTGACAGCGATAGTTTGCGTCTCATACCCTAAGAAGGATATCACTAAGGTACCTTCTTGTGGCACCTCAATCTTGTACGTCCCATCGGGGTCGGTCGTGACACCGCGGGTACTACCTTGCAGGGCGATCGCCACACCGGGCATCGGCGCACCGGTTTCATCGGTAATCACCCCGCTTACACTCACATTCTGCGCCCACATCGTTAGTGGCGACAGAAATAAAATTAACAGTAGCCGCATCGGTAGAGACGGGGCATGCCCCGTCTCTACAATACGGTTGCTAGCACGGCTTTGCAAGCCGTGTCCCTGTTCTTTTTTCTTTTGTTTCATCATAAAATAAAAATTAAAGTTTGTAATAATATATAATTTAACACATAGTAATTTTGGGTGCAAATATAGGTAGAAATTCTTAAATTACCCCCCCATTTAGTTAAAAATATATAAATAACTATAATTTTGAAACAATGAATGTTAAACGCATTGTAGAGACGGGGCATGCCCCGTCTCTGCCCCGAAAAGAATAATTAACCGAAATTTGTCGTGCACCCAAAAAAATACTACATTTGCCGGTCCTACAAAAATGGAAAACTGAAGAAATAGAAAATTTAAAATAAAAAATGGCAGCAACTACACAAAGCACACAAGGAACAGAGAAATTTAACTTTCCACCTATCACACCTATTAATAAAGGTAAAGGAAAAAACAACAAGAAGAAGCCCATATTAAGCGGCTCGTGGCTTCCCCTTTTACTGGCTTTTGGCGTTATCGCGTTCAGTTTTTACACCTCAGAGCAAAAAGCTGTAAAATCAAATTGGCAGGAAGTAAAAGTCAAAATGCTTGAAAAAGACAAGGTCCAGAAGTTGGTGATTGTCAACCAAGAGCGAGCGGACGTTTATATAATTTCCGATAAGATTGAAGATTTTTCGCAATTAGTTGCTAAGGGGTATAAAAATTCCACCCCCGGTCCGCATTTCACCTTTACCATTGGCTCTATGGAAGGTTTTGAGAAACAAATTGCGGAGCTAAAAGCGACTTCATCGGCAGTCAAAGATATAAATATCGAATATGAAAAAGAATATGATGGCTGGGGCAATCTCATCAGTTTTATCCTTCCTTTTCTCTTGATAGCAGCGATTTGGATTTTTGCTTTACGCAAGATGGGCGGTGGCGGTCCGGGAGGTATATTCAGTGTTGGCAAATCAAAAGCGAAACTTTTTGACAAAGAATCCAACGTAAAAATCACCTTCAAAGACGTTGCCGGCTTAGCAGAAGCCAAGCAGGAAGTGGAAGAAATTGTTTCTTTCTTGAAGCAACCGGACAAATACACCAAATTGGGAGGCAAAATACCCAAAGGCGTTCTCTTAGTGGGTCCTCCGGGTACAGGTAAAACCCTTATGGCCAAGGCGATGGCTGGTGAAGCGAACGTACCGTTTTTCTCGATGTCCGGTTCCGATTTCGTCGAAATGTTCGTCGGCGTAGGTGCCTCGAGGGTGAGAGACTTGTTTAAACAAGCAAAAGACAAAGCTCCCTGCATCATTTTTATTGATGAAATTGATGCCATCGGTCGTGCCAGAGGAAGAAATCCGAATATGGGCTCGAACGACGAACGGGAAAACACCTTGAACCAATTGCTGACCGAGATGGATGGCTTTGAGACAAACTCCGGTGTGATTATTGTAGCAGCTACCAACCGTGCGGACATCTTGGATTCCGCCTTGCTACGTGCCGGACGCTTTGATAGACAGATTTATGTCGATTTGCCTGAATTGAAAGACAGAGCGGCTATATTTAAAGTGCACATCCTCCCCTTGAAGCTAACAGACGATGTGGATGTGGACTTTCTGGCTAAACAGACACCTGGTTTTTCCGGTGCTGACATTGCCAATATTGCCAACGAAGCTGCCCTTATTGCTGCCCGTAAAGACAAGGAAGCTGTAGGGAAACAGGATTTTCTGGATGCTATTGACCGCATTGTCGGTGGTCTCGAAAATAGAAGCAAAGTGATAAAAGTCGGTGAGAAAAAAGCGATTGCCTACCATGAAGCAGGCCATGCCACCGTCTCGTGGCTGCTGGAGCACGCCCATCCGTTACTGAAAGTGACCATCGTCCCGAGAGGAAAAGCCTTGGGGGCAGCATGGTATTTGCCCGAAGAGCGGCAGATTACGACCAAAGAACAGCTATTGGACCAGCTGTGTTCGGTGTTAGGAGGACGGGCGGCAGAAGAATTGGTGTTCGGCAACATTTCTACCGGTGCACAAAACGACTTGGAAAAAGCGACTAAACAAGCCATGGCAATGGTGACCATCTTCGGTATGAGCGAAAAAGTGGGCAACCTCTGTTATTACGATTCTTCCGGTCAGAACGATTTTAGCTTTATCAAGCCCTATTCAGAAAAAACAGCTGAATTGATAGACAAAGAAGTAAGTAGTTTAATCGAAACGTCCTACGTAAGAGCAAAAAAAATCCTTTCGGAACACAAGGAACAGCACAAGCAAATAGCAGAAATGCTCATAGAAAGAGAGGTCATCTTCGGCGAAGATATGGAAAAGATTTTAGGAAAACGCACTTGGGATGACGACAGTGAAGCTGGTACCAAAGACGGCGCTAAAGACGACACTAAATAAAGATGAACACCCTTATTAAACGAAGCCTTAGCGGACTTGTATTTGTCGTCCTCGTGATAGGATGTATTTTTATCCATCCAGTAGCCTTTTCATTGTTGTTTATGAGCTTCATCTGGCTTGGTAGCTCTGAATTTGTCAAAATGGCGAACAAAATGGGTGCGGAATTGAATCAGAGGCCCAGCTACTGTTGCGGAGTAGCACTTTTCATTTCAGGATTTCTTCATAATAATAGTAATACCGGTTCGGGATACATTTATATACTCTTTTTTACAGCCGTTTTTGTATTAATTATCAGTGAAATCTACAAAAAAAAGAAGGCTCCTTTTAAGAATCTTGCCTTCTCAATATTCGGGATTTTTTACATCAGCCTGCCTCTTACCTTATTGACCTACTTTCCTAATTTGGTACATCATTCAGGAGAAGTAGCAGAGGGTGCAATCCGGCCTTGGAAGCCTGAAATTATTTTTCTGCCCTTTTTGCTCGTATGGCTGAATGACACTTTTGCCTATCTATGTGGTGTAACGATGGGTCGTCACAAACTATTTCCCCGCATTTCGCCGAAAAAATCTTGGGAGGGGGCTATCGGTGGTGGTATCGTTACGATTGCAGTTGCTTTGCTTCTTCCCTACTACGAGGTTTGGCAGATTGAGGGGCTAACAATTACTGACTATGCCGCCATCGCTGCCATCGCTGTTGTTTTTGGCATTTTTGGTGACCTCTTTGAATCCATGCTCAAACGAAACGTTGACATAAAAGATTCGGGAACAATCATGCCGGGACATGGTGGCATTCTTGACCGCTTGGATGCTGTTTTGTTGGTCATACCGGCTGTTTTTGCCTATCTGCTATTGGTGCATGTTTAACCAATGGTTGTTTCAATTTCTTCGATGGTAACGGGTATGCGTTTGTCACCTAACAACTTACAGCCATTTTCGGTTATCAAGATGTCATCTTCAATGCGTATGCCGCCGAAATTTTTGTAGGTTTCAATTTTGTCGTAGTTCAGATACTCTGTAAAGAGACCTTTGTGTTTCCATTGGTCAATCAATTCCGGAATAAAGTAGCAACCCGGTTCATCGGTTACCACAAAGCCGGGCTGTAACTCGCGACCCATGCGCAACGAGGCGATACCGAAAATAGTGGAAGGTTGCACCGTTTTGTCATACCCAACTAATTTTTGCCCCAAGTCTTCCATATCATGCACATCCAATCCCATCATGTGACCGATTCCGTGTGGCATAAACAGGGCGTGTGCACCGCTTTCTACCGCTTTGTCAATATCCCCCTTCATCAGTCCAATTTCCTTAAGCCCCTGAGCAAGCACTTTGCAGGCATCTAAGTGAACTTGGGTATAATTGACTCCGGGACGTGATGCCTCGATGGTTTTCTGATTGGCTGCCAGCACGATATTGTATATGTCCTTCTGGCGACTGTCAAATTTCCCGTCCACCGGTACCGTGCGGGTAAAGTCGGAACAGTAGTTCATGTTGTTTTCCGCACCGGCATCCGTGAGCATCAAACGTCCCTTAGTCAGAAACTGACTGTGGTCGTGGTTATGAAGGGTTTCCCCATTTTGCGAAAGGATGACCGGAAAACTAACCATGCTACCGAATGAAGCGGCAATCCCTTCAAGAATACCCGCAATTTCTTGTTCCTTCACTCCTGAATGGCAGTGTTTCATGGCGGCCACGTGCATTTCATAACCGATACCACAAGCGTGAGTAATTTCTTTGATTTCAAGTTCGTCCTTCACGGAACGCAAGGATACGACCGCCTTTATCAAGTCCACAGAAGCGTAATTTTTCAGTTGCGAGTGGTGGATGCCCAACATATCTTCTATAAGTTGCTTGTTGCGGTAGCGGTAAGGGGGAAGAAAATGCACTTTCCGCCCTTCTGCGACAGCTTGTTGCAAGGTGTCGGAAAGTTTATTGAAGGGCTGTGACTTGCTGACACCCACTTGTGCAGCCAACTCTTTGATGCTTGGTTGCGGTCCCATCCAAATAATATCCTCTAATTCGACATCATTCCCAAACAGTTGTACGTCGTTTGTGTCGGCATCAATGAGAGCAGCTAATCCGGGCATGTTCAGTCCAAAGAAATACAAAAATGAACTGTCCTGGCGGAACTTGTAGGTATTATTAGGGTAATTAGCACCCACTTCGTCGTTTCCGAGTATGAGAATGATACCGCTTTTAACTTTCTCACTCAACTTGTTTCTTCTATTGCTGTAAACTGTTGCCTCAAACATGATGTATCTTTTTGTTCAATATTCGCTGCAAAAGTACATGAAAATCGCAGAATTTACAAGCGCCATCTTTTATTAAAGGTATCGCTTCAAGAAATCAATATTATTGCATTGACGCAACTTTTTGAGTGCTTTTGCCTTTATTTGGCGGACGCGCTCCGAGCCGGTATGCAGGTCTTCGGCTATGGTGGCACAATCGGTGGGTACATTTATTCCTAAGCCATAGAACATCACAATGACAAACCTTTCCCGTTCGTCTAAGATATAGAGGAAGCGGTTGATGTCGGTAGTTCGGGCATCGTTGAGTGAGTGGGTTTCCTGTTCCGTTGCCAGCCCTTCGTCCGAGACATACATATCTTCAAGGCTCAATTTTTGGTCATCATTGTATGCTATTGGAGCATCTAAATAATAGGGTTTTAAGGCCGCCATGCAGTTTTCCGTTACTGTGGAAGTTTTGAGTTTCAGTTCATCCCCAATTTCTTCGTGTGTAGGTGTCCGTTGCTTTTCTTGCTCCAAGTTCTGATAACATCTGTCAATCTGTTTGAATAAAAGAATCCTATTTTGGGGGATGCGGATGAGGCGGGCATTCTTGTAGATAGCCTCTAAAATCGATTGACGAATCCACCACACGGCATAAGAGATAAATTTGAATCCTTTTGTTTCATCAAATCTGCCGGTGGCTTTTAGTAGCCCCATATTACCCTCATTAATAAGGTCTTCAAAGCACAAACCGCGATACTGATATTGTCGGGCTACGGAAACGACAAACTTTAAATTACAACGGATTAGTTCTAAAAGTGCCTGTTTATCACCGTTTCGCACCTTTTGTGCGATGACAAACTCCTCTTCCGGGGTTATGGCTTTAATTTTTCCAATCTCTTTAAGGTAACATGCCAATGCGGCCGAATCACAATTCGCCATTTGATGGGAAAGTGTTAAATGTCTCATAATTACAGTATTAGTAGAATGATGACATAATACGCTTTATCCAAGTCATATTATAAAAAAACATACGCAGGAAAATAAATTCGTGCGGAACAACGAGAAAAAGAAGAGAAATACAAGGATACGGGAAATGGATGGATTTTGCAAATTTTATGGCATTTATTTTTCGTTTTCTACGATTATTCGCAAGATTACTCCTAAAAAGGCAAGTCTGCAGGAACAAATTGAAAAATATAGCACCTAAAAAAAAGATTTAACCAAAATAGTAAACTTTTGGAAAGGATTATATATCCGGAACTAATAATAGCCGAAAACCAAGAAAACAATTACGATTTGTGGGCGTGTAATTATTGCGGTCTGAAACACGACAATATCTGGCCGTATAGTTCCAACTGCCACCCCTGCTCACACGGTACGTGCAACCAAGATCGGTGCAATCGGCACACCATTCCCAAACATTCCCCGTCATATCATAAATTCCCAACGCATTGGGCTTTTTCTGTCCCACAGGATGAGTCGTATTACCGGAATTATTTATGTACCATGCCACTTCATCAATGATATCACTACCGCAATATTTAGAAGGATTCCTTCCGTTTCCCTCTTGGGCAGCATAAATCCATTCTCGTTCGGTCGGTAAACGGTACTCCCTGCCCGTCGAATCGTTTAATTTGTCGATAAAAATTTTTACCTCATCCCACGTAATATTTTCTACCGGATTATCTTCACTCTTAAAGTTCGATGGATTTGTTGGCATGAGGGACTTCCATTGAGCCTGTGTCACTTCATATTTTCCGATATAGAAACCGGAAATGGATGACAAACTATCCGCCCCGCCCTCCACAAACACCATCTCTATCCCATCAGGATTATAGATTTGACCGTTGCGTGGCTTTTGACCGGATGCGGCTATCGCACAAACACTACATATAATGACTAAGATTTTTTTCAAACTATACCCTATAATAAAACTTTGCAAATTTATATGAAAATTTAGATATTTCCAAGCTACGTCAATTAGCACGGTAAAAATAATATGATTATCGGACATATTACCTAAAAACACAATGAAAGCCCTATGGGCTATAGCACTTGGGTGGGATAGCATTTTCTATTGACATGAATGCCCTATGGGCAAATAGTCCGTTAGGACTTGCATATCAATAGAAAATTGATGGCTCTCCTCCCGACAACCCCGTATGGGGTTGAATGTACAATTGTATCATTATTTTTTCCCAAAATGCTTTTTCACCCATTTGGGGACCATAAATGCGCCTACAAACAGATAGGGATAATAACTTATCAGTCGCCATAGAATCGCCATTGCCACCGCAACGCCCGCATCCGGTAGGAAATCACCCAAGTATTTTGCAAATACATACTCAGCAAAGCCACTTCCCCCCGGTGTGGGACTTACTAACATCATAATCCACATCACCAACTGTCGGGCAAAAATCAATAGATGGTCAATCCAACCGTAGCGCCCCATCCAAAAAGCCACCAACAAGGCATTCACCACCCAATAGCGAGCTGTCCACGACAAGAATGTTGCCCCAAAGGTCTTCAGCCAAAATGAGAAGGGTTTCTGTTTTAACTCGTGGGAGTTGCGAATAATATCCGTCCCTGCTTCGTTCGCATCCAAGCGCCACTTACGCAAAACACGCAGGCGAAAGCACTGCATCAACAGCCATTTCAGACCTCGCGGATTGCGGAATAAACCGTAGCTAACTGCCAAAAAATAAACCAATTTAACGCTGTAACCGGCAATTGCCACCCAGAACAGAGCACCTAAGCCTTGTTCGTCTGCAATATCCCACAGCCCATACCGACTTACGCAAAGTAGTATCAAGGGGAACATGATGATAAAGTAGAGTTCATCCAGCAAGGAAGTTGCCATCACCATCGCCGAACTTTTACCCACTTTAATGCCCTCTTTGTTGACAAACAAAATCGCAATACTTGTACCGCCGATTGCCGAGGGTGTTACTGCTGAGGTAAATTCCCATAGTAAAACGACGCGTATTGACTGTAACCACGACAATTGTTCATCGGAAAGAACGCGAATACGAATCACGTAGCCGATGTCCCGAATCAGCATGCAGCAAGCGGCAACAAACAACCATACCACCGACCAACCACTAAAAACAATCGCTTCAAATGCCTTCCTATCAAACTCTTTGTAAAGCATGTATCCCACCACAGCAAACCCTATCAGCATAGGATAAATAATTTTGTGCGGACTGATTTTTTTCGTTAATGCCCTCTGGTCACCTTCCATAAGATATAAATTTGTTTTTTGTTTAAAACGCAAAGGTAGGAATTTTCACTTATTTAGTGTAAATTTGCGCGAATTTTTATGCACAATGTACGCAATTACAATGATAGTAAATAAACACAAATAATAACAAAGCAAATTAAATCTGTATGAAAAAAGGAATCATCCTCTTTGTTGGTGCTCTTTCCTTCTCTTTTGCGAAAGCAGATGAGGGAATGTGGCTTTTGTCACTGTTAGAAAAACAGAATATCAATAAAATGCAAGAATTAGGTTGCAAACTGTCCGCCGAAGATATTTATTCGTTGAACAAACCGAGTATCAAAGATGCCATTGTCGGGTTGGGTTCCGGTACTCCTTTTCGCCATTTCTGTACCGGAGAGCTTGTTTCCGACAAAGGACTGCTGGTTACGAACTACCACTGCGGGTTTTCCATGATTCAGCAACATTCCTCCGTAGAACACGATTACTTGTCCGATGGTTTTTGGGCAAAAAGAATGGAAGACGAACTGACCAACGAGGGAGCAACGGCATCCATCTTGGAACGGATGCAGGATGTGACAGAACTGGTAAATGAGGCATTGAAAGGCAACTTGAACGAAGTGCAACGCAAAAATATGATTGACAGTGTAAGCAAAAAAATCATCAACGATGCAACCGCCGGCACTGATTTCAGTGCACAAGTGGCACCCATTTTTTCCGGTAACCAATTTTTTCTTTTCGTCTATACCATATACAAAGATGTACGTTTGGTCGGTGCGCCACCCCAAAGTCTCGGAAAGTTCGGTGGCGATACGGATAATTGGATGTGGCCGCGTCACACCTGCGATTTCATGATGTTTCGCATCTACACGGGGCAGGACGGACGACCGGCGACCTATTCTAAAGATAACATCCCTTTGAAACCAAAATACCACCTGCCAATTTCCACCAAAGGAATCAAAGACAACGACTTCGCAATGATATTGGGATTTCCCGGCTCTACAGACCGCTTTGCAACAAGCTACAGCCTGAAAAATACCATGAATGTCACCAACGAACTCCGCTACAGCATACGTACAGTGACCTTGGATATTATGAAAGCAGAAATGAGTAAGAGTGCCTCAACACGCATCAAATATGCCTCGAAACGCGCGAGCATTGCCAACTATTGGAAATATTCCTTTGAACAAAATAAGGCACTCAAGCAATTAAATACTATCGCCAACAAAGAGGCCATTGAGGCAGAATTTTCGCGTTGGGTGGCGGCTGTGCCTCTGCGACAAGCGGAATACGGAGATGTTTTAAATACCATCCAAAAAGCATCTGCCGAAATGGCAAAACCTTTGGCTACTAGACTATATCTGACAGAAGCACTTGCAGCTCCAAGTACGCCAACGTTCGCCTACAGCGCACAAATAGCACTCCGCACACTTTGCGATAAAACTACCGATGAAACGGTAAAAAAGGATGTGGCAGTACGTCTGAAGAAAATAGCTGCCGATTTCTATAAAAACGTTGATGCCAATATAGAAGAAAATTTATATGCTTCTCTTTATAAGTTGTTTAGCGACAATATTGACAAGGAAAAGCACCCTGAAATTATAACATTCGTCAATAAGAAATATAAAGGGGATTACGTGAAATTTGCACAAGAGTTGCGCAAAAATTCGTTCTTCATGGACGAAGCAAAATTTAACGCTTTCATCGAAAAACCGGATGAAAAGAAATTTGAAGCCGATTTGGTGCTGTTAGCCGGCAATTCGTTTTTCAATGCTTTCAATGAGGTAAAGGAAGATTTGCAGAAAATATCCGAAAAATTAGAGAAGGCTAGTCGCTTGTTTGTGAAAGGCTTGATGGAGATGCAGTCCGACAAAGTATGGTCACCGAACGCCAATTCGACACTGCGACTGACTTACGGTAAGGTAAAAAGTTACAGCCCACGGAATGGGGTAACTTATGGCTACCAAACAACGGTGGACGGAGTGTTGGAAAAAGAAGGTCCCGCAGGTGGCGAATTTGAAGTGCCACAACGCCTGAAAGAATTGGTGGTAGCAAAGAATTTTGGGAAATATGGTAGTAAAGATGCTAATAATAACGATGTGTTGAGTGTAAACTTTATCACCGACAATGATATTACAGGCGGTAATTCCGGTTCCCCCATTATCAATGCCAAAGGTGAGTTGATAGGTGCGGCATTTGACGGAAACTCAGAAGCCATGTCCGGTGATGTGGACTTTGAAGAAAATCTACAACGCTGCATTGGCGTGGATATGCGCTATGTACTGTTCATTATTGACAAATATGCCGGCGCGCAAAACTTGCTCGAGGAAATGACTATCGTGTCTGCCCCATAATTGGACAAACATAAAATAGATACAATATGAAACGTTCGTGCCGATAATGGAAACAAAGGGGAATGATTGAATATCAACAACTTACAAAATTTTAACAAATGAATAAAGCGGCTCAAATATATGTAGCGGGACACAATGGAATGGTAGGTTCTGCTATTGTGCGTAATTTACGGGAACAGGGGTTTTCAAACATCATCACACGCTCTTCTGCCGAGTTGGACTTGCGCAATCAGCAGTCTGTCAATGACTTTTTCAGCAAAGAAAGGCCCGACTTTGTTTTTTTAGCAGCAGCAAAAGTGGGCGGTATCCTTGCCAATAACACCTATCCGGCGCAGTTCATCTACGACAATCTAATGATTGAAACCAACATTATCCACGCTTCTTTCTTGAATAAAGTGAAGAAATTGCTTTTTCTCGGTAGCTCTTGCATCTATCCGCGCTTGGCACCGCAGCCAATAAAGGAAGAATATTTGCTGAGTGGTCTGTTGGAAGAAACGAATGAAGGGTACGCTATTGCCAAAATTACGGGCATTGAATTGTGCAAGTTTTATCGTCGGCAATACGGCTGCAACTTTATTTCAACGATGCCCACCAATTTATATGGTATCAACGACAACTTTGATTTGAATAGTTCACACGTGTTACCGGCATTGCTGCGAAAATTCCACGATGCTAAAGTACAAAAAATGAATAGCGTTGTGATGTGGGGGACAGGGAAACCGAAGCGCGAATTTCTGTACGTGGATGATTTGGCTGATGCCTGCGTTTTCCTCATGCAAAACTACAACGATGAACTACACGTAAACGTAGGTACAGGCGAAGATATAGAAATTGGCGAGTTAGCGAAACTTATCAAAAAAGCGGTGGGCTACGACGGCAGCATTGAGCACGACACGACTAAACCTGACGGTACGCCGCGAAAATTATTAGACGTCTCACTGCTCCACAGCCTTGGTTGGAAGCATCGCACGGAACTTGAAGAGGGTATCCGCACCGTCTATGAGTGGTATTTACAGAAGAAATAGCACCCTTCTTTGGAATAAACAAGAGGTTTAATCGTTCATTGTGTGAAAACAGGTCAAAATTCCGTAACTTTGCATTTCACAAACCGATATAAGATGATGAGGAATAATATGTACACAGAAACAGCCCTGCGCAACGCAGGAATGAAGACGCTGATTTCTACATTAGGCAATGTAGAAGCAGAACGGTTTATCAGCCTTATTATTCGCGAACCTTTTGATTATACCGAATGGCAAAGAAATTTGTTTGCCGATATGTCGGTCAAAGAATTGAGTAATTTGGCGATGAAAGGATATAAAGATTAATAATATGAATATATCTTTAAACTGGTTAGGGGCCTACTTAACCAAAGATTTAACAACAGATTTAAAAGCCGATTGGGGGGCAGAGAAAGTCGGTACTATTTTGACAAGCGTGGGACTGGAAGTGTCCGGTATCACGAAGTTTGAATCCATACGCGGCGGACTGAAAGGGTTGGTTGTCGGTGAAGTGAAAACTTGTGTTCCACATCCTGATTCGGATCATCTGCATTTGACAACAGTTGATTTGGGAAACGGTGCACCAGCACAGATAGTCTGTGGTGCACCTAACGTGGCTGCCGGTGAGAAAGTGGTTGTAGCCACAATAGGTACCGTTTTATATGACGGAGAAGAAACCTTTGTCATCAAGAAGTCGAAAATTAGGGGACAGGATTCCGAAGGTATGATTTGTTCCGAGCGTGAAATTGGTGTCGGCAATGAACATGAAGGGATAGCCGTCCTGCCCGCTGATGTGGAAGTCGGTACACCCGCTGCTGACTATTATCACGTGGTTTCCGATACCGTCATTGGTATTGACATCACGCCCAACCGCATTTCGGGTGCTTCCTATCTTGGTGTGGCGCGGGATTTGACTGCTTACCTGAAACAAAACGGGCAAAACATTTCCTATTCCTTGCCGTCCGTAGAGTCTTTTGTAGTTGAAAAAACTGACGACGGACGGCCTAAACTTTCCATAGAATTACAGCGTTCGGAAGCCTGCAAACGCTACGCCGGTGTGTGTATCGAAGGGGTGACAATCGGGGAATCACCGGAATGGCTGCGCAACAAGCTAAAAGCGGTGGGACTGAACCCTATCAACAATGTGGTGGACATCACCAATTTCATCCTGCTTGAACTGGGGCAGCCGTTACATGCTTTTGACAAAGATAAAATCGCCGGTGCCCAAGTAATCATTCGGAGTTTCCCTACCGGTACGCCGTTCACGACATTAGACGGTGTGGAGCGCAAATTGGATGCCAACGATTTGATGATTTGTGACAGCGAAAAGCCGATGTGTATTGCGGGCGTGTTCGGTGGCTTGGATAGCGGTATCAGTGAGCAAACGACGAGTGTGTTTTTGGAAAGTGCTTGTTTTGACCCCGTTTTTGTGCGCAAAACAGCACGGCGACATGGTTTGAGTACCGATGCTTCCTTTCATTTTGAAAGGGGAACAGACCCTAATATTGTTATTTACGCCTTAAAACGCGCAGCCCTGCTGATAAAGGAGATTGCCGGTGGGAAAATCGCGTCTGAAATAATAGATGTGTATCCGTCTCCGATTGCCAACCTTGAAATTGAAGTTGAATACGACTATATCACGCGACTAATAGGGAAAGAGATTGACAAAAATACGAGCAAGAATATCCTTGAATCGTTGGACATAAAGGTGGTTCGGGAGACTGCGAATAGCTTGTGTATAAGCGTTCCACCCTTGCATATAGATGTGAAACAGGCGGCAGATATTGTGGAGGAGATATTGCGCATTTATGGGTTCAACAATATTGAAGTGTCGTCCAAAGTGCACTCGACGTTGAGTTACTCGCATAAACCGGATGACTACCGTCTGAAAGATATGGTCAGTAACCTGCTGACATCGAACGGTTTCAATGAAATGATGAACAATTCACTCACGACCGCAGAATACTACAAGGATTTAGCCACCTATCCGCCAGAGAACAGCGTAACGCTTTATAATCCATTGAGTTCAGAGTTGAATGTCATGCGACAGACGCTTTTGTTTGGTGGCTTAGAGACCATTGCCTACAATATTAACCGCAAAAATTCCAATCTTCGACTGTTTGAATTTGGTAAGGCATACATATTTCACAAAAAGGACACGGACAACCCGCTCAACCAATACAAAGAAGAAAACAAATTGGGTCTTTTCATCACGGGCAACAAAACGGCTCTTTCTTGGAATGTGAAAGAGGGCAAGGCTGATTTCTTTTTCATCAAATCGTATGGGGAAATGGTGGTGTCGCGTTTGGGGTTAAATGCCGAAGAGTTAGTCATTTCTGAGAGCGACAAAGATATTTTCAGAAAGGGAGAAAGTTTGCTCTATTTGCAGAACGGTCAGCCGATATTGACGATTGGCAGTGTTAGTAGCAAGTTGTTGAGAAAGTTCGACATTGAGCAGTCGGTATATTATGCAGAAATAGCTTGGGAGAACGTTTTGAAAGCGAGCAAAAACCACAAGACGGTTTTCACGCCGCTACCGAAATATCCGTCAGTAAAGCGGGACCTGGCTTTGCTTTTAGATAAAAAGGTAAGTTTTAAGGAAGTGAAAGAGATTGCTTGGAAGACGGAGAAAAAGTTGTTGAAGTCGGTCACGTTATTTGATGTGTATGAAGGGGAAAAATTGGGTGCCGACAAGAAGTCGTATGCCGTGAGTTTTACCCTTCAAGATGACGAGAAAACACTTACAGACAGTCAGATAGACAAGATTATGAACAAGTTGATAGGGAGTTATACTCATCTGCTGGGGGCGGAAATACGGTAGAAATTGAGAAATGTAGAAATGTAGGGGCGGGGTTTGCCCGCCCAATGTAGAAATGACGCAGCGTATCGAAGGCAGAGCCGAACTTTTGTTCGGGTATGCTGAGATAGCAAGGAATTAGCCCTTTGGGCAAATGTAGAAATGTAGAAAGGAGGTTGCGGGTCAAGCCCGCAATGACGGATAGGGAGCAAGGAATTAGCCCTTTGGGCAATATAGGAGGATGTCATGAATTATTTTAATCGTTATTCATTTCAATTAGCAGACTTATGCCATAAATATGGGGTTAAGAAACTGTTTGCATTTGGTTCTGTTCTTACGGACAAATTCACCGAACAGAGTGATGTTGATTTGATTGTAGATTTTGATAAAGAGGTCGTTAAAGATTACTTTATCAACTATTTCGACTTGAAATATTCCTTGGAGGACATTTTCGGGCGTGACGTTGATTTATTAGTAGAGCAAGCAATTCGCAATTCCTATTTGAGAAAGAATATAGAAAATACCAAAACGTTGATATATGGATGATAGAGTAAAGAAACATTTAGAAGATATATTGATTGCTATCGGCGAAATAGAGAGTTACTTTGAAACGGTACCGAGACGATACGATGAATTTCTAAAAAACTTGCTATTGAGACGGGGAATTGAAAGGAATATTGAGATTATTGGTGAAGCAATGAATCGCTTCTTTAATAGTGGGGAAAATGTGACGATTACCAATGCCCGAAAGATTGTAGATATGCGTAACTACGTCATTCACGGATATGACACCCTTGCGCCGGATATTTTGTGGAGTGTTGTAATCAATCATTTACCTTTGTTAAAAGCAGAAGTTGAAGAATTATTGAAGTCGTAAAAGATATTGATGAACGTAGTGATCATAGAATATGGTGCGGGCAATCTTTTTTCGGTGCAGACGGCATTGGAACGGTTGGGGTGTACGGCGACTGTTAGCTGTGAGCCAGCGGTGATTCGAGGGGCAGAGAGGGTGCTGTTTCCGGGTGTGGGGCAAGCAAGTAGTGCGATGAAGCGGTTGCGGGAATGTGGCTTGGAACAGGTTATTCCAACGCTGACGATGCCGGTGTTGGGGATTTGCTTGGGAATGCAGTTGCTCTGTACCTACTCGGAGGAAGGAGATACGGAAGGTCTTGGTGTGCTGCCACTGCGAGTGGAAAAAATCGTAGGTGATTGTAAAGTGCCTCATATCGGGTGGAATCGGATAGAAGGCTTGAAATCATCGCTATTTAAGGGTATTGACGAGGGTGCATGGATGTATTTTGTGCACTCTTATTATTTGCCCGTAAATTCGTATCAGGTGGCTGAGAGTGACTATCACAAACCTTTTTGTGCTGCCATTGAGAAGGATAATTTCTTTGGGTGTCAGTTTCATCCTGAGAAGTCGGGCGATGTGGGAGAACGAATGTTGAAGAACTTTTTGGAATGGAACTAATACCAGCGATAGATTTGATTGATGGCAAGTGCGTGCGCTTGGTGCAGGGGGATTATGCCCGACAAACGACTTACAGTGACAATCCGCTTGAAACAGCGAAACGCTTTGAAGGGGCAGGGCTGAGGCGATTGCATTTGGTGGACTTGGACGGTGCGCGTTTAGGGAAGCTTGTGAATTTGAAGGTCTTGGAAGATATTGCTGCACAAACTATGATGCAGGTGGACTTTAGTGGTGGCATACGTGCTGATGCAGACTTGCAAAAGGTGTTTGATGCCGGTGCTGCGTGGGCTTGTATCGGTAGTTTGGCGTATTCCGACCCACAGCAAACGACGACATGGTTAGAGCGTTACGGTGGTGACCGGCTGATTATTGGGGCGGATGTGAAGGATGAGCGCATCTGCATACACGGATGGCAGAAGGAGACAACGATGACTGTCTTTGAGTTGGTGGAGCAGTACGCGGGGAAAATTCAGTATCTGATGTGTACGGACATTTCCCGCGATGGGATGCTCGACGGACCGGGTTTGGAGTTATACAAGTCGTTGCGGGAGCGGTTTCCGAAGTTACAACTCATTGCATCGGGCGGTGTGGGGAGTATGGAGGACGTGGAACGCTTACAGCTACTCGGATTGTTGGGCGTGGTTGTAGGAAAGGCTATATATGAAGGGAGAATAGTGTTATGTTAGCGAGGCGAATTATACCCTGTTTGGACGTGAAGGACGGTCGGACGGTGAAGGGAGTGAACTTTGAGAATTTGCGGGATGCCGGGAGTATTGTTGATTTGGCGGTGAGATATTCCGATGAAGGGGCGGACGAGTTGGTGTTTCTTGACATTACGGCCAGTCACGACAAGCGCAAGACGATGCTTGCGTGGGTGGAGCAAGTGGCTCGTGCGTTGCGTATTCCCTTTACGGTGGGCGGTGGTATTGCTTCGGAACAGGATGTGGAGTTGTTGCTGAAGAGTGGGGCGGATAAAATCTCTATCAACTCGTCGGCAGTGACAGACCCTACCCTGATTGACCGCCTCAGTCGCGCCTTCGGGAAGCAATGCGTGGTGGTTGCCATTGACGCCAAGCAGCAGGATGGGGTGTGGCGTGTTTATCGACAGGGGGGACGCACAGAGACTGAGAGGGAGTTGTTCGAGTGGTCGCAAGAGGCTCAGCAGCGCGGTGCGGGCGAGATACTCTTTACGTCGATGGACCATGACGGTACGCATAAAGGGTTTGCCTGCGAAACCCTGTCAGTATTGAGTGAGCGGCTATCCATACCTATCATCGCTTCGGGTGGTGCCGGTAGTATGGCGGACTTTTACGATGTATTTACCGTTGGACGAGCGGATGCCGCCTTGGCAGCAGGAGTGTTTCACTACGGTGAGATGACATTACCGGATTTGAAGGCCTACCTGTCGGGACGCGGGATAAATGTGAGACATTGACCCACATTGCAGCCCCCGCCCGTTCAGAACAGGTCTTGACACCACTTTGTTTGTAGTTGCTCTATTTTCATGTGTGCGCTTGGATATATCCGATATTTCACCTACTTTTGCACACTCATTTATTAACCAACATATTATTATACACATGGAAACATCTACAAGAACGTCTTCAAAAAGGGTAAACAAGCGTGCCATTGTCTCAATTGCTTTATTCGTACTTATCATTCTATTGGTCATTTCGGCTATGTTGCTTAGTCATATGCGGGAAGATTATCCCGATGCTTTTATGACGAAGTTTTGGGCTGAACTACACGGTGCTTTGGGTGCTCTGTTTGCTATCATTACCATTTTTCATGTCATCTTTAACTGGAAGGCAATGAAACGCTACTTAACAGGGCAGAATTAAATAAGGAATGTAGAAATGTAGGGGCGGGGTTTACCCCCGCCCAATGTAGGAATTGAGAAATAGCCCTTTGGGCAATGAAGGTAAGTATATTGATGAAGTTAACCATATTAGGAAGTGGTACATCGCAGGGGATACCGGTCATAGCGTGTGATTGTCCCGTGTGCAGGTCCAATGATAAAGCAGACAAGCGACTGAGGTGTTCCGCGATGATTGAGGTGAATGGGAAGAGGTTGGTCATTGATACCGGACCGGATTTTCGCTACCAAATGTTGCGGGCAGGTGTGAAGGATATTCGGGCGGTGCTATTGACACATGGACATAAAGACCATATCGCCGGATTGGACGATATGCGTGCCTTCAATTGGGTGAACAAGCAGGCACACAAAGGTGCGGCGGTCGATATTTATTCCGATGCCCGTACGCAGGAAGTGATTTATCGCGAGTTCGGCTATGCGTTTGCGGAAGATAAATATCCGGGTGTGCCCACCTACAACCTTCATGTAATTGATACCAAGCCGTTTTTTATAGATGACATAGAGGTTATCCCTTTGCCTGTTGTGCATTATGAGTTGGTCATATTGGGATTTAGAATAGGCAATTTTGCCTATATCACGGATGTAAGCCATATTCCGGATGATACGATGGAAAAGTTGAAAGGGGTCGAGTATATGGTATTGGATGCCTTGCGGGAAGAGCCGCACGTTTCACACCTTACCTTGTCACAAGCAGTTGATATCTTGCAAAAATTACAGGTAAAGCAAGGTTGGTTTACCCATATCGGTCATCAGATGGGGCTAAGCAAAGACTTTACCCGCAAACTGCCCGCAAACATCCGTCCTGCATACGATGAAATGGTAATAGATATTTCGTAAGAGGGGAATGGTGGTGATGCAGTCGTGTGCGCCATCATATCAGAGCAGACACGTTTATTATAGGGCAGACGCATTTATTGTAGGGCAGACACATTTATTGTAGGGCAGACGCATTTATTGTAGGGCAGACGCATTTATTGTAGGGCAGACACATTTATTGTAGGGCAGACACGCAGGTCTGCCCCTACGAGGGTATCCACTCTTGTGGTGTGAAATTGGCGGGTGGTGTTGCCAAGTCTGCTGCATCGCCGGTGAGTTCCAACACAAATAGACCTTTGCTGAAAGCATAGTCACGGACTTCGGAAACTACTACACCACAAGCCATTGCACCCATTACCTTTTTGCCTTTGACTTCGGCAGGCGGATAGCGCATTATCTTTTCCATGCGTTTTACGTGGTCGTCCACGTATTCAATACGACTCAGTGTATTTTTCACTTCTACTGCCATTACATATTTGCCGTTGGAAAGCAATATGTCAATATCAGTCAAGAGTATTTTCCCGTTGTAAACACGTACACGTTGATAGACACGTTCAAAGCCGTAATTGTACTCTTTAAACTTTTCCCATGACCTCGCTGCCAACAAGGTTTCCATAATCCCGCCGATACGAAGACCAAGTCCGCCGAGATTCTCGCCTATACTGGCCAGTCTCTCGTCGATTTTCTTACAACGCGCGTGCCATTCGGCAGATTCTTTCTCTCTACGCTTTTCATATTCTTCTCTATGCTTTTCATAATCTTCTCTGCGCTTGTCTGCTTCGGCAGCTTCTTTCTCTCTGCGCTTGTCTGCTTCGGCAGCTTCTTTCTTTTGCTGCTTTACATATTCTTTAAATTCGGCAGCATCTTTTTCTCTACGCTTGTCTGCTTTGGCAGCGTTTTTCTCTTGCTGTTTCTCAAATGCTTTCTGGCGTTGTGCTGTTTCTTCGTGCAGTTGCGCCGTTCTGTCCAGAGTTGCACGTATGTCTTCAAACGTGGCTTGGGTGGATGATGTCTTGTTCATAATAACATGGTTTAATTTATTGTACTGTTACGCCACAAATGTAGCATTAACTTTCGCACCTTACACCACAAAGGTAACATTATATTTCCACTTATACACATACGCATGAAAATATATCAGGGCAAACACGCAGGTCTGCCCCTACGCGGGCATAAACGTGTATAGGTTACGTTTGCGTGGCACGGAAACCTAAATATCTTTGACTAATTTCTCTATGGCCTTAGCGGATAAGGTATCTTGCTCTCCTTTGTTAAAAATAGAAAACAAGTACAGGCGTCCTTGCTGTACTTTGGCGTACGTCATTACACGGGCACCGCCGCGTTTACCCTTCCCTTTTGATTGAATTGCTATTCGTATTTTGCGCACGTTATTACCCAAATCTGTGCCAAGAAATGGGTCTTGTTCCAATTGTTCTATCAACCGTAGTAACTCTGCTTTTAGCGAAGGTTACGCGCAAGCCGTTTGGCTTCTTTGTCAAAATTAGGAGTTGTATGTACGCTATAATTCATTGATAAGTTCCCTTGCAGGACGGCTTTGAAGTTTCCCTTGATTGATTAATTTTACTTCTTCTACGCCTTGCTGCACATTCTTCACAATGTCTTCGACGGAGTCGGCACCAACTTCAATAGTTACAGTTTTTGCAGCAGACTCTCTGAAAGAGACAAAGTCAAAACTGTGCATCAATTCTAAGAAGAAAGGATACTTACTTTCTTGAATTTGTAAGGTAAGTTGTTTCATACGTATAATTGTTTGATAGTGAAAGCGCAAATGTAGATGAATATTTCGAGACTTCCAAGCGCATGAATGAAAAAAGCAAAGGAAGGTGCTACGTTTCTCACAGGGCAGACACGCAGGTCTGCCTCTACATGGGTATCCACTCTTGTGGTGTGAAATTGGCGGGTGGTGTTGCCAAGTCTGCTGCATCGCCGGTGAGTTCCAACACAAATAGACCTTTGCTGAAAGCATAGTCACGGACTTCGGAAACTACTACACCACAAGCCATTGCACCCATTACCTTTTTGCCTTTGACTTCGGCAGGCGGATAGTGCATTATCTTTTCCATGCGTTTTACGTGGTCGTCCACGTATTCAATACGATTCAGTGTGTTTTTCACTTCTACTGCCATTACATACTTGCCGTTGGAAAGCAATATGTCAATATCAGTCAAGAGTATTTTCCCGTTGTAAACACGTACACGTTGATAGACCCGTTCAAAGCCGTAATTGTACGCTTTAAACTTTTCCCATGACCTCGCTGCCAACAAGGTTTCCATAATCCCGCCGATACGAAGACCAAGTCCGCCGAGATTCTCGCCTATACTGGCCAGTCTCTCGTCGATTTTCTTACAACGTGCGTGCCATTCGGCAGATTCTTCTTCTCTACGCTTTTCTGCTTCGGCAGCTTCTTTCTTTTGCTGCTTTACATATTCTTTAAATTCGGCAGCATCTTTTTCTCTACGCTTGTCTGCTTTGGCAGCGTTTTTCTCTTGCTGTTTCTCAAATGCTTTTTGGCGTTGTGCTGTTTCTTCGTGCAGTTGTGCCGTTCTGTCCAGAGTTGCACGGATGTCCTCAAACGTGGCTTGGGTGGATGATGTCTTGTTCATAATAACATGGTTTAATTTATTGTACTGTTACGCCACAAATGTAGCATTAACTTTCGCACCTTACACCACAAAGGTAACATTATATTTACAATTACACATATACGCATGAAAATATATCAGGGCAGACACGCAGGTCTGCCCCTACGAGGGCATAAACGTGTATAGACGGGGTCGTATATATAAACCCCGTCTATACAGGGCGGGCAAACCCCGCCCCTACCGTCATTGCGGGCTTGACCCACAACCTCCCTACTGCTTGTCTTGAATCGTGCAAGGTGAGCGGGGTTAGCGTCGTGACCATTTGTTCACTATCTCCACGTCCCGAATAAATCTTTCATAGTCCTTACAGTCACTACCTTTATCCCTACTACAGAGTTTATAATAATCACAATCACTGCGAGTACAATCAACTGAGGGTTTATCAAACGTGACCTCCAAATACCGCACACACTCAACACCCTTATCAAGTATGTCCCGACTCATGGCTGACATAACCCCTCCCTTTAGCAAACATCCATCGTAACTCTTACACTTGCGACAATCAGGGTTTCTCATAATTTAGTTTATGTATTGTATGCGGCGGATTGTAGAGGCGTACCGCCTCTACAAGGATTTTGCTCCGTAGAGACGCGATTAATCGCGTCTCTACTACGGGGGGGTGCTTCCCCCCCCCCCCCTACAACCACGCGGGTTTCCGAAGGTTGCGTGTTGCGTAGGGCGGATTGCGTGAGTGGATTGTATGAGTGTTAAAAGTACCATAGTTTAAGTGTCTATATTTGTATATCGGGTGCAAAGATAAGTAACTTGTTTGGAATGTGCAAGGGGGACGAAAAAAATCATTATTTGGATAGAGTGTCTATCACTATACGGATAGACAGTCTATCATTATACGGATAGACACCCTATCATTATACGGATAGACACCCTATCATTATACGGATAGATTTCGGGGTGTTAGCACACCCCGCATCGGAGTGTTAGTACACCCCGCATCGGAGTGTTAGTACACTCCGCACCGGAGTGTTATAGTACTCCGCACCGGAGTGTTATAGTACTCCGAATCGCAACCTATGAACACAATATCTTGTGCCGCTATCATAATAATCGTAACTTTGCGTCCCCCGCTTGCCCTATACCTTTATATATAAGAGGAGAGTGGTTTTGTTGCACTATTAATATAGGTATGGTAAACTTTTTAGGACGCACATTTGGTAATCTCGAAACTTTGTGCTAATTTCGCAGGTTCTTGGAGAAACGCATCATAGAAAGGGTGCAAATAGAGAGATAATAATAATATAACACTATTGAATGGAAAGTAACGGAGAAAAGATTATTAAGATTAACATTGAGAACGAGATGAAATCGTCCTACATTGATTATTCAATGTCTGTGATTGTTTCGCGTGCGTTACCGGATGTGAGAGATGGCATGAAACCCGTACATAGACGGGTTCTGTTTGGGATGCACGAGTTGGGTGTAGCGTCTAACAAGGAATACAAGAAGTCAGCCAGGATTGTGGGTGAGGTCATGGGAAAGTACCACCCGCACGGTGATAGCTCTGTCTATATGACAATGGTGCGCATGGCCCAGCCCTGGTCGTTGCGCTATACCCTGGTGGACGGGCAGGGGAACTTCGGCTCTGTGGATGGCGATAGCCCCGCTGCCATGCGTTATACGGAGGCACGCATGAAAAAGATGGCAGAAGATATGCTGGCAGACCTGGATAAGGATACGGTCGATATGGTGCCCAACTTCGATGAATCGATGAAAGAGCCGACCGTGCTGCCGTCGAAAGTGCCCAACCTGCTGATAAACGGCAGTTCCGGTATCGCGGTGGGTATGGCGACCAATATGGCCCCTCACAACATCAGTGCCACGATAGACGCCATTTGTGCGTACATTGATAACCGCGATATTGATATAGAGGAGCTGATACCTATTATAAAGGCGCCTGACTTCCCTACCGGTGGCACAATCTATGGGTATTCGGGTGTCAAAGAAGCCTATCGTACCGGCAAAGGACGCCTTGTTATTCGTGCCAAAACGTCCATCGAAGTCGCACCCAACGGGCGGGAGCGGATTATCGTGCACGAGATACCGTATCAGGTGAACAAGAAGGAGTTAATCCTCCACATCGCCGCTCTGATTAACGAAAAGAAGATTGACGGCATCTCGAATGTGAACGATGAATCCGACCGAAGTGGTATGCGGATTGTGGTGGATGTGAAGAAGGACTTTGTGTCCAATGTGGTGTTAAACAGCTTGTTGAAGCATACAGCGTTACAGAGTTATTTCGGTGTCAACAACGTGGTATTGGTGGCAGGAAGGCCACGACTACTGAACCTGAAAGAGTTGATACACTACTTTGTCGAGCACCGCCACGATGTCATCACCCGACGTACCCAATTTGAACTGCGACAAGCCGAGAAAAGAGCCCATATCCTTGAAGGGCTGATTATTGCCTCCGACCATATAGACGAGGTCATCAAGCTAATACGTGCTTCGGAAACGCCGGATGCCGCGAAGACAGCCTTGATGGAACGCTTCACTCTGTCTGACATCCAAGCGACCGCGATTGTGGATATGCGCTTGGGACAACTTACCAAGTTGAACCAGAACAAGTTAAAGGCTGAATACGAGGAGCTAATGAAGCTGATAGCCCACCTACAAGAGATATTGGCAAGCTTTGAACTGCGCATGAAGATAGTGAAGGATGAGCTACTTGAAATGAAGCAACTCTATGGCGATGAGCGTCGTACGGACATCGTCTTTGCTTCGGAAGAGTTTAACCCTGAGGACTTCTACGCGAATGACGAGATGATTATCACCATTTCGCACATGGGATACATGAAACGCTCGCCGTTGACCGAATACAAGGTGCAAAACAGGGGAGGGGTTGGCTCCAAAGGGGCAGCCACGCGGGATGAGGACTTCCTTGAGCACATGATTATGGCGACCATGCACAATACGATGCTCTTCTTCACGGAAAAGGGCAGGTGCTTCTGGCTCAAGGTGTATGAGATACCGGAAGGCACTAAGACGTCCAAAGGTCGTGCGATACAAAACATGCTGAACATCGAGCCGGACGATAAGGTGAAGGCCTACATCAACCTGCTATCACTGAAAGATGAGGACTATATCAACAACAACTGCATTGTCCTTTGTACGAAGAAGGGCATCATCAAGAAGACGACCTTGGCGGCCTATTCGCGTCCGCGTCAAAGTGGTGTGAACGCCATCACCATCAAGGATGGCGACCAATTGTTGGAGGCTAAGCTCACGAATGGTGACAGCGAAATCATGCTGGCGGTGAAGTCCGGTAAGGCTATCCGCTTCCCTGAGAAGAAGGTACGCGCTATCGGCCGCACGGGTGCGGGCGTGCGGGCTATTCGCTTGGGTGGCGAAACGGATGAAGTGATAGGCATGATATGTATAGAAGACGGGAAACAGCATGTGCTGGTTGTGTCGGAACATGGGTATGGAAAGCGGTCAAACATAGATGATTATAGAGTGACCAATCGCGGTGGGAAGGGTGTTAAGACCATCAACGTGACCGACAAGACGGGTGGCTTGATTTCACTCAAAGACGTGACAGACGAGGACAACTTGATGATAATCACAAAGTCAGGTCTGACCATTCGCTTGGAAGTGGCGTCGTTGCGTGTCATGGGGCGTAATACGCAGGGGGTACGCTTAATCAATCTTCGGAATGATGATGCGATTGCCGCCGTAGCAAAAGTGTCCGCCACCAAGGTCGAGGTGGAAGGGCTTGCAGTCGAAGGGGACGTGGTAGAAGGGGACAGCGACCCTGTCGATGTTGATACTACCACTGTTGACACGGAATAATGGGAATATACTGAATGAAACCTGTATTAAATAAGACGATATGAAAGTAATAGCACTGAATGGTAGTCCACATCGGAGTGGCAATACGGCTTACGCGCTGAATGTAGTGGGCAAAGTACTTCGCGGTGAGGGCATCGACTTTGAGATAGTAGAGATTGGGGGCACCCAGATACGGGGCTGCCTTGCTTGTGGTCAGTGTGCCAAGAGGCAGGACGGCAAATGCAGTACCACGAGCGACCTTGTGAATGACACGCTTTTAAAGATGAAAGAGGCTGACGGCATCCTCATCGCTTCCCCTGTTTACTATTCCGGCATTGCGGGGACGATGAAGTGCTTTTTGGACCGTGCCTTTTACGTAGCCTCTGCGAATGGTGGTTGGTTTCGTCACAAGGTGGGGGCCTCGGTTGTAGCTGTTCGTCGCAGTGGTGGTAGCATGACTTTCGACTCCCTAAACCACTACCTCAGCCTCTCCGAAATGTTAGTACCGACCGCCAACTATTGGAATATCATTCATGGTCGTGCTGCCGGTGAGGCGTCACAGGATGCCGAAGGCAACCAGGTCATGGAGGTCTTGGGTAGCAATATGGCTTGGCTACTGCGAATGCGTGAACAAGGTCACAATACCGAACCTCACGCCGTCGAGAAAGTGTTTACTAACTTCGTGAGGTAGAGGAGTGTTGGTTGATAGATACTTGAACCCGAATTGTTAAACCAACTTAAAACGTATGAGTACAATAGAATTAGACGCAACAAAGGCTACGCTTGCGCGTAAAATCCTTAATGAAACCAATCAAGACGTGTTGAAGCAACTAATGGTATTTTTCGACAACCAAGGCAAGTTGACAAGTAGCTTACATTCCTCCAAAGACCCTTTGCAGAAGCATCAGGCACAAAAGCCTTCTTTTGGCTGTATGAAAGGGACGTTTACGTGGATGAGCGATGATTTTAATGCCCCGTTGGAGGACTTCAAAGAATACATGTAATGGATTTGTTAATTGACACACAGTCTTTCATTTGGTTTGTGGAAGCCAACAAGCGGTTGCGTTATCCACATTGGACTTCTTTCATAAAGACCCATTCGACCGTATAATTATTGCACAGGCAATAGCCGAAGGTATGCCACTTGTGAGTTCCGATAGTATGTTTGAACAATACAAAAAGAACGGATTACAATGGATTTGGTAAATGTACCTATCCCATTAAATAGATGTATTATGAGAACAAAGTATTTGACAATCATCGCAACAGACAGCAACACGGGCGGCCAAACCAATGGCTCCATCTATAGTCCCGATGGCATTGACATGGTATATGTGGAGGAAACGGATACCGGTTTTATGACCATTCAGAGTTTCTATATCGGCAAGTATGAGGTTACGCAGGCGCAGTATCAGGCTATCATGGGCACGAATCCTTCATTCTTCAAAGGGGCTAATAACCCTGTGGAAACGGTTAGTTTGGACGATATAAAAGCATTTATCAGCAAATTAAACGCTATGACTAATAGACATTACCGCCTGCCTACCATATCGGAATGGGAATGTGCTGCCCGCGAAGGCACGAAAAGAAGCAGTTATGAATATTCGGGGAGTAATAATATCGACGAAGTGGCGTGGTACAAAGGTAACAGCAAAGATAACAACAATGATGCTACCCATCCCGTTGGGCAGAAGCAGCCAAATGCTCTGGGTATTTACGATATGAGCGGTAATGTGTGGGAATGGTGTGAGGATAATTCTGATAGTAGTGGTTGTCCGGACCGCGGGACCCGCGGCGGCGGCTGGGGCAATAGTGCGGGGGCTTGCCGCGTGTCCCTTCGCGGCCTCAACTCGCCCAGCACCCGCATCCCTGACATAGGCTTCCGCTTAGCACTTTCGCTGTGAGTTTACCCGATAGGTTGCTTGTATTCCTTATATTCCTTGCAATACTGTACAATCCCGCACTCTGTGCATTTGGGTTTCCGTGCCACGCAAACGTAGCGTCCATGTAAAATCAACCAATGGTGCGCTATCGACAGCAATTCCGGTGCGATATGTTGGGTCAGTTGTTTTTCCACTTCCAAGGGTGTAGTGGCACGGGTGACCAACCCTATTCTGTTCGCCACCCGAAAGACGTGTGTATCCACCGGCATCGCAGGCGTGTCAAACGCCACCGCCAACAGTACGTTCGCCGTCTTACGCCCCACGCCGGGCAGTTTCTGCAAGTCCTCTGCATTATTCGGTATTACGCCACCAAACTCTGCCACCACCTTTTGGGACATCGCCGACAAATAGTTAGCCTTGCTATTGGGGTATGAAATGGACTTTATCAAGCGGTAAATGTCCTCCACCGCCGCACGCGACAGCGCAAAGACATCAGGGTATTGTTCAAAAATCGCAGGAGTCGTCATGTTCACACGCTTGTCCGTGCACTGGGCGGACAAAATGACTGCCACCATCAACTCGTATGGGGTGGTATATTGCAACTCACTTTCTGCCATCGGGCGGTTTGCCTGAAACCACGCAATCACCCCCTTGTATCTCTCCTCTAATGTCATTGTTGTTCGGTTAAACGGGCTTCATATATTAAGGTATCATATAGGGTGTCGAAATAGGACACATCAGGAACGCAAAGTTAAGACAAATATTATATAGACACAACATTTTGTATCTCTATGTTGTGATATGGGATGTTACAACACCCCGATGTGGTTACGAATACTTATTCACCACTGCAAACGACGACAGACAGCGAATGTCTGAGAAATACAACATTCTTTGACTACACGTTTGTTGTATTAGAAATTTGTATTACTTTTGTGGCGTTGTTATGACATATAAAGTACAATACACTATGTACGGCAGAATATACGGCAGAATGGTCAGAACAAATACGGTTATGGATAAAAGAGATGCTATAAACGTGGCACAGCGTTTTGCTAAGGTAGTGCAGTCGCAGTACGGTGCGGCACGGTTCATTCTTTTTGGCTCGTATGCCAAAGGTACGTTTCACGAGGATAGCGATATTGACGTGGCTGTGATTTTTGACAACTGCGAAGATGAGTTTCATAGAGATGTGGAACTTATGCGATTGGGCTGTGACATAGATTGGCGCATAGAGCCACATTCATTTCGTGCAAGCGACTTTGTGGCAGATGACCCGCTCGCATACGAGGTGATGAAATACGGCAGAGAGATTGTTTAACAAGATAGTGCACCCGAAACATTGTATGCACATAGTACCCTAATTTAATTGTAACAAGCATGTAAAACAGAAAGATTGAACATATAGACATATAGAAAAGCGTATTGCTTTATCTTGCTTCTGAAATGTGAGAGTTTCAAGTAACTGCAAGAATAAGTAGATGCTCGCAATTTGCGGGCTTACTTGTTTGCAGTTACGGGTAATCTCACAACCTCAGAAGCGGATATTTAAGTCCGCTATTTTTATGTCCTATATTGAACACAAAGCAATTACTACATTTCTACATTTCTACATTACTACATTCTATTTATCGGTTACTATTACTAAGGTTGTCCTATCGGCATAACGGGGAATGGCGCAATGGCTGAACGTGGCGCAGGTATAAATACATAGAGTTCCCGAGTTTGCAAAGGGTAGTTACGCCTTCCACCTTTGCAGAGGGTTAATAAACGGAGGGCACAATAGATTAAACATATAAAGATTAGTAAGATGAGAAAGACAAGTTATGTAAAAGTCGCCCTCATGGGCGCAATGGTAGTAGCGGTAGCGATGAGTGGCTGCAGCAAAGATGAGAACAGTGAAAACAACACTGAAAACACCGACACAAGCAGCAGCTTTGACGGTAAGATTGAGGCAACTGTATCAACGGGAAGTACAACGGTTGATACAGTAAAGGCACTTGCCTATGTTAATGGTAATGAATATAATTATGATTTAGCGAGTGGAACGTATATAAATGGTCGTTTTAGTATCACTTTGCCTGCAACTGTACCTGCTAAATACCTTAAAACGATTGATAAATTGCAAGAGGAAGGTCTTCTAACGATAAGCAATCCTGCTGTCAAATATGCTAATGTTTACTATATTGATGCGTTTAATGGGGCAGAGTATGTAGGCGATTTTACGTATCGTCAGGATGGTACTAATAGTGAGATTACGTCTGGATATTACTATGTTGATAGTGATGTTACCATAACGGGGTCATATACGGACGATGACGGCGATTGGACATCTAAAACTACATGGAATAATGTATCTCTGAAAAAAGGTTGGAATATAGTCTATGAGAAATGGAGTTCTTCAGAAACAACCAAAACCTCAACATACGAATATACGACTACAGAACCAGACGGACTGGCGTGGAAGTTTAGATTTATGGGCTTGTAAGTGATAGTCTGAATCAGGATTAGAGGATTAAAGGATTGCAAGATGAAAGATGTATAGACGGGGCATGCCCCGTCTATACACGTTTATGCTCGTAGGGGCAGACCTGCGTGTCTGCCCTGCCCTGATTATCTTGGTCATCCTTTAATCTTGACAAAATCGTGGTTCAAGACAAGGAGATTGCGGGTCAAGCCCGCAATGAGGATAGGTATAGACGGGGCATGCCCCGTCTATACACGTTTACGCCCGCGCGGGGGCGACCGCGAGGGTCGCCCCTACGGGGGGCGCACACGCAGGTGCGCCCCTACGGTGCATCTTCTTTCACCTCTTCCTTCGCTTCTGGCTGTGCTTCTGCTGGTGCTTCGGGTGATGTTGCTGTGGCTGGTACTTCTTGTGTGGCTTCGGCTTCTTCTTTTTTCTCTTCGGGTGTAGCTTCTTGTGCGGCACCGGTTTTGATACGTTTCAGGAAGCGGTCCTTCTTGGACGTGGGACAGAGGGTGATGGTGTACAGC
>BNXR01000019.1 GCA_025999735.1 Bacteroidia bacterium | reverse complement strand
TTTCCGGTTCACCGGTTACAATCAAAGCACGTGCTGAGGCGACCCCTTTATACAATTCCGTTGATTCAATTCATACAATACATATTAGATTGAAGAAACAGCATCTTGCATTTGCCAATACGAATCAGAAAATAGACACGGTATATTCAAAGCCTTTTAGTTTTACGAACACATTAGTGCAATTCCAAAGTGTCAACCTTCCCACTTATGCTATTATAGACAGTACGAGGAGAGGAACGAGAATCAACCCGACTACCGGCGAAATTAACCGCGTAGATACTATCGGTAAGGTAACAGTGCAGGCAATATGTGAGGGTGATGGACACTATGAAAGCGATACGGCAAGTTATGAACTGGAAATAAAACATGCTCCTCAGATTATCAGTTGGACACCCCAAAATCTCAAGGCATCATTCGGCGATACCATTCTGTTTACAGGTGCTGATTCTGCCACTATTGCCGGTTGCGATTTGAAAGTAAAATACACTGTCCTCACTGGTCATAGTGCAGTGAAGCACGCTAATGGTGATACTATCATTCTAGAAAGCACTCCCGTAGCATATACTACTCTGAAAGTCAAAGCCTACCAGCAAGATCATGACCCTAATTACTTGGACGCTGCTCCCGTAGAGCAAGAGTGGAAAATTAGAGGTCGGCAGGTTATTGGCTTGACATCATTCCCTGATACAGCAAAATACGGTGATGACCCGAAAATATTTGCTGTAAGTGCACTCGGCAGTGCAGCACTCATATACACAAATATAAGTGCAAATCGACATATCAATATTAGTAGTGGCATTAGCGGCATTAGCGGCGATACCTTGAAAGATATAATATCTGGTACGGGAAAAGACACGATTCGGATTACTGCTGCTGAGGGTGACTATTGGGCAGTGGATTCCATTAGGGTGGTGACACTCAAAAAAGCGGTGCTCACCGTTACGGCTTCCGATACGACCATCACGTATGGAGACTCGGTAGCCACATTTAAAACGACATATAGCGGTTTTAGAAACGGTGATAGTTTTTCGCTACTCGATATGACGCTACCCCAAGTGATTCACTTTGCAACAGACACTGTTAAAGCAGGAAGCTATCCCGCTAGGATTGATTTTACTGTACCTGCAAATGATAATTACGCTTTTGACACTACTAAGGGTAAATTGACTGTCAACAAAGCAGTACTCACCGCCAAAGCCGCCGATACGACCATTATTTACAATGAGCCTATCCCTCCTTCCGGCTATAGGATTGAATATACCGGATTTAAAAACGGTGAAGATGAAAGCACTGCTTTCGGTTTTAGTGCCCCCTCTACGAGCACTACGCTCACACAAGGCAAACCTGCTGGGGATTATATTGATAGTATTGTGGTTAAAAGCAACGGGGTGGCTACCAATTATACGTTTGACACAATACCCGGTATACTGAAGATAGACAAGAAATCTCAGAATATCACGTGGAATTATCATTCTTTGCTTACCCCACCACAGTCATCGCCGTTCCTTGACACGGTAGGCAAGAAACGCTTGCTTGTTGGGGCGGATAGTGCTGTGTCCACGAGTGAGCTGAAAGTTTATTATGCGACAAGCGACTCAACCATTGCAAAGGTACATAACGATACGCTCAAATTTTTAAATCCTGGAACAGTGCGTATCAGTGCCTATCATCCAGGTACTACTGATTACAAAGCTGCCGACTCGGTGCACCAAGAATGGATAGTAAAGAGAACACAAAATATCACGTGGCCGTCTATGCGAGATACCGTCACTTACGGTCCGCCCTTTATAAACTTAATAGCGCGTCCTGCACTGGTGGACGGTGTTCCTATCGTCACCTATACTTCGAGTGATTCAAGTATTGTGCGCCCCAGCAATGATACCCTTTATATCGAAGGTACAGGGAAGGTGAAAATCACCGCTTCGCAAGCTGCTAACAACAACTGTTATCCTGTTTCCAGTGACAGCACCTTGGTGATTTTGAAAGGTCATCAAACCATCACTTGGAATACGGAATGGCACGTGCGGAATGGTGATACTACCTATTTGCGTGCTACTTCAAGCAGCGGTCAGCGCGTCACTTTTTCTGTTAATCCTCCCCCTCCTTCTGCCCTTTTTAGTATCGAGCGTGACACTGTTTTGCTCATTATGAGTCCTTCCGGGAATTTCGACGTCAAAGCCCATGTAGCTTCGGATTCTCACTATGATGCCGTTGATTCAATTCATACAGTAGATATACAATTGAAGAAACAGCATCTTTCGTTTGCCAATCCTAATCGGAGTATAGACACGGTATTTTCAAAGCCTTTTAGTTTTACAAACGCACTGCAAAGAATGGGTACAGGTACTATTACTTACGCCATCGTGGATAGTACAGCAGGAGGAACGACAATCGACCCGAGTACCGGCAGAATTTACCACGTCGATAGCGTCGGTACGGTAAGAGTGCTGGCAACATGTGCGCAGAGTACGTACTATGATGGTGATACGGCAAGTTATGTACTGAACATATACCCTGCCCATCAGACTATCACTTGGACTCCCAATTGCAAGGCATCACTCGGCGATATCATTCTGTTTACAGGTACTGATTCTGCCACTATTGCCGGTAGCGATTTGAAAGTTAATTACCATATCCAATCTGACCTGCAGAGTGTAGAGTTACGCTCTAATGGCGATACAATCTTTCTAAACAACACTTCCACTAGCCTACCTGCTAGGCTTACAGTCAGTGCTGAACGGCTGGGTAACTTTAATTACTATCCCGCTGCTCCCGTTGATAGCACGTGGGTAATTAAAGGTAGGCAGAGTATCAACTTGACATCATTCCCTGATACAGCGACTTACGGTGATTTGCCGACAGTTCTCACTGCAACTGCGCTCGGCGCACTTACATACACAAATGTAAGTGCGAATAAGCGTGTAATCATTAACGGCAATGCTTTGGACAGTATATTATCCGGTACGGGACAAGACACGATTCGGATTTCTGCTGCTGAGACCGATGGTTATTGGGCTGTGGATTCCTTTAGGGTGGTGACGCTCAAAAAAGCGAAATTGACAGTTACGCCTATAGATACATTCAGGACGTATGGCGACCCCAATCCGACGTTCAGGTTGAGGTATAGCGGTTTTAAATTCTCAGATACGCCGGCGAGCTTAACAAATTTGCCCACAGCAAGCACCACTATTTTGCCAACGAAGAATGTAGGGTCGTATGCAGATTCTATTACGGTCTCTGGCGGAGCAGCGGCTAATTACACCTTTGTTCACGGTAGTGATACGCTGACAATCAATAGAGCTGAACTCGAGGCCAAAGCCGCCGATACTCTCATCAGTTTGAACGCGCTTATCCCTACCACCTATAGAATTGAATATTCCGGATTTAAAAATGGTGAAACTATAAGCACAATCGCAGCCGCAGATTTTACCCCCCCCACTGCGAGCACTACTATCCAACCAGGCAAGCCTGCTGGGACTTATATTGATAGTATTGTGGTTAGTGGTGGCAGTGCTACCAATTATACGATTGTTCCGAAGCCCGGTACCTTGAAGATTGGTAAGTTATCCCAGTCTGTCACGTGGGATACACCAACATTCAATATTACGTATGGCGACACGACTATTTTGCGTGCCAGCTCATCCAACAGCAATCTGGTTCGCTTTACGGCAAGTGGCGATGCGCATATAGCGAACGATTCGTTGCTCATTATCACTTCGGGTACGGGGAATGTGACTGTGCATGCCATAGTTGATTCTACAGCAGCCTACAACTTCGTTGATTCCGTGAAGACATTTGTTACAGATCGGGCTACGCTCTACGTAGCGGTCGCTGACACATTTAGGACGTATGGAGAGCCTAATCCGGCGTTCAGGCTCATTTATAGCGGTTGGAAGAACGGCGATAACGTGAGTGCGATAACTCCTCCAACGCCAACTACAATAGCTACGGACACTTCTTCGGTAGGGAAATACGAGTTGAGAGTGACGGGTAATTCAGGGAATTATCGTTTCGCGCCACTGTCGCCTGATTCCTTAGAAATTCTCAAGGCCAAACCTGTATTCGCTTGGAACCAGCCCTTGGATACTGCTTACAATGCTAAAACTCCTCTAAATGCAGCGGTAAGCCTTACGAAAACGGCAAGTGGTTATACATTTACACCAATCACTCAGTATACATCGAGCAATTCTTCAGTGGCAGAAATAAGTGCTACAGGCGACACCCTTAAAATCAAGAAAGGTTCAGGGGTGGTTACCATCAAAGCGTATGCCGCAGCGACTCAAAACTACGATGCCGATTCAACGAGCAGGACATTTACGACTGTGAAAGCAAAGATGGTCATCTCTTGGGATCCGGCGTCTCTGTTAGCGGCAAGTGGTGATATTATCAAATTGACGGCTACCGTAAATGTTGCTGATAGTGCAGTTCGCTATACGATATTATCAGGTGGGGCTTTAGCCACACTGAGTCACGATACGTTGTTTATCAATAATTCGGTTTCGGGACCTGTGATTGTGCAAGCTTTTATGAATGAAAGTGAAAATTACGTGCCTACGAATTATATAGATATGACTTGGTGGATTAAGAAATTTCAGTACATAAGCAGACACTCCGCTCTCCCCTCGGGTGCCAAGATATTTGGAGATGCAATAGCAATTTCTGACCTCAGGGATACGGCTAGGGATAAGATTACGCATGTTCCCAACGGCTTACAAGTTTCTTTTATTTCCAATAATGAGAATGTGGCAAAACTGAACGCTGCGGGCGACAGTATTTGTTTCGTAGGCGTAGGCTCTGTAATCATTTCAGCCATTCAACAGGGTAATGATACGGTACATGCAGCAACACCACTCGATTTCAGTCCTGTTACCGTTCAGCGCAAAAACCAGACATTACCCTTCACTTGGGAGCAAGTGTTTGACACGGTTTATGGTCATGCGACAAAACTTTCTGCAAGAGCTGAAAGTGGCGTTGTAAACTATGTTTCTTACAATACTGCGGTAGCGGATATAGAAGATAGGGGAGGGGAGTCATGGCTCGTCATGAAAAGAGGATACGGGACCGCCACCATCACCGCCTCAGCACCTCAAACGGCTAACTACGCGGCAGCTTCTCCATTGGTTATTTCCAAGACTATACGTGCTGTCCCGGCAAACCAGACCATTGCTTGGCCGAGCGGACCGCGCAGAGCTGGCGAAAAATTAGTTCTTCCCGCTACTACCTTAGAAAGTGGTGGAACAACCGTCACCTACACCTCTCTTGATACAAATGTGGTGAAACTGAGAGGTATGCACGGTGATACAGTGTACATTACCAATGTGTATGGGATGAACGTAAAAATCAGTGCCTCGGCATTGGAGAACAGTAATTACAATGCCGTAACCGATACGGTTGTTTGGGTTATTAAAGCGAATACAGACGCGAGTGTAAGCATCAGCGTTAATGTCGGTGTTAGTGGGAGGGATTCCGTCATAGACCCGTCAAAGATTTACACGATACCTTGCGATGATGTGCTTGACAGCGCAGACATTCATATTAGGGTGGAGCCTGTGCATCCGGATGCCAGCGTGACCTTCATTGGGAATACAAGCTTTAATGCCCGCACTGATGGCGGTATTCATACTATCCAATATACTGTTACTACTCCGACGAGCGGCACCGCAGTTAACAGTTTAGAGATTGAAATACCGTTCACGTACGACCGAGTGGTGTCCGTATATGAGGATGTTTTGATTGGTTACAACTACAACACACAAAATGACTACACGTTCACGGCTTGGGAATGGTTTAAGAATGGCGTGTCTGTTGGCTCGGGGCAGACTTATGTGGTGGACGGAATTTACGACCACCAAGATGACTATAGTCTTGTATTGACAAACTCTGACGGCGAAACGGTACACTCTTGTTTGTCATCTCAAGGAAAGCCTTTGGTGTCGCCCTCATCAAAATCAAAATCAGTGTCTGTGAGTGTCTATCCTAATCCGGTCGCGGAAGGTGGACAAGTCACGATAGATGGTATCTCCGAAGGAGTGAAAGAAGTACAGGTTTACAGCCTCAACGGTCGCCTGCTTGATACGTATCCCGTAGAAGGCACGCAACTAATTACGCCCGTACCATCGGCGAAAGGCATCTATCTGCTAAAAGTTGGAAGACAGACGGTAAAAATATTGGTTGAATAAAATCATAGAAAACGGCGAATGAATCGTGCATATAGTATAATAGTTTCCATCTTTTTTCTTTTTCTTTCTTTTGCAGCTCTAGCTCAAAACTTTGAGGGAGAGATAAAAGGGGAAAAGCCCGAAGGGAAGGAGTTTGAAGGAAAAGAGCTCGAAGGAAAAGAGCTCGAAGGGGAAGTGCTCGAAGAAGAAACTTCGTCGTTGCCGGATTCTCCTTCTTCATCGTCATCGTCGTTCTTGGACGTACATCATGAATATGGGCCACACCTTGGGCTTGGTTTTTTCAGCTTGAATTATAAACCAATTATAGGTAAATACAGTCCCTCTGCGGGTTTTGATTTAGGTTTTGATTACACCCTATCTTTTAATTCTCATTGGGGAATTTCTACTGGTGTAGGTGTTTCGTATTCTGCTGGTACCTATACTCTTGACAGTCTTGGCGGCGATTTTGCGGAAGTAAACCAATTTGGTAAATTTGACCGTTATACTCTTGAAAAATATAGAGAAACGCAGCAGACCCTTCTTCTCATAATTCCTCTGATGGCACGCTTTGAAACAGGGATGTTTTATGCAGCCTTAGGCGGGAAGGTGGGGCTACCGATTAGCACAACGTATAACTCTAAAATACAGTCCCTACATACAGAACTGCATTATTATGTGAATAACAAAGACGGTTATACGGATACACCTCTTGATATTTTTCCACATCATGGTTATGGTATGTATAATAAGCAGAATAATAATATAGTGGCTACCAAAGGGTCAATCACTTTTGAGCCTTTCTTTTTTGGTTCAGCCGAAGCGGGTGTAATTTGGTCATTGACGGATAAATTGTCGCTTACTACGGGTGTTTATTTTGATTACTGTTTATTACATACCGCCATTCCAATGGAGGAAAAAAAGCTGTTCATTGATTACCAAGATATTATCGATGCCAGAGTTGCTGCTATGGGACGCGGAGAGGATGTGAGTCGCAATTCAGAATTTCGTCCTGCGTATAAACCGGCAAGTATTTTAGCGTCCACCTTTGTTGATGACAAAAGGGTTGAGAAGGAGTTCGTGGAAAAAGTGTCTCCATTTTCTGTGGGTTTGAAAATAGGTCTCGTGTTCGGAAGGCGCAACGTGATTACTAAGAAGGGAGAGGGGGACACTGATTTGAAAGATGCTGCGGGTGCTACGAGTGCGGCTTCTGATGAGGAACGTCGTCTATTGGACGAAGAGTTAGAATTTCTACGACAGAAAATAGGGGAGATGCGCCAAGAGATTGACGAAGAAGAAAGAAGAGCGAAAGCAGCAAAAAAGACGCCCCCCAAGACACCCCAAAAGACAGCTCCGAAGAAAGAAGAAGAACAACAAGCGGTATTGGATGACGAGCGCAAAGATGCCAATATAGTGAGTATAGATCGTTTTGGTGGTTTAGACAAAAGCGCATCGTACTACATTGTTGCCGGCAGTTTCGCCGACAAAAAGAGTGCAACGCGTTCCTTGGAAGGCTTTGTGAAAGAAGGTTTTGTGAGTGCCGGAGTTATGTCTGATTTGAAGACGACCAAATACCGTGTCGTCCTGATGTCTTTCTCTACAAGAGAAGAAGCACATCGGAAGTTGGCAGAGATAAAACGTAGAAAACCGATTTATAAAGATTTCTGGGTACTGGAACAGTGATAAAACGCAATGATAAACGCAATGATAAACGCAATGATAAACACAATGATAAACACAATGATAAACACAATGATAAACACAATGATAAAACACAAGATATGTCTGAATTTGGATTTTTTGGTTTAAAAGATGATGGGATTGTTCGCTCACCGGCGCGGACTTACAGTCCGTGTTCTCTGTTGGCAAGCGGGAGTACAGTGACTACAGTGGCCTTGTTTGTTTTTCTTTTCGTTGGTGCTTTGGCTAATAGTGCTTCGGCTAATTCTCGTCTTGATATATCTGCCTCACCCTCACCCGTTGCAGACACTACTACTATGGATACAGAGGAGAAATTGCGACAGATACACGATGACCTTGATTACGTGCGGGATAAGATGCGGCAAAAGAAACAACAGGACGAGGCAGATGCCAAGTCAAGTGGTACTTCCGATAACACCGATGCCGATGCTGACAGGAAAAAAGCAGATGATGCAGCTAAGAAAGCCGCTGAGGACAAGAAAAAGGCTGCTGCCGAACCTCAGGATGATGAATGGGTATTGGAGTGGGAAGAAGAAGCCGTAAATTATGCCGAGCCTGCTGCAGGACACTTTTACATCATTGGTGGTAGTTTTAAACGTGAAGGAGGGGCCTTGGAATTACTCGCCAAATATGTGCAAAAAGGATTCCCCGACGCTCGTATCCTTGCTGACAAGCAGAAAGCCCTCTTTCGCATCGCCGTACTTTCCTTTGAAACACGTGCTGTAGCAGATAAAAGATTAGCCGAAATAAAACTCAAAAATCCCACTTACCACGACTTTTGGATATTTGCAAAGTAATGTCTACCCATTCGTTTTTTCTTGTTTATTCCGAATAAAGCTTACCTTTACCGAAATGTCTTGAACCACGATTTTAAGGTTAATTATTTTTTTCAGGTGCTATATTTTTCAATCTGTTCCCGTAGGGCGTTTCTCTACGGGAGTGATTGCGCCTTTACAGGGCTTGCAGGGATAGTCCCGCAGGGACTACACATTATTAACCGTAGGCTTCAGCCTACGGACAAGCAACCACCCCACCCGAGCAAGTCCCGCAGGGACGGCACCTGTATGCCGAGTACAAGTGCCGTCCCTGCGGGACTATACTACCATACGTACTCCCATACCGGACGCTAAAGCGCCCGGTTAATAAAGTACTGTCCCTGCGGGACAAGACAGCGTTTGCGAAAATAGCACCTGAAAAAAATAATTAACAAAAAATGCGATGATAAAGGAGGAAGAACAGGATAAAATTATCTATGATGTAATCGGTAGTGCAAGCGTTATAAGCCAAAAAAGGCAACCCCAAGGCCGCCTTTTTTTTGTGTATGAAAACAAATTTATTTCAATATTCCCAAAGGTCTTGTTCTTGGGTGAAAATGTCATTTTTTATACGATCGGATTCAAGGATAGCGTCAATACCAACTGCGTAGGTGGAAATAGGTCGGTTATCATACACGCTGGTTTCCTTATATATTCTCGAACTGAAATAGCGCATCAGAAAAAGATCATCATAAGAGGTTTGAGGACCATCATTGCTGTTTATAAATACCCGTTGTTGTGTGAATAAATCCCGAAATTCACCATAATCGATCCAAAATAACTGTCTTTTCACAATAGTGTTACTACCATCATCTTGTACATATTCACGTACAGGGCAAATCGCTACAATACGACTTTCCAAACGAGCCTCTCTCTTATTAAAGAACCAAAATTCTTTTATCAAAAATCTTTTTACCTCATCGGTATGTACTTCACCCGCAACGACAATGGCTTCCCTTTCACCGGTCTCATTATTCAATCTTGTGAGGGTATCTGAGCGAGCACCGAACTTGTCTTTTATCTCTTCAATGGTGATTGGCGTTTTCAATTCGTCCTCCTCATAAGCCGTTTTGAACGATTTTTCTATTCCATTCAGCAACACATCTATCAATGACATCCTGCCATCTACCGGAGTCGTCGGATAATAATAGGGCAAATTCATTTTTTCCCTCAATACAAGTTCCCGCCACAAAGTCTTTGACCACAAAATATCATCCGGATTAACATACGGCAGGGGCGTCGGTTCCTTTTTTGCATAATCTAAACCCCGCGTCATCCCTTCGTAAAACGCTTTCGAGGACTGAGCCTGTAAGAATGTCGAACTTACTATAAGCACAACAAACACTAATACAATTTTCTGTAACATATTCTTCAATTTAATTTGTATTTTAAGTTAATTTCTAATCTCTATCTTAATTTGTATTTTGAGTTAATTTTAAATCTATCTTAATGGTAATTTGCGCTTTGAGTTAATTTTAATCTATCTTAAACGGTAGAGAAGGCAACCTTCGAGTTGAACCGTCCGGTCCCTTCACGATGATTTTTTCAATATAAACAGGCTGATTACGTTTCGCATCTTGTATCAACTTTATCTGCTCTTTTGTAAACGAGGCCCCCGTAGCATTTGCATCCCTAACGTACCCTTCAACAACCGTAGAAACTGTAAAACTTTGCACTGTAAACTTCATGTTGAAATCGAAATTTTCCAATTCTACACTCACACCTCCCGAAGCTATCAATATATTCTTCTTAACAGTCCCTTCCTTGAACGTTCCTACATTAGCAACAGGGTCAGGCACCTCTTTTACTCGAAACTCCTGTGACTGCAATTTCTTCCTCTGATTACCATCTTTCGCAAACACCGTTATTTCACTCTTTCCTGCTCTTTGAGGGCGCACTATATAACCTTCACCCTGCTTTATGATTTGACCATTCGTAATTTCAACTGCTATTTCATCCGCAGACATCCCCGGTACTGCCAACGAAACTGGATTATCCACTCCCACATAGAAAACATTCATCTTGGTCGGAGAAATAACCACTGCCGGCTCTGATACTACATACTCCATCGAAAATTCGCGAGGTAGCTTTTTACCCGATGGAGAAACATAGTTAATTACACCCTTTATCGTATGTATTCCAACAGAAGTCGCCGCTTCTGAAAACATACCAAAATCCCCCTCATACTTCAACTGCCGCCCATTGGCGATAATTTCAGGCTGCATCGTCGTATCTACTGCTGCCAACATCACTTTTGCCTTGACTGTTTCACCTTTGAAAACGTATCGCGAGTCCGGAATAATCAAAGCACTTAACTTGTTGAACTTAAATGATTCAGCATCTAAAGCTGCTATTCCATAACGGATGACATCTGACTCCGCACTGACCACATTCATTTGGTACATTGCCAACATTGAAGCAACTGCTCCCAAAGGAATATGCTCAAATCTACTCGACTCCCAAGAATGTAATTCCCCCTCTTCATGCACCGGAGGGTCATCTGTATTCAAAGCCTCATAAATAGACTGTCGCAAAGCCGTATCTTCCGGGGCTACAGCATTCAAAAGCAACTCTCTGTACTCATCTAACATCTTTTCAAAAACTTTTCCTTCTCCCTCTACTATCATCACCTGACCACCAACATCCAAATTGTCCAAGGCTTCTATATTATGTATATCTGCCTTTTCTGCTCCATCTGCAATACTAACCATCCGATGCAAAACACTGTCTGCGTAACGCACTATTGATGCAGATTTTGCCTTAATTTCCAGTGCTTTATCACGAAACGTCTTCACTTTTACAGGATTCAACTCGAAAGCCATATCTATTTCATGATAAGTCGCTATATTCTTTTCCTGAAAACTGACAGTATTAGAATTCAAACTACTTTGAATAGTCGCAAAAGCCAACAATACATCCTTCGTGACGTTCAATGCCAACATCGCTGTCAGCACCAAATACATCACACCTATCATCTTCTGCCTCGGTGTCTCTTCGCAGTTTTTTGAACTCATTTTCTATCAATCTAACATCTTAGTTATTCACAATACTCAGCATATTTCCATATACAGAGTTCAACGAGGCTACGGTGTTTGCCAATTGTTTTGTTTCTTGTCTAAATAATTTTGTACCATCCAAACCTAACGAAACGTTCTCCAACATTTCAACCATATCTTTTTGTATGTTGCCAAAGGTTCCGACAGAAGCTTTCGTTTCATTAATCTGCAATTCATAAATAGCATTCAAAGCACTTATATTTTTATTCACTGAGGCTATTTGCTTCATATAGGTGTCTGCCTGAACTTTGACACCATTCAGTTGGCTGTCCATCAATTTATTAAACGTCGAAAAATTCTCAGCTGAATAATCCATTGTGGACTTCAATTTCTCACAATTGGCTAAAATTTGTTCCGTTAAAGTTTTGCCCGCGGCTGCTATCACTTTATTGGTGTCGTTACAGCCTTCTGCAAATCCGTCCAAACTGCTCCCTAACTTATCTGAGAAGGTTTTCCCCCCTTCCGCGATGACCCTATTGGTGTCAATAACACCTTCAGAAAGTACACCCAAACTGCTTTCTAATTTATCAAAAGAGGCGGTTGCCTTACTGATTGTACCCGGCACAGTATCTGTCGCTTCTGCAAAATGCTTGGCACTCGTAGTAAACTTACCAATCCCCTCTTTCAAATTTTTGATGTCCTCATCATCCAAACCTACAGCCGATGTTGAAGTAGGAGCCGGTGTCAATGCTGATGATGCTGACACCGCCTTGACTTCCTTCTCAGGAGGAACCAAACCCAACTCGTGTGCCTTATTTGAATGTGCTAATATCGGATATACCCGAGTCCAATCGTAATGAGGCAAAGGCGCATCAAACACCGAAAGGAAAAAGATGGAAGCCTCAACTAACATACCGCAAGTTAATACGATAGAAGCACCCGGAAAGTGCATGATTTTAAATAAGGCACCAATAATTACAACAGCTGCCCCCCAGCCGTTCACATACGTCATGAATACCTTATATGCTTTGCTCTCAAAAATACTTGCCATAAGAGTAATTGTTTAAAATTCAATTTTTGTTCTAACTGCTCTAAAACCTATATAACACCTGGTAGAATCTTGATATTCAAAACCTCTGACACCATTTTGTAAGAAATAGGCAACGTCTTTCCATGAACCTCCTCTAACGACTTTCCGTTTGCTCATATTATTATCTAACTTAAAAGTAGCCTGATAGGTCGGTGCCATATCGCCAGCAATGGCATATATTGACTCATTATAACTGTCATACGTCCATTCTGACACATTCCCTGCCATGTCATACAAACCATACCCATTCGGCTCATAAGAACCTACCGGCACCGTTATCATGCCACCATCACGAATATAATCCCCTCTTCGCGGCTTGAAATTTGCTACAAAACACCCTTTCCTATTGGCTATATAAGCACCTCCCCAAGGATATTTCTGGGCAACCAATCCCCCTCTCGCTGCATATTCCCACTCTGCCTCTGAGGGTAATCTCCACTGCTCAACCTTCGGATTTTTACTCTTTTCATAAATCCTGTTTCTCCAATTGCAAAAAGCATCTGCCTGATTCCAATTAACCCCTACCACCGGATAATTGTCATAGCCGACATGTGAAAAATAATTCCGTACATAAGGATCATTATACGCAAAGGTGTAGTCTTTCAACCAACACAATGTATCAGGATATATTCTAACAACTTTCCTGATAATGAACGACGAACGACCCTTGATAGCTTCTCTTTCTCCATTGGCATTAACCGCTGAACCACCCACATATTCATCCTTCGTCTTGTCATAAAATTGGTCATTCAAGGCCGCCTGCCGGAAATCATAATAGCTCATGTTATAAGCCAATTTACGACAATCTATCTCACCGCCACCGATGCGGTCATCACCAGCATACTCCAAGGCAGCCAATGATTCAGCATACTCCGCTTTCTTCTTACCGGCAATCGGGGTTTTATAATTCAACAGAGCAGGCTCAATAGGAGTGCCTGACTTGTCTTTTAATAAAAACTCATCATGACCATCATCTGCCAAACGCTGCCTTCTCATGGAATCCAATACCCAAGACACAAACTGACGATACTCGTCATTCGTTATTTCTGTATCATCCATCCAAAATGCAGGAACTGATATGGTCTTGGAATTTGCATTCAAAGACCACGATATGTCCTCATCGTTCTGCCCTATAGTCAAACTACCGGCAGGAATTGATACCATACCAAATGGCTTCGGCTCAAACCATTTCTTCTCTTTACGCGTACCTATTAACTCTCCTCCACCACCAAAGGGAGAACAAGATGCCAATACCGCTACAATAATTATCAATAACACTCGTTTCATTTGCATAATCATTTTCATTTTATAGAAATCTAATACTTTTTATATGTTTTTCACTCTTACTTAAATTTATATTATAATCATCTACATTTATAGATATCTAATACTTTTATATGTTTTTCACTCTTATCTTAAATTCACATTATAATCATCTTCATCTATAGAAATCTTATACTTTTATATGTTTTCTCACTCTTACTTAAATTCATATTAAAGGTGTAGGAAAAGGTTACCTCATGTGTCCCTCCTACATACTGCCCTACACTACTCACGTTCCAGTCATAACTATACCCTAATGTCAGCCCCTCCTTCCACTCTATGCCGCCCATGAAAGAAAGTGCTCTTCCTCCTCTGAAGGACAATCCTGCCCAAAAAAGATCTTTTATGACTGCATTGGCATTTACGCTATATTGTATGCTGACAAAATCCGTTCCGAAAAAGGCTGACGGCTGTATATTGAGCGAAGGACTCACTATAAACGTATAACCTCCTGTTAGATACGTATGCCTATTCAAAGAATATTCGCCCAACTGCCCTACGTCCATCCTCGGATTATTCAAATGAGCTAAGGATATACCTGCATAAAAATTCTCTGCTGCTAAAAACGCCCCCATCCCTGCATCAAATACAATGTCGGAAACTTTCGCACTTAAAGCCGGATCCGTTGCTCCTCCATCAGGTGTGATATACTCTCCTTCTATACCTGCATTTACAAACCCTATCTTTGCACCTACCCCCAACACACCCCACTCTAACTTAGCCTTATAAGCATAATTGAACATCGCCTGTGTGTTCTTTTGCAAGCCAAACTTATCGCTCACCATATTTAAAGCTAAGCCATTCTCCACGCCCATGATTTTTAAAGGCATATCTAAATTTACAGCTATCGTCTGTGGCGAACCGTCCATCCGTGACCATTGATTCCGATATACACCCGAAAACGTCCAATTACCCCTCATCCCTGCAAAACCAGGATTTACAGTCATCTTATTATTCATATTCTGACTGAACAAAGGTTCTTGTTGTGCTCTCGCCGTTAAATTAATCGCCATACAGACTGTAACTAATATACAAATTCTCATTAAACAATATTTCACTCCCAAGTGAGGGGCAAAATTAGTTAAAATTATAATACACCCAAAAAAAACATCCTTTTTTTTTACAATAAATCAAATATTTTTTATATTTAGTCAAATAATTGCCCTAACAACTTCAATTCGTGTATGCCGAACTTTCAATATTTCAAACGTATCAGTATGGAATATCCGATTGACAGCTTATTCTACCTTATATTCAATTTGACCCGTAACTTTACCAAAAACAGGATGCTGCAAGTTCTGGTCCGACTCGAATCCATTATGCCCTTCGACAATATTTTTCTCTTTCATCGTCAAACGGCTGTACTGTGGGGAATAAATACGCTTGCCCGCCATATCCCAAAATAAAAGCTCGGTCTCCAATTTTGTACCGTCTTGATTGACGACAACAACCTTGTCACGGGCTTCCCAAATATTGTCAATATTCCTTCTATGAGCATAATTGGACTTTATCGTGACCTCTATTTTCTCGTCTTTGTCGTAAAGTTCTACATACATACCGCGTGGGAATTCATCTATTTTCGCATCGTCCCGCGTTACCTTACTGTATTCGGACGTGATAATTTTATATTTGATAAGCGCAGAATCCGAATAAGCTAATATCAAGTCTTCCCCTGACATTTCCGGCAACCTATCCCAATCGTCACTCAGTTCCCTAATTGTGTTCATGTCATTCCTACAAGACAACAACACCAAAACAAACAAAAGTAACACTAAAATAGATAATGAATAACGAATAATGGATACTAAAAAAAATGTTTCGCTGATGTATTGCAATTTATACTTCATTTTAGCTTTCCGTTTTAGCGAATGCGGACTTTGGTCGTTTCGTTTATCCACCCCCCGATTCGATGATTGTCACCGGCATGAAGTGTTTTAAAAAAGGTCTCTTCTTTACTGGGAAAATGTGGCTCGTAACTTCTGATTAACCTGTCGGCTTCATCTGCAAAAGCAGGGTCCACTTGCTTGGCTTTCTGAAACTTATCTACAACTGCCCAATATACAGAGGCATGGTCAAATTCGTCTTCACCATAATTCTTAGCATAGGCGGCATAAGCCTGTCCTATAACGATATATGCCCGACCCAAGGTCGGATTTAAAGCTAATGCTTCCACGGCATTCTTTTTCGCATCTTGCAACTGACCCTGTGAAAGTCGCATCTGCGCATATTTTAAATAATATTCCGCTTTATCCTCTTTGTCGGTAGCTTTCTGTATCGCCTCTTGCAAATATTTATTCGTTTTGTCATAATCTTTGCTCTTCAAGAAAGTAATCGCAAGACTATAGGCCGCATCAGCTGTGGGATCTATCTTATAAAGATCTTCCGAAACTTGCGAAAACAAAGGTAAATCGGTACATTCACCCCTTCTCAAAAGACGAGCTATACCATTTAATTCGTCTTTATCTGTTGCATCTTGCTTAAAACGGGCAGTTAATAATTGATCCAAGGTCCCGCAATCCGCTACTCCTGCACCGAAAAACAAAACATCTACCGTGTTTTTTACATCCTCAAATTGTGCCACACGTTCCGGTCTTTGTGCCTTTTCAATCCCACTCTTGGCATAAGCAGTCAGCTTGGTATATAAAAGAACGTACTCATCCTTACTGATGGCTGATTTTTTTAATAAATCATTAGCAGACACATATAACATTTTGGCCGTCAAGGGGTGAGTTTGGGCTTTCAATATTTCAAACGATTCATTCAAATAACCGTAAGCAGTCTTCACTGACTCAAAATCCGCATTGCGGTAATTGTACAAACTGGAGCCTTTTCTCCCTAATACATAGCCCCTCCCAAAACGCGCGTCATCACCAAAATACTTAAGCCATTGGTCATAAACCATCATCAACGTATCAATATAGGCTTTATTATTGGTCAGCCGAATCATATTATCTACGATTTCTATCCCTTTCGTGTAAGTGGATAAACGAAATTTCGGAGCATTTTGAAAGATGTAGCGCCATGCAGGATAGGCTTCTTTATAATTTTTATGCTTATGATACTCCGAATAAATGGACTCATGAATGATAGTCTGAATACTATCAATTCCGTATTGAGAATCAAGCGTTTGTGCCTGTACCAAACCGCCAAACGTAAAAAACGAAAGAAATACTGCTATGCTTTTTTTCATGATACTATACTATTAAACATTTCACATATCCTTATATAACACCCTAACGTAACACTATTATGTAACGCCGTGCAAAATTATTGTTTTTTTTCCTAAATACAGCATTTTTTGAGTAAAAAATCATACTTTTCTCATAACACCATACGTAAGGGTGCGACTAATATTCACTTATTTGCCTCCATTCTGCCGTTTTCACAAAGTACGTTGTGGCGGCTTCGGTGTAGGTATCGCGGCTTTGTTGCAAGAGGTTTTGTGCATCAAGCAGGTCGGACAAAATCGTTATTCCTGCGTTAAAGTTGTCTTGGCTGATTTTAAGGTTTTCTTCGGCAGATAGGATGGATTTTCGAGCAAGCAAAACTTGTCCGTATGCTTCGTTCAGTTCGTTTTGAATGTTTTGTACTTGTTGCGCAAGCAGTTCGGCGCTTTCGTTTTTGGTGTTTTCGGCTTGTTGTAATTCGAGTTTTTTACGTTTCAGAGCGTGCGAGCCACCCCACCAATCACTAATAGGAATGGAAACAGTGGCAAATGCTAGTCCAAAATCGTTTTTCATTTCGCTTGATTTTCCCCTGTCGAAATTCATATAATTGTAACCCGCACCCACAGCGACTGTTGGCAAGTGTTTGCCTACTTCCATCTTGTGTTGCAAATGGGCAATGTCCACCGATTTTTCCAACAATTTGTACTCGGGGCGATTTTGGATGGTACTGCTGTCATTTCTTGTCAGAGGCGGTATTATTTCTCCAAAATCAGGCTGTTGAATATCGAAGTTGTCGGCGGGAACGCCTATTTTTTGTGCCAATGATATTTTCAGCATGGTCATGCCATTTGCGACTTTGAGTTTACCACTTTCGAGGCGATTTTTTTCGACTTCCACACGCACAAGGTCGTTGCGGGTGGTCAATCCTGCCTCAACGGCGACTTTCACATCCGATAAAATGCGGTCGAGCATTTTTTCAGAGTTGTTAATAGTTTTCATCTTTTCGTTTAAAGAAACGATTTGCCAAAAATAGCGTTCGATAGTGAGTAGCACCTCGTTGTCGGTCATTTGCCTTTGCAGTTGGCGGATTTCGATGCCCGCTTTGGCGAGGCGGTTGCCGTTGATAATTTGACCACCTGCAAAAACAGGTTGAACGGCCATAATGCCCGCCATCATGCCGTTTCTTAGGGCTTCAATTTTCACAGGCTCATTGTTGCCCAACAGAGCGGGGTCGAGCGCACCTTGTCCTACCAACCAACCCAGTGTCGGCTCAAGAGGTGCCATCATGGGTGCCAAGTTCATTTCCATTGACATCATCCCTTTGTTTGCCGCAAAGCCAAGTCCTGTACCACTTACCGTCGGAAAGTACTTTGTAAACGTCTCTTTTTTCTGTTGTGTGGCAATTTCAATCGACAATTCGGCGTTTTTGGCCTGCAAGTTGCTTTTCACAGCCATCTCCTTGCATTGCTCCAACGTGTAGGTTTGTTGCGCATGGAGAGAATCGCTTATCAGTGCAACGAAGCAAAGTACAATTATTTGTGTATTATGTATTTTCATAGCCTCAAATCAAATCATATATTATCCTGTTAATCAAACAAATCGTCCTAATAAATCACACTAAAAATGAGCGTTCATACATATTTTCAATTTCTACATTCCTACATTCCTACATTTCTACATTCCTACATTCCTACATTTCTACATTTCTACATTTCTACATTCCTACATTTCTACATTTCTACATTTCTACATTTCCCCGATAGGCCATCCAATAAACCACCGGCAGTACCGTTACCACGAGCACCATAGAAACCAAGGTGCCAAAGAAGATAATGGCAGCCATACCTACCCACATCGGACTACCACTGATAATCATCGGCAAAACGCCCATCGAAGCGGCGGCAGAAGTGAGGAAAATAGGTCGCATACGGCGTTTCCCTGCATCAAAAGCGGCTTGTCGAACATCCATATTTTTATCTTCCCGCAAATGTTCAATATAGTCGTACATAATGATGCCGTTGCGCACGATAATGCCGACAAGCCCTATAATTCCCAAAATGGCAAAGGCACTAAAATCAATTCTCAATGCCAGTATCCCCAATGCAGCACCGAAGATACTCAACGATGCCGAAAGCAGTACAATACTGGCCAGTTTGATTTTACGAAAATGGAACACCAATATCAGAAAAGTGATAACAAACGAAATGACCATTGCCAAGTACATCGGCGACATCACTTCGTCCTCAAATTCCGCCAAGCCACCATATTCGTATTCCACGCCGTCGGGCAGCGGGGAATGTAGCAGTGATGCGGCATACCACGCCTTTACCTTGTCAGAGACTTTGTTTGCATATTCGCCGCGTTTTACGTCGGCAAGCACGCTCATTGTTTGCATACCGTTGCGGTGGGTTATTCTGCTTTCGTTCCATTGGGGCGAAATTTTACCTATTTGTCGCAAAGGAACTGATACGCCAAGCATACCCGAAACTTGTACGTCCTCTAATGTAGAGACAGCGCGCGTTTCATCATTACAGTCCGGTTGCAGTTGCACCGGCAGCGCATAGTTTCCTTCCCATAAATCGGCGATTTTCATTCCGCTCAAGCCCGATGAAATACCCAGAGAAGCCATTGTCTTGTTAATGCCTAAGCGTCCCGCTTCGGACTGATTGAGTTCCACGCCGACCGACAGTACGGGGGCATCGAAACTCGTCCGCACCCACAAACATTCGTCCAGTGATTGCAGGTAATTACTCACTTTTTCGGCTTCTTTTTTCAAATCATCGGTGTTTTCGCCGATAAACCTGACTTCGATGGGTGCATCTACTGCCTGAAAATCAAGTTGTCGAAATCTGATGTATGCTTCGGGAAAATAGAACGCATATTTATTGGTATAGTCGTCAAGCATTTCTTCGGTTGCCTTGATGGAACGGGTGTTTACAATAAATTGCCCGTAACTTTGTGAAGGCATATTGGGAGCATATACGATGTGAAATCGCGGCGAACTCGTGCCGATAAACGCCGAAACGGATTTCACACGCTCGTCGCTGCGCAGGATATTTTCCATGGAATCGCATACGGCAGCGGTCTTTTCGAGCGGACTACCATTCGGCAAATAAATTTCAACGGCAAACTGGTCGCGCTCGGCAATAGGCATCATTCGTTTCGGAATAGCAATGAATACCAATGCGCCCACCACCACACTCACCAAGGAAATAGCAACCGTGGTTTTGGGAAAATCAAAAACCTTTGCAAGCAACCATTCGTACGCCGATTGAACAACGTCAAGAATGGTACGGCGTTGTTGTAGAGACGGGGCATATTGTAGAGACGGCCCCATTTCTACATTACGCCCCGTCTCTACATTGGAATAGGGATTTGAATGTAGTCCCTTTTTTATCAAAAAATATTGAATAATAGGGATGACAAACATGGCCACGATGAGGGACGTGAAAAGCGTTATGCAGATAGTCCATGGGAAATGCCTCATAAAATCATGAATTGTACCGGTGGTGGTAAAGACAAACGGAACAAAGGTGATACTGATAGCCAAAGTGGCCGAAAAAATCGACTTGAAATATTCCTGTGCACTTCTGATAGCTGACTGCCACCGGTCTTTGCCTTGGTCAAGTTTATCAATATAGGCGTCCACCACCACGATTGAGTTATCGACAATCATTCCCAAAACCGTAATCAAAGCCGCTAATGTAATCATATTGAGCGGGATACCTGCCATAAACATGGCTGCCAATGTGATGGTTATGGTGATAGGTATTGACATGGCAGCCACAGCAGCCACGCGAAACGGCAGCAAAATCATCGTTACAAGAATAACCGCAAAAATGGCTATTAGCAACTCCAACAAAAAATGACTTATCGACTCGCCTACGACTTTCGGCTGGTCAACAATGCGATTGATATTTACGCTCGTGGGAAGTTCACTTTTGTATTTGTCCAACACCGTGTTCACTTCATTTCCAAAGGAAATGATATTTGCCGAAGGATTGACTTCCACCGAAAGCAACACACATTTTCGACCGTTGTGGGTGATATAACTCTCGGCGTTGGGATATTCGCGTACTACACGCCCGATGTCTTTCACGCGCAGCACGTCGCCCGTAGGACTTGAGAAAATAATCTGGTCGGCAATTTCCTGCTCACTACCGTAACTCTCTGCAATGTGAATGGGAAGAATGTCTTGGCTGTTTTCCAATTTACCGCTCGTGGTGGTAAAACCCTGTGCCATGAGATTGACCATCAACATTTTAGAACCAATTCCGTAGGCAGCGAGTTTGTTGTTATCCACATAAATAGTTATCTGTTCTTGTTGAGAGCCGTAACGCCTCACGTTTGCCACAGTAGGAACGACGCGTAGCCGGTCTTCGAGTGCATCGCAATATTCGTCTATTTGGCGATACGTTTTGTCGTCCGATTCCATCGTGATGAGTAAGGAAGCCACGTCACCGAAGTTGTCGTTGGCAATAACTGCCAGCACACCCGACGGCAAGGACGATTTAAACAAATTCAGTCCGTGTTTGAGTTTCGACCAGACAATATTTTTATCTTTCACCTCGTCAGCGAGTTCAACGAAGATGTAGGCAATTCCATCTTCCGATTTGGAAGTGGTTTTGGCACGGTTGACTTCGGTAAACGTAAAAAGGTAGCGTTCAAGCGGTTTGGTCAGTTGTTGTTCCACTTCATACGAACTTGCACCCGGAAACACGCCCACCACAACGCCTTGACGGATAGTAAATTCGGGCTGTTCCTGTTTGGGCATTACCCAAAGTGAATAAGCACCCGCCACAAACAGAACTGCCACCAACAAAAGTATGATTTGTCGGTTTTTCAGTGCCCATTCTATGATTTTATTATTTTGATTCATCCGGTTATTGGTATATAATTGGTATATATATAAAGTATGTTACTATTGCTCACTTATCATTTATCACATATCATTGCTCATTCATCATGCAACCCTATATATGTGAGGGAAAATCTATCGTTCAGAGAATTTTATTTTCATTCCTTCGCTTATTTTTTGCAGGCCCTCAACAATAAGTTTGTCGCCTGCCGAAATACCTTCGACAATCTCTATACCGCTGTCAGTCAAGCCGCCTGTTTTTACAAATTGCCGTTTGGCGACATTTCCATCGGCAAGCCACACAAATTGCCTGCCATCAGCCGCTATTTGCACCGTCCTATTGGGTACAACAATCCCGACATTTTTCGCATCCTTCGTATCTTGCACATCCTCCTCAATGGAAACCTTGCAAACCATACCCGGTAGTAGAGACGGGGCATGCCCCGTCTCTGCATTACGACCCGTCTCTACACTACGCCCCGTCTCTATATTACCTCCCGTTACCGCATTATTATCAACGCTAATTTTCACTTCATACGTATGTGATACGGCATTAGCGACCACGCCCTTCATTTCTATTTTGCCTGTAAAAGCGGCGTTACCAAGTGCCGTCACTTCAATTTGTGCTTTTTGTCCTTCTTTCATTTTACTGATTTCGTTCTCAGGAACAGGAATTTTCACATTCACTTTGTCCACCGAAATCAACTTGAACGCCTCTACACCCGGCATTGCATTTGTACCTGTTTCCACCGAGCGAGTGGCAATTACACCTGCACAGGGGGCGAGCATGCGACAATCGTCCAGATTTTTCTTGGCAACGGCGGTCATTGATACTGCTTGTTGCAGACCCGTTTTTACTTCCACAAATTTAACGTCGGGCAAACTGCCGTTTTCGTGTACTTTCACGAGGCGGTCGTAGGCATCCTGTGCCTGTTGCTGTTTGGCAAGCATCATTTGATATGAATTTTCAGCCGTAGCCGCATTGAGCGTGGCAAGTAACTGTCCCTTGCGCACCTGCTGGCCTTCGGAAACAAGCACCTTCTCCACCGTTCCCATACTTGCAAACGCAAGCGAAACAGCAAGCGATTCTTCCACCGTTCCGATGTATGTGCGTTGTAGAGAGGTGGCACGCCCCGTTTCCACTGTCATGACCTTTACGGGTATGATTTTTTCCTGCTTTTCTGTCCCTTGTTTGTTGGAACAGGCGACGAACAGACTCACTGTCATTGCCGCGATACAAAAGTTTGAATATGATTTCATACGAACTATTTTTATTAAATTGAGAACACAAAAATAATATTTTTATCCATCCAAATCAAATACATGGATTGATGACTATGTAATGCTCGAAGCCAAAGTCCTGCTGAAGTCCACCATTAAAGTGGCAAGGTCGGAAGAAAAATCGCCCTACATACGAGGTAGTCAGTCAGTGGTGAGTACTTTTATAATCGTCTTTTTCAATTTCAACATCCGGTTCGTACAATGTGTCCGCTCCCTGCAAGGAAAAATGGATGTATTTGATTTGTTTCCCTCGTGACAACCATTGCTGTTCGTAAAAGGTTTTTATGGATACTATTTTCAGGGATAAAGGAGGGTCGCCCAAGCCACACTCGTAGAGATTGTCCGTGTTTACAATTTCCTGTAAATGGTTGGCTTTGAGCAACTCACAGGTGTAGCGGTACAAGAAGGGACTATCGGTTTTCAGGTGAATAGTACCAGACGGGCAGAGGATTTTTTTGTATATGGACAGAAAGCGTGTACCGGTAAGGCGTTTCCGTACTTTTGACATCTGTGGGTCGGGAAAAGTAATCCATATTTCGGCGACTTCACCTTGGGCAAATAAAGATTCGAGCATTTCAGCGTAGGTGCGGACAAAAATGGCGTTGGAAATCTTATTTTCGACCGCATATTTAGCACCTTTCCACATACGGGCACCTTTGATGTCAATGCCAATGAAATTTTTGTCAGGGTAGAGACAAGCCAGACCAACAGTGTATTCCCCCTTGCCACATCCCACTTCGAGAATAATAGGGTTGCTGTTTCTAAAAACTTGGTCCCCCCACTTGCCTTTTAACTCATACTCTTTTCCCAAAATGCCGTCAGAGGCAGGTTGAAAGACATTGGGAAATGTCTCCATTTGGGCGAATTTAGCCAATTTATTCTTCGACATACTATGGTAAAATGGACAGTTAAAATGAACATCACTGTTCAGACAATCTTGCTACCGTGATGCCGACATCTTTCACGCCTTCTAGGCATTGTACTCGCATTCCTTGTTCAATTTGTACGGTGTAGGTCCCTATTTCCAAATGCAAGGTATCCGCAATAGGCTTGCTGACTGTTTTCACTTTTCCCCCCTCACCAAGCCATCTACCGTTTGGCTCAGCTATCATCATATTTAGTGTATCCCTGCGAATTTGTTTCGTGCTGTCGGATAGCTGCACGAAGCACCAGAGGTTTCCTATCTCGTAGTCCTTCGTGTGGCGGACGGCGATAGTTACTGTGTATTTCTGTGATTCAGAGATGGAAAAGCTAAAACTCGGCTTTTCTTCCATGCACCATTCTTCGGAAGGAAGGCTTTGAAATTTCCGATAAACACTCGTATGGTCACAAGAAAGCAGACCGACAGCGAGCAAAAATACTGTGCTGATTGTGATGGTTGTGCTGATATTCCGATATGCTACTATGCTGGTGAAAAAATTTGCTACCTGTTTCATTTTGTTTGTCATATACATTTTGTCCTTTATTTTATCTTGCTAATCTTGTAAATTGACGCAGCGTACCGAAAGCAGAGCCGAACCTTGTTCGGGTATGCTGAGGTAGCAAGGAAAAAGCCGCAAGGCCATCTTATGAAAATCATGGTTCAAATAATTTGCTAATCCTAATTCAGACAATTTATTCAATTTTCAATTTTCCTTCGTTTTCATCAACGGACAATTCTACGTCGGCACCCATGAGTAGCGGATAATTTTCGGTTGTATGTCCTGCGGGGAAGCCAAAGCAGATGGGATAGTCGTATTCATTGACGGCTTCTCGGATAATGTCGGATGCCGTTTTGCCAAAATCCGTGCCCTTCATGTCGGTAAAATCGCCGATAACAAGTCCTTGTAAATCTGCCAATCGCCCTGACAGTTTGAGGCTTTGCATCATGCGGTCTATGGCATATAGGTTTTCGCCGACATCTTCGAGGAAGAGTATCGCTTTGTGGGAGTGATGCTCGACAACAGTGGAGCGTACACAGTGGAGTAGGCTGAGATTGCCACCTATTAGTTCACCACGGGCAGTGCCTGCACGGTTTAGAGGATGCGGAAGGACGGTATAGGATGAAATTCTGCCGAAAAGAAAGTCTTTTAGTTGTTCGAGAGCTTGTGGCGCGAGTGTCGGGTAGTTCTTCAACATGGGGGCGTGCAGACTTTCGATGCCCAGAGAAGTTATCTTGGCATGGAACACCGTGATGTCGCTATATCCAACCACCCATTTGGGGTTACCTTGAAAGGTTGAATAGTCCAATTCCTCAACGATGCGCATGCTACCGTACCCTCCGCGAGTGCAGAAAATGGCTTTTATTTCTTGGTCATCCATCGCCCACTGAAAGTCGGACAAACGCTGGGCATCATCACCGGCAAAACAGCCTTGACGATGGAACAAATATTGTCCTTCGATAGGCTTTAAGTCCCACGATTTGAGAACTTCAATGGCATATTCAACTTGGTCGGGAGTGACCCAACCGGCCGGTGAAACCAGTGCCACTTTATCGGCTTTTTGCAAGAAATTCGGTCGAAACATGGAAATTCATTTAATTTGTCTTTACATAGTGTATAATCGGCAGGCGAAATTAATAAATTATTTTGACAATTACGTTGACAATTATTTTGACATACATATTTTTTGCTCAATAATGGTTCATCTTTTTTGAAAGTGGGTATGGAAAAGTGTATCTTTGCAAAAAAAATAAAACCATATATACATATATGAACAATTATAAGAGAACTTTAGTTACGACAGCACTGCCATACGCCAATGGACCGGTGCATATTGGACATTTGGCTGGCGTGTATGTGCCTGCGGATATTTATGTACGCTATTTGAGAGCCAAGGGCGAAGAGGTGTTGCTGATTGGGGGGTCGGATGAACATGGAGTACCGATTACCATCAAGGCACAGAAGGAAGGGACTACTCCACAGGCGATTGTCGATAGGTATCACGCGATTATTAAGTCTTCGTTTGAGGAGTTTGGCATTTCCTTTGACATCTATTCCCGTACGAGCTCAAAGGTGCACCACGAGATGGCCTCCGAGTTTTTCCGCAAGTTGTTTGATGCGGGAAAGTTTGTTGAGAAATTGTCGATGCAGTACTACGACGAGCAGGCAGGGCAATTCTTGGCAGACCGCTATATTACAGGTACTTGCCCTCATTGTGGTAATGAGCGGGCATACGGTGACCAGTGTGAGGGCTGCGGTACGAGCTTGAATGCGATGGATTTAATTCATCCCGTATCCGCTATTACCGGTAATGTTCCACAGTTGAAAGAGACGAACCATTGGTATTTGCCACTTGACCAATATGAAGATTGGCTGAAACAATGGATATTAGAGGAACACAAAGAGTGGAAAGGCAATGTTTACGGACAGTGTAAGTCGTGGTTGGACAACGGACTACAAGCACGTGCTGTGACTCGTGATTTGGATTGGGGCATACCCGTACCTATTGAGGGTGTAGAGGGAAAAGTACTGTATGTGTGGTTTGATGCACCCATTGGATATATCTCTGCTACAAAGGACTTAACAGCGGACTGGGAAAAATATTGGAAAGATAAAGATACGCGGATGATACACTTTATAGGCAAGGATAATATTGTATTCCACTGCATTATCTTCCCCGCGATGTTGAAAGCGGAGGGGACATTTATTTTGCCCGATAATGTGCCTGCCAATGAGTTCCTGAATTTGGAGGGTGACAAGATTTCTACTTCCCAAAATTGGGCGGTGTGGTTGCACGAATATCTGGAAGATTTTAAGGGAAAACAAGATGTATTACGCTACGTTTTGACGGCGAATGCTCCTGAAACAAAGGACAATGATTTTACGTGGAAGGATTTTCAGGCACGTAATAACAACGAGTTAGTGGCGATATACGGTAATTTTGTAAATCGCACCCTTGTTTTAACGCATAAATATTTTGGGGGAATGGTACCCGAATGTGGGCAGATGGATGAGTACGACAAGCAGGTAGTAAATGAAATTTTGGCGATTGTGACGCGAGTAGCGAGTAATTTAGAGACCTTTCATTTTCGTGAAGCCCTCAAAGAGTGTATGAATTTGGCGCGTCTCGGCAATAAATATTTAGCGGATACAGAGCCCTGGAAGCTCATCAAAACGAATGAAGCGAGGGTAAATACTATTTTGAATTTGAGTTTGCAGATTGTCGCTAACCTTTCAACTTTGACGGAACCATTTATGCCTTTTAGTGCTCAAAAATTGAGGGAATTCCTTCATATTCAGCCGATAGCATGGAAAAAAATGGGGGCGGATGTTCTGTCGGCGGGTCATAAACTCAATGAAGCAGGCTTGCTGTTTGACAAGATTGAGGACGAGGAGATTCAAAAACAAGTGGCTCGCTTAGAGTCCATCAAGAAGTTGCATATAAAGCCTGCGTGACATTTGAACGGGCGGGGCCTGCAATGTGGGTTAAATAGAGACTGCGCCTCTATTTCAATTCCCGTGTTGAGAGTGGAACTTCAGGCGCATTAATCGCAGGTCTTCCTCAGCATATTCTCCTCCAAATTCATCAAATGCCTCCTGAATATTGTCAGTTTGGGCCTCCATAAAGTAGTCGAGGATTTCTTGTTGCTGCTCTTCGTCTAACATTTTTTGGATGTAATAGTCGATATTTAATTTCGTACCGGAGAAAACAATCGCCTCCATTTCCTTTATTAATTCCTCGTAGGATAGTGATTGTGCCACAGCAATATCTACCAAATCTATCTGTCTATCAATATTTTGAATGATATATACTTTAAACTTGGACTTATTAGTCAAGGTTTTTATGACCATGTCTTGGGCACGTTCTATCTCGTTATCCTCCACGTATTGCTTGATGACTTCAGCAAATTCTTCTCCATATTTTAGGGCTTTCCCATATCCAACACCCTGAATATTAGAAAGTTCATTTATTGTGATGGGATAATTAATACACATATCCTCTAACGAGGGGTCTTGAAAAATGACGTAAGGAGGTAGGTTATTCTTCTTCGCAATTTTCTTTCTTAAATCCTTCAAAATGGCGAAAAGAGGAGCGTCTAAGGCCGAAACCCCACCTACTTTCTCGTGAATCTTTTCTTCATTTTCTTCAAAGTTACGATCTTCCATGAGCATATAATCTTTGGGATGTTCGATAAAATGTAGGCCTTCTTTTGTTATTTTGATGACCCCGTACTGTTCAATATCTTTTTCAATCAAGCGACTGATAAGAGCGCGTCTGAACACCATCGTCCAAAATTGTCTCCCTTTTTCCGCTCCACACCCAAACATTTCCAACTTGTCGTGTCCATAAGATTTGACGGCGACATCGTACTCGCCTACTAAAATCTTGACTAAATGCTCTATTTTGAATTTCTCTTTTGTTTCAACCACTAAACTCAGTATATCCACCACATAGTCTTTGCCCTCAAATTCTTTTTTCGGGTAGAGGCAGTTGTCACAACTACCGCAATTATCTTCTAGATAATCCTCTCCAAAATAGTGAAGCAATATTTTTCTGCGACAGATGGAACTCTCGGCATAAGAAACGGTCTCCAGCAATAATTGTTTCCCGATTTCCTGCTCGGCAATGGGGTGACCTTGCATGAATTTTTCAAATTTCTGAATGTCTTTATAGCTGTAATAGGTGATGCAAATACCTTCTCCACCGTCACGACCTGATCTGCCCGTTTCTTGGTAATAGCCCTCAAGACTCTTAGGAATATCGTAGTGAATGACAAAGCGCACATCCGGTTTATCTATTCCCATTCCAAAGGCAATGGTGGCAACGATGACATCAATCTCTTCCATGATAAACTTATCCTGATTCCGACTGCGTGTAGGGGCATCCATTCCAGCATGATAGGCTTCGGCCTTGATACCGTTCACGCGTAAAATTTCGGTCAACTCTTCCACTTTTTTGCGACTGAGACAATAAATGATACCGGAAGCTCCTTCTTTGCCTTTGATAAACTTGATGATGTCTCTTTCGGGATCTTCTTTCGGTCTCACCTCATAGTAAAGGTTCGGGCGGTTGAAGGAAGATTTGAAAACATCAGCATCCACCATATCTAAGTTTTTCTGTATATCGCTTTGCACTTTCGGGGTTGCCGTAGCTGTCAAGGCGATAATGGGTGCTTTACCGATGCAATCAACAATCGGTCTGATTCGACGATATTCTGTTCTAAAATCATGTCCCCATTCCGAGATGCAATGTGCTTCATCAACAGCGAAGAAGGAAATTTTAATCTTCTGCAAAAATTCAATATTTGATTCCTTGGTCAGTGATTCCGGTGCAACGTACAGCAATTTGCTCTTGCCGTCTAAGATGTCCTGCTTCACCCTCGTAATGTCCGCCTTCGACAGAGATGAATTTAAAAAATGTGCAATTCCGTCGGTGGAACTGAACGCACGCATGGCATCCACTTGGTTTTTCATTAAAGCAATCAGAGGAGAAATAACAATCGCCGTACCCTCTGATAGTAAGGCCGGTAGTTGGTAACAAAGGGATTTGCCGCCACCCGTAGGCATCAGTACAAAAGTGTTTCTGCCGCTCAAAACATTCCTGATTACGGCCTCCTGATTTCCTTTAAATTGGTCAAAGCCAAAGTATTGCTTTAGTTTTTCTCGTAAATCAATATCCTGCATAGTTTGTAATTACAAAGTGCTACTTTCATAAAGTAAAATTACATAAAAATTCTTTCCTACAAACATTTCTCGCATAAATTAAATAATATTTTTTACAACCGACAATAACAGATAAGGTGATGATGGTAATATGGAGTACTATCTGGTTCTATTTGAGCATTTTTTCATACCCACCATCTTTGAGTGAGGAATAGGCAGCATTTAGAATTTCGTTATCCCAATTCAGAATTTGATACATCTCGCTGGTATCCCAAATATCTCTGGCTATAAGAGCTTTGATTTGTGCTTTCATGGTGGGTAATATCGGAGTGAAAAGTTTCTCATCCTTTACTACGCCCGCTTTTTCACCCAATGCAACAATTTCATCAATCATGGCATCTGTCACCTCAAAGTCTCTCTTAAACTTGTCAAAATTAGGGTATTTTGTATTTAATTCCTTGCGATTTTTGTCAATATAGTTGATGGTGTATTCATTGATAACACTTTTAGCTATCAGTCGATTAAAGTACGAATAGTTTAAGCTCGTATCCATGGGAACGAACAAGTCGGGAATAATGCCTCCTCCTCCATATACTACCCTTTTTTTTGTCAGCGTATAAAATTTCAAAGAATCATTTATCGACATACTATTCGCATTCGTCAACTCCCCATTGGCGTAGCGATTACGCAGTTCCGCCCGATAATTTCCTTCTCCTTCACCGTAAGGCTTCTGAATATTGCGCCCCGAAGGTGTATAATAGTGAGCGGTTGTCAAGCGTACCATTGAACCATCTGTAAGGGGTAGCTGTCTCTGTACCAACCCTTTGCCAAAAGAGCGACGACCGACAATCAATCCTCTATCCCAGTCCTGTACAGCTCCCGACACAATCTCGCTCGCAGAAGCAGAACCGCCGTCTATCAACACGGCTATCCGTCCCTTTTCAAAAAGTCCTGCATTGGATGCTAATTCCTCGCGCCTTCCCTGTGAAATGCCATCCGTATAAACAAGCATTTTGTTGGCACCCAAAAAATGGTCGCACATCTCCGTTGCTGCCTGCATATAGCCACCACTATTCCCCTGTAAATCCAATATCAGGTCTTTCATGCCCGCTTTCAGCAATTTTTCCATGGCTTTTGTAAACTCTTCCGTTGTGGTGGCAGCAAAACGTGATACCTTTATATATCCCGTTGTTTTATCCATCATGTAAGAAGCTTCCAGACTGTAAATGGGTATTTTATCCCGTATAATTTTGAAGGATAGGAGCTCTTTTGTATCTCTCAAAACGCCCACTATCACGACGGTACCCCTATCTCCCTTCAACTTTTTACGCACGCCACTATTGGATAGTTTGACACCGGCGATGTTCTCATCATTGACGGTTAGTATGCGATCGCCCGCTTTCAGTCCCACCTTCTCTGAAGGACCACCCTGCACGACAGCTACTACCATCAAGGTGTCCCTCAGGATAGTGAACTGTATTCCTATGCCAAAAAAGCCACCTTCCAAAGGCTCGTTCATATCGTCCAATTCCTCTTTCGATATATAGACCGAGTGAGGGTCAAGATCCGACAGTACCTTTACGATTGCCCCCTCTGTGAGCTTGTGCAAATTCACGGTGTCCACATAAAAGACGTCAATTAAATTCATAAGGTGCTGATATTTTGCACCCTCATCTTTTACCTGACGGGTAGCCCGTTGCGACGAGCCGGTATGAGTGAACCCTAAAAACAGTATGAATAATATAAACAAAATAACACATGATTTGCTGATGTGTTGATATGCTGGTGTGCTGAAGAATAGATGCTTTTTTAACATGTTACATTTTACGTTATACATTTTACACTCTGTATCTTACATTATATACTTTACGTTTTATACTCTTATCTTATCTTATCTTATCTTATATTATATTATATATGTTATATCCTGCATTTTACACGCTGTATCTTACATTATACATATTATACCCTGCATTTTACATTTTTTCCCCTTCCCAGACTTCCAAATCTTTAATAGTCCCTTTTTCAATCTCGAAGCGCACGGCGGTTCTTACCTTGTGGAAACCATATTTACCGGCTGCTCCCGGATTTATGTGCAGGCATTTCAACTTTTTATCATTGAGCACTTTCAATATATGCGAATGACCGCACACAAAAAGTTGGGGCTTTTCTTGCTCCAATAAGTTGCGTACCCTTGAGTCATAATTACCGGGATACCCGCCTATATGTGTCATCACAACTTTCACTCCTTCACAATCAAAGAGTTCTGTTTCTTGAAAAATTTGGCGGGCGGGGTATCCGTCCACATTTCCATACACCGCTCGCAGAGTAGTCAGTGCAGGGAGCATCCTCAATTCATCCGTTACAGCAATATCCCCGATGTCGCCACAATGCCATATCTCGTCACAATCCTTAAAGAACAGAACAATCTTTGGGTCTAACCAACCGTGAGTGTCCGATAATAAACCTATTTTCATTCGGGGGACAAATGTAGTATTTTATTTTTACAATCAAAATTCTATTAGGACAACCACGTCAAATTTATGGTAACTAACTGAAATCTACAATCCACATGAGGCATACGAATTGGTCAAACATGAATGAATAGAAAAGTTGTGGGTTGAACCCATTTTAGGCAAAATGCACCCGATGTAATTCGTCTGAAAATTCACGAAACGACTTGTCAATTTTCTCTATCGTTCTTTTGGATGGACTGCTTTTGCCTGAGGCATAGTGAAAAAACTGCTTTTGATTGATGCCGGTTATTCTTTCTAATGCGGGCTTTGTAAAGACACCTGAATAATACGCCAAGAAAGAGGGAATGTCGTATTTATAAATAAATTCCAAGTCAGAATAGTTATTATTTACCAAATAAAAAAAGAGTTATTCCGCTGGCGCGGCTTTGTAAGCCGTGTCGCAAATGTCTGAACTATGATTTTAATGTGATTTACAAGATTAGCATGATGAAATAAAAAATTCGTAGGGGCAGACCTGCGTGTCTGTCCTGATTATCATGGTAATTGACGTAGCGTATCGAACGCATAGCCGAACCTTTTGTTCGGGTATGCTGAGATAGCAAGGAAATAGCCCTTTGGGGAATGTAGTAATTGAGGAGGTTGCGGGTCATGCCCCGCAATGACGGGTAGGGGCGTAAATGTGTAGAGACGGGGTCGTCGATATAAACCCCGTCTCTACGATTGTCTTGAACCGTGATTTTGTCAAGATGAACAAGATGACCATGATAATTGTCTCATCTCTTTCCTTCCTCTTTCCTCTTGCTAATCTTGTAAATCTTATTAAAATCATGGTTCAAGACAATTGTGTTGTTATCTCTGCTTCGATTGCCTTAATGAACTCTTCGGCTTGCGGACGAATGTCCGATAACATTTGGCTATCATATTGTATGAAGTCATCGTAATCGCCACTCATCCTCGAATTGAACAAACGGCTGTAAAAGATAGAGTATCTTTGTTCCATCTTCTTATTGGCAATGTAATGTAGGGCAAACATCTGCTTTACGCCTTGATGTGTTTGGGCTTCAATCTTGTTTTGTATCAAAAGAGCAATCACCGCATAATAACAAGCGTAGTACAAACGATTAATAGCAGCGTTGTAATATCCGTCACGTATCAAACTATCGGCTTCGGGCAAAGTGCCTTTTGCACGCTGCAACCGATAAGATACCAAATCCTGTCTTTCGCTTTCGGTTAATATGTGGGGTGTTTTCATTGCAATTTTATACCTTCATTCATTACATTGATAAAGAACGGTGTCCGAAAAGGACGGTTATACCATTGTTTGCGCGTATAAACCAACGGACTAATGCTCACACTACAATCGTTTTGCAATTCTAATTCATACAACGGATAAGTAATAGCCATTTCTTCTTGATAAGTCAATTTGTCTGTGTCCACCAATATCAACAAGTCAATGTCGCTGTTCATACGCGCATCACCACGTGCCTCCGAGCCATAAAGAATAACTTCGGCTTTAGGTACTGTTTTATGCAAAACATCCTTTATTTGTGCTATGTATGCAGGTCTCTTCAATTCGTTCTTTTATCTTTGTGTTCAACCAATCCACAGACCATTTGTAATGGGTGGTACATGGGATTAGTTCAGGTGCAAAGGTAATATATGTTATTGGAATAACCAAATAAACGTGTATAGACGGGGCATGCCCCGTCTATACATATCCGTCCTTGTCTTGAACCACGATTTTGTCAAGATGAAAGGATTACCAAGATAATTGTCTCATCTCTTTCATCTTGCTAATCTTGTTAATCTTATGAAAATCGTGGTTCAAGACTATTAGGAGACACGGCTTGCAAGCCCGCGCAAGCAGGGAATAGGTGCATTTACCAAATCCATTGCAATCCGTTCTTTTTGTATTGTTCAAACATGCTATCGGAACTCACAAGCGGTATATCTTCGGCTATTGCCTGTGCAATAATTATACGGTCGAATGGGTCTTTATGAAAGGGACATTTACGTGGATGAGCGATGATTTTAATGCCCCGTTGGAGGACTTTAAAGAATATATGTAATGGATTTGTTAATTGACACACAGTCCTTCATTTGGTTTGTGGAAGCCAACAAGCGGCTGCGTTATCCACATTGGACTTCTTTCATAAAGACCCATTCGACCGTATAATTATTGCACAGGCAATAGCCGAAGATATACCG
>BNXR01000018.1 GCA_025999735.1 Bacteroidia bacterium | reverse complement strand
GGCAGTTACCGTTATCGTACACGAGCCATATTTGTTCGTACCGTCTGTTGAGGTAGCCGTAATGACGGCTGTACCGGTATTTATGGCCGTAACCACGCCACTTGCATTCACTGTTGCCACGCTAGTATTGTTGCTTGCCCATGAGAGTGTGCGGTTGCTGGCGGTGTTCGGATTTGCAGTGCCGGTAAGTGTTACTTGGGTAGTTCGTCCTATGGCAAGAGCCGCGATCGTTGGGCTGACGGTGACACTTGTGACGGCAGTATTGACTGTTACAACACAAGAAGCACTTTTATTGCTGCCGTCTGCCGTAGTGGCTGTTATAGTGGCTGTACCGGACTTCAATGCTCTTACAACTCCTCCTGTAACAGTGGCTACCGCTGTGTTGTTGCTGCTCCATGAGACGGTACGAACAAATATGGCTCGTGTACGATAACGGTAACTGCCGCTGTCACGGGTGTTACGCTCGACCAAGCGAACATCAAACTTGCTGTGGGCGGCAGTTCGCAGGCAACGCTAATCGCCACCGTGCATCCTGCTACTGCGACCAACAAGACCGTCTCATGGAGCAGTAGCAATACGGGCGTTGCAACGGTGAGCGCAAGTGGCGTTGTAACAGCCAAAGCAGCAGGAACTACCAGAATCACTGTTACCACAACCGATGGTAGCTATAAGGCGTACTGTGATGTAACGGTGACGGCTACCGTAGCGAACGTTATACTCAATCCAACAACCCTTTCTTTAATTGACATTGGCAGCACAAGACAACTCACAGCCACAGTGAATCCGACGAATGCCAATGGTAACGTAAGGTGGACAAGTAATAATACAAATGTTGTGACAGTGAGTGCCACCGGCTTGGTGACGGCAATAGGGGTTGGAACTGCCACCATTACCGCCATGGCAGACGATGGTAGTAACAAATATGCCACTTGCAATGTGACAGTCACCATCGCTGTAAGAGGGATAACACTTAACAAAAATAGCGGTGCCATTGTGGGTATCGGTGCTACAACACTACTTACCGCCACCGTACTTCCTGAAAATGCCAGCAACAAAAATTTTACTTGGGCAAGCAGCAATCCTGCTGTTGCAACAGTGAGTGGCGGTTTAGTGACGGCAAGAGGTGCGGGCACTACCACGATAACAGCTACCACCGCAGACGGCAATTTCAAGGCTACTTGCGTTGTAACTGTCACTATTGCCGTAACGGGAATTACGGTATCTCCCACGTCTATCGCACCTCTTCCTGTCGGTCAAACGTCCCAACTGACCGCTACTGTGCTGCCGACTGCTGCCAGTAACAAAACTGTACAATGGAATAGCAGCAATCCCACTGTTGCAACTGTCAATTCAAGCGGTTTGGTGACGGCAAACTCAGCAGGATACGTCAGCATTACAGCCCGTACTGAAGACGGGTCTTATACAGCTACTTGCGGTGTAACAGTAGTTGTTCTCGCCACCGGTGTAACGCTAAGCGAAAACGCCTACACACTTTTTATGGGTGGAGTGGAACAGTTTACACTTATTCCCACCGTGGAACCCGGCAATGCCAGCAACAAAGGGGTGAGTTGGAGTAGCAGTAATCCCAGTGTGGCAACAGTTAGTGATGATGGCTTGGTAACGGCGCAATCGGCAGGGACAGCCAATATTACCGTCACCACCGTTGATGGTAATTACACGGCTACGTGCGTACTAACGGTAAATACAGCCGTAACCGACGTAATACTTAATAAAGATAACACAGAAATTCATATCGGGAGTACAGAAAAGTTGCTCGCAACGGTAGTACCAGCTAATGCAACCAACCAAAGCGTAACATGGAACAGCCTGTATCCAAGTATTGCATCAGTAGGCAATGATGGAACCGTAACAGCCCACATAGCCGGTTACACCGTAGTATATGTGACGACAGACGATGGTCTGTATATGGATGCTTGTCAAGTGAGGGTAACCACTCCTGCTACGAGCGTGACGCTCGACAAGGTTGTTGATACACTTATTTTATCGACAAAACTACAGGGACAACTTATTGCCACCGTAGTACCTGCTGAAACGACTTACCCGACTGTACAATGGAGTAGTAGCAATACGGGCGTTGCAACGGTGAACACAAGTGGAGTAATAACAGCCGTTTCAGCAGGTACTACCACTATCACTGCCACCACCACCGACGGTAGTAACAAAACCGCCACCTGTGATGTGACGGTAACGACTGCCGTTACGAGCGTGGACGTCCAATCTACTGCTGTCGTTGCCGTAGGTGGCAATGCAAATTCTACTGGTGGTCCGGAACAAGTGCAACTTCTCTACACCGTGTATCCCGTCAATGCTACTAACAAAGATGTCACGTGGATGAGTGACGACCCTACCGTAGCAACAGTAAACACAAACGGTGTGGTGACGGCAAAATCGGACGGCACTGTTGACATTGTTGTTGCCACACAAGACGGAAATTATAAAGATACTTGCATTGTGACGGTAACTACTGCCGTAAGGGGTGTAAGCCTCAACGATTCTATGTGGTTACAAGTTCCCCACACGGAATACCTGACCGCCAGCGTAATGCCCACAAATGCCAGCATACAAGATATCTCTTGGCAGAGTGCTAATCCAGGTGTCGCCTCGGTACATCCAAGTTCAGGATTGGTGACAGCAATCACAAACGGTACAACGAATATTATAGTTACGACAACAGACGGCAGCTACAAGGATACTTGCGCGGTAAGGGTATATGCACAATATCATCCTGTAACGGGTGTATCGCTCAACAAGTCTGTGGACACGCTGGTAGTAGATGAGATGGAACAACTGTTCTCCACAGTGTCACCTGTCAATGCGACAAATTTGAAGCTCAGGTGGAGCAGCGATGATGAAAACATTGCAGTGGTAGATTCGCTGACTGGAAAAGTAACGGCAAAAACGGTGGGTACTGCCAATATTACGGTAAAGGCGCACACAGAGAATTTTGTTGGAGCCCATAGTCCCGCTGATGAGGAAGATGTTTGTACGGTCACCGTGATACCTATCCCTGTGTCAGCGATAAAACTTGACCAAACGAGCATAGCATTGGTCATCGCTACTCATTCCCAACATACGCTCCATCACACCGCGTTACCACTGAAAGCAGCAAACAGAGATGTTACGTGGAAGAGTGACAACGAAGGAGTGGCAACGGTAAATTCAAGCGGAGTGGTTACGGCAACAGGAAGGGGCACAGCTACCATTATAGCTACTACGGACACGGCAAATGATGCATATTATAAAACACCTCATTCGACTACTTGTCAGGTGAAGGTGACAGTCGCCGTTACGGGTGTAGAAGTAACTCCTTCGAGTACCGCTCTTATTGTCGGTGGAACGCCGAGTCAGTTTACACCAACTGCCACCGTGCTTCCCGATACAGCTACTAACCAAGCCCTAACTTGGAGCAGCAGAAATCCAACCGTGGCAACGGTAAACGCAAGCACCGGATTAGTGACAGCAAAAACAAACGGTACAACGTATATTATAGCTACCACAGCAGACGGTGGCTACAAGGATTCTTGCACCGTGACGGTCACGACTGCCGCATTAGGGGTAAGTACCCCAAGTACTGCTGCCCTTTCCATTGGTGGTGGTGCAAATTCTATCGGTGGCCCGGGGCAATTAAGCCTTCCCCACACCGTATTGCCTTCCACAGCCAGCAATAAAAATATCACGTGGACGAGCGACAATCCTACCGTAGCAACAGTAAGCGCAAGCGGAGAGGTAACGGCAAATACGATGGGTGATGCCAATATTATAGTGACCACAGCGGACGGTGGTCATATCGATACTTGTGTGGTAACAGTGACGACTGCTGTAAAAGGCATATCGCTTAGCTCGACGAGTTCTGCACTTGTCGTGGGCGGCACAAATTCACAGCTCACACTTACCGCATTTATAATTCCCGATACGGCTACCGACCAAACCGTCATGTGGAGTAGCAGCGACCGCAGTGTAGCAATGGTTAGTCCAAGTATAAGTGATCCAAGTATAGGTAATCAGACAACGGTATTTGCAAGAAGCAATGGGACAGCTACCATCACGGCTACCACAAAAGATGGTCAAGAAACAGCTACATGCACAATAAGCGTTACGACCGCCGCACAAGGCATTACTATCAACAAGTCAGCCATTTCGCTTGCTCTCGGTGGTATAGAGCAAACTACACTCACTGCTACTGTGCAACCTTCCACTGCGAACAACAAAGACTTCACGTGGACGAGCGACGATATAACCGTGGCAAGGGTAAATAGCAGTGGCTTAGTAGAGGCTTATGGTGAAGGGGTTGCCAATATTGTAGCTACCACAGATGACGGTGGGCATACGGATACTTGCGTGGTAACAGTTTCTATCGCTGTAACGGGCATCACGCTCGATGAAGCGACAGCCTCGTTTATCGTTGGTCTTGACGGGCCACTACAACTCACTCCCACCGTGTTGCCCACCGATGCAACCAACCAGGACATCGAATGGAGTAGCAGCGATGAAAGCATTGCTACGGTGGACGCAAACGGAGTGGTAACGGCTATCGGCTCGGGAACGACCACTATTACAGCCACCACCGTTGACGGCGGCAAAACAGCTGTTTGCAAGGTAACATCAACGATACTTGTCACGGGCGTGAACATCCAACCGACGGTTGCACTCGCCATTGGTGGGACGGAACAGCTTGTGCTTTCCGCTACTATCCACCCTACCACTGCGACCAACAAAGCGATCACGTGGTCCAGTGATAATCCAAGCATTGCCACAGTGGATACAGACAACGGCACGATAAGAGCAAAGGCGGAGGGAACAGCTAATATCACAGCTACCACCGCAGACGGCAATTTCACGGCTACTTGCCTTGTAACTGTAACTATCGCCGTAAAAAGCATTTCACTCAATATAAATGCCGTTTCCATTACCGGAATTAACAACACAGCAGAATTGCACCACACCATACAGCCGTTCAATGCGAGTAACCAGACTGTCACATGGAGCAGTAGCAATGCAGCTATTGCCATTGTGGACAATGCGGGGGGCATTACGGCAAAAGGACCGGGCAAAGCCACTATTACAGTAACCACCGCAGACGGCAATAAAAATGCTAATGCAACGGTGACGGTAATAGTCCCCGTAACAGGCATAACTCTCAACCAGGCAAGCCACACGATGTACACAGGTCTCACGCAGCAACTCATCGCCACCATACTACCAGGCAATGCGACCACCAAAACTGTCAAATGGAGCAGTAGCAGCAATAGCATCGCAACGGTAAGTGCCGATGGTCTCATAACGGCAAAAAGTGACGGCAAAACCACTATTACAGCCGTGACCACCGACGGCAATTATAAAGCCACTTGTGAGCTAACGGTGCTGCTAAATACGGATAACGACTTGACAACCTTGACTTTCAGAACTCCAAGCAAGACATTGCAACCGACCCCTGCTTTCTCTCATAAACAAACAGCTTACACGGTCACATTGCCTTGTGACGAAAATAGTTTGACTATTTCGGCAAGCCCTCCACTGTACGGTTCCGTAACCTTTGAGCATGCCTCAACAGACGGACAAGTTGAACTTACAGTTCCGGGGGATACAACCATCATCATTCATTCCCATTCGAACAGTGGGGCAACCAAAGATTATACAATTACCGTTGTTCGTCCCTTTGATGCCTCACTCATTAAACAACTATGGACGGATGTATTGGCTGTTGATCTTGCCGCTGCCGCGCGATATGGCTATACGTTCGACACTTTCCAATGGACGAAAGACGATGGCAAAGGACGGGGTGCAGAGAATATCAGGGGAGCCACAAGTTCGTATTATAGCTTTGATTATTATCCGACCGCTCTTTACAGCGTGAAACTTACGTCAGCAGATTCAGGAAAAATTGTACCCCCTGTTTGTCCTACGCGCGTTGTCACGATTACGGAGTTTAAAGTGTTCCCGAATCCGGCAACCTCTACGCTCACAGTGACAAACATAGACTGGCCTACGACATTCGACATTGACGTGTTTGATATGAGCGGCCGATTGGTAAAAAAATTCAATAGTACCGGTGTACAAACCGTCATTGACCTGTCAGATTGCGCCAAAGGTTTGTATATCGTACGTGTGGGAAGCAAGCATAGCGCGCAAATAGAATTGATAGATTAGAATGAACATCCGAATATTAATTTTGCCTCTATTGTCTTTTTTTTGCGCGCCTTTGCAGGCTCAACATAAATTTTCTGCTTATCCCATAGCCGGTCTATCCTCGTTACGCTTCACGTTGGGTGAAAAATCACAAGGTGCTTGGGGAATTGGTGGTGGAGCGGGTTATTTATACGAAGTAAATGCGATATGGGGACTTATGACAGGTGCGGAAATAATGACGTTCAAAGGTGCGGTGGAGGTACCCCACCATACATTTGTTGATACAAAATATTCGATGAGTGGTATTAATTTCAACAGCTATTACACCAATTACAAAGCAGACATACGCGCAACGTATCTACATATTCCGTTGATGGTACAATATAAAGACTTTATTGGTGGAAACTATATTTTTTATGCAGCAGCAGGTACAAAAATAGGCTTTGCCCTTTCCGGGTCTGTCAAGGAAACGGCTGACAGTGCTGTTTATACAGCCTCGCTCCCCCCTTATGGAATAGAAATGAACCAGCTACCACCCCGTTATCTTCCCCCTAATGATGCAAATTATGCTCCACCGGTTAAAAAAGTAAATTTTGGCGTGAACGCATCCCTTTCCCTTGAAGCGGGTATGTGTTGGAGGTTTAAAGGCAGGATGAATTTATATTCCGGTTTGTTCTTAGACTATGGGCTTACTGACCTTGCTCATCAAGAGATTAGGCAGAGTATGGCTATAAACACAGTTAGACTGTTGTCAACAGGCTTGAAACTTAAATTAGAATTTGGAATTTAGAATAAATGAGCTGAACTTTGCCATGAATAGAAAAATCCAAATGCCAATCTGTGCACTCTTTTTGCTTTTCATGTCTTTTCCAATCCAAGCGGAGAAGGTGGTTGTTGGCAATGCGGAGAGAGTCGCCGTGAAACATCTGGAATTACGACATCAGAAGAACTACAACCTTCAGCAAGTAGCGTTAAAACAAACAGTACCCTATTACGTATTTAATGTCAATTGGAATGTCGGCAAAAATCAAGGCTTTATCATTGTTGCGGGCGATGACATAGCTACTCCCATATTGGGATATTCCGATAATGGGTTATATGATGAAAATAATCTGCCACCCAATTTTGCGTTTTGGATGGACTGTATCTCACAGGAAATCAGTGCTGCGATTAAAAATGGCGTACCACAAAGTGCAAAAATAAAAGCAGAATGGGAACCCTATTTGAGTGAAAATAAAATAGTGTTAACAAGAGCAGCACCGTACGTTGAAGGTACCCATTTGATACAAACAACATGGGGTCAAGGTGCGCCCTACAATGATTTATGTCCGCTTGTAAGTGGTACTCGCACACTAACCGGCTGTGTAGCCACGGCAATGGCACAGATTATGAATTTTCATCAGTACCCTACACAGCTTAGCGTGCAAATTCCCGCCTACACGCCTACAACTCAAAGTCTTTCGATACCTGCCATATCACCTACAACAAATTACGATTGGGCAAATATGCAAGCCAACTATACAGGTAGCGAAGCAGGTATCCAAAAATCGGCAGTGGCCACGTTGATGTATCATTGTGGCGCAAGTGTAAAAATGGACTACGACGTTGGTAGCAGCGGAGCAGTATCATACGAACCATTCTACGCACTAAAAAATTATTTTGATTATGATGAGGGCATTAAATATGTATTTAAGCATACTGATGGAAAGGCTTACTACATATCAGATCCCAAGAATAATACCAATGGTTTTCCCTTTGAAGATGGCGATTGGATAAAGATTCTGAAAGCTCAAATAGATGCAGGTTTGCCTTTTTTATATGGTGGAACTAAACAAAGCAATGGGGACGACGGTCACATGTGGGTATGTGATGGATATAAAACTGATAATACGTTTCATTTCAATTGGGGATGGAGTGGTGCAAGTGACGGTTGGTTTGCTACGGAATTATTGTCGACGCCTAACAATTATTCTGAAAATCAAAGCGTTATTATAAATATAAAGCCTGCGGCAACCCCAATACCGGATCAGGGTATTGTTTATGTAAAAGAAGGTGGCACAGGTAATGGGTCATCATGGGAACACGCCTATCCCAATCTTGCCGATCCATTGGAGAAAGCGAAAAGTAATCCTGACATCAAGCAGATATGGGTAGCAAGCGGCACTTATTATCCGATGCATAAGCCGGCTGTTGATGCCGCTACTACTACTACCACTAACCGTGACATGACATTTATGTTGGTGGATAGTATAAAAATTTATGGTGGTTTTGCTGGCAATGAGACCTCGCTTGCAGCAAGGGGACAAAACCCTGCCCCAACCATATTATCCGGTAACATCGGGTCGCCCAACACCGATGACAATTGCTATCATGTCATTACGGCTGTCAATGTGAAGAATTGTATGTTGGACGGTTTTATCATTTCCGATGGAAATGCAAGCGAAGCAAGTAGCATATCCGTTGAATCACAAGGGCAATCACAAGGGCAGCAAGGCGTACCCATAGAAATTGAACGTAATTATGGTGGTGGTGTCTATAATTATAATTCTTCTCTCATCCTGACAAACATCCTGCTCAAGGACAATACAGCAAAAATAGGCAGTGCATTCTATAATAAGTAGAGACGTGGGGGGCGCGTCATATATATTTTGCCCTAAATAAACTAAATCAGTTGCCGTTGAAATAAATCAAATTTTTACTATTTTTGTGCCCTGAAAATAAAATAAATTAAAAATATTCATTGAGAAAAATAATTGACATCCAATGACATCTAATGTAAAATGTTTATTGATTGCTATATTACTGATTATTAATACTTTGTCTGTTTATGGAGATCCGCGCAAAGATTTTGTTTATAAATACAGAGCTCTTGCGGTAAGAGAGATGCATCGCACGGGTATTCCAGCAAGTATCAAATTAGCACAGGGAATTTTGGAGTCCGGGAGCGGCTTTTCCGATTTGGCCGTAAAAGCCAATAATCATTTCGGTATAAAATGCCATGGCTCTTGGAAGGGAGCACGGCACTATCAAGATGATGACGAAGAGAATGAATGTTTTCGCCACTATGAACGCCCCGAAGAGTCGTGGATTGACCACAGCAATTTCTTACTCAACCGCCCTTGGTACGCACCTTTGTTTGAATTGGAGCGAACAGACTATAAAGGCTGGGCAAAAGGCTTGAAAAGCATCGGATATGCAACAAATCCTGAGTATGCTAAATTACTGATTTCCATAATAGAAGAAGAACAATTGTATGTTTATGATACCGTAACACCTAAAAAAAAAGAAACAGAACAAGTTTCTGAGAAAGTCGAAGGCAAGTTAGATAATTATCGAATAAGAGAAGAAACGCGCAATAAACTCCTCTGCATTGAGGCCAAAGAGGGCGATACATATGAAAATATTGCCCTTTATTATGGTATTGATGTCGATAAATTGCTTAGTTTTAATGATAAACTTGACAATACCATCACACCGGGCGACTGCATCTATCTGCAAAAAAAGAGAACGAAAGCCCTCGAAGGATATGAGGTTCACGAGGTTAAAGCAGGTGACACCATGTACAGTATATCGCAATATTATGGTATCCGATTGGATAATTTACAGAGAAATAATTACCACCTCGCTGGCATGAAATTAATCGAAGGAGACAAAGTGAGCCTCAGATGAGTTGAAAATTGAAAATGAGCCAGATGCGCCTAATGAGCCAGACAAATCCCAATATATCCGTTGTTGTCCCTTTGTATGATGAGGCCGAATCTCTGCCGGAGTTGATAGCTTGGATTGTGCGGATAATGGACGAAGAGCAACTTAGCTACGAAATCATTTTGGTTGACGATGGCAGTAAAGATGATTCTTGGAAGGTTATAGAGAGGCTTATTCTTGAAAATCAATATATTAGAGCTATCAAATTTCGTTGCAATTACGGAAAATCTGCCGCTTTACATTGCGGTTTTCAAGCGGTAAAAGGGGATGTTGTCATTACCATGGATGCCGATATGCAAGATAGCCCCGACGAGATACCCTCTCTGTATAAGATGATTACAGATGACAACTACGACCTTGTTTCCGGTTGGAAAATGAAAAGATATGACCCACTTTCTAAAACAATCCCGACAAAATTGTTCAATGCTACGGCAAGAATGGCCTCTGGCATCTGCCTGCATGATTTCAATTGCGGATTGAAGGCTTATAAAAAAGAGGTCGTGAAAAGCATCGAAGTCTTTGGCGAAATGCACCGCTATATTCCTATTATAGCAAAGCATGCAGGCTTCCTCAATATCGGCGAAAAGGTAGTGGAACACAGAGCACGCAAGTATGGTGTCACCAAGTTCGGTCTCAACCGCTTCATTAACGGATTTCTGGATTTACTGACGATTTCCTTTATCAGCCGATTTGCTAAAAAACCGATGCACTTGTTCGGCTCTATCGGTACCGTTTTATTTCTAATCGGTGCTCTGTCCGTGGGCTGGCTGGGAATTAGCAAAGCCTTGCATTTAGCGTATGGAACTCCCGCCCCTCTGATTACAGATACGCCCTATTTTTACATTGCCTTGACAAGCATGGTATTGGGTACGCTACTTTTTGTTACCGGCTTTTTGGCGGAATTGGTGTCCCGCTCGGCACCGAACAGAAATGATTATAAAATTGAAAAAGAAATCTCAAGCGAAGTACTGCACAGGGACACGGCTTGCAAAGCCGCGCCAGCGGGATAGCAGATAGTGTGGCGATTTTTCCTTCAAGTTACCACAATGTTCTTTTCTTCTGTCATCTTCTCACAGTAATGACATTTCAGTATAATCGGTGATTTGTTGACAACAGTAAATTTTGTTTTTACATACTCGTGATTCGTGATACACATAGGATTCATGCACTTTACAATGCCTTCTACCTTGTCAGGTATCTGCACCAACTTTTTCTCTACCACTTCATAATCCTTGATAATGTTAATTTTAGCGTCGGGTGCAACGATAGCTAATTTGTTTATTTCGCTGTCTTTCAGAAACTTATCCCATATTTTTATAATTGCTTTCCGCCCCTGTTTCTGACTTTTCAGATTCATTCCAAACGTCACCGTATTATTGCTCAATTTGTCAAGCCCCAACACATTAATTACATCAAACAATTTATTGGCAGGTATGTGGTCTATCGCCGTACCGTTCTCTATGGCACTTACTTGTAATTCTTTTTTTACTTCCATCACTTTCATCACTTCCTTGTCATTCTTTTCTTACTCCTCCCTCATTTACTCCCCCTTAATCATTAATTCCCAGTGCTTTGCATATCACAGCCTGTCTTGCGAACACTCCATTTCCGGCTTGTTCAAAATAGTACGCTTTCGGATTACTGTCCACATTCGTATCTATCTCGTTGATACGAGGCAACGGATGAAGGATGCGCAAATTGTCTTTTGTACCGCTCAATAGTGAATTTTTTAGGATATATACGTTCTTTACCTGTTCATATTCTAGGGGGTCGGCAAAACGCTCTTTTTGGACACGTGTCATATATAATATGTCCGCATCGTTGATGACCTCGTTTAATTCCGTGTGCTCATAGAAGGGAATTTTTTTGCCTATAAGGTACAATTTATACTCTTCTGGCATTTGTAATTCTTTGGGGGCAATAAAATGAAAGGTAGGTTTAAAATGACTCATCGCCTGCAACAGAGAATGTACTGTCCGTCCATATTTCAAGTCGCCCACCATATATATTTGGAGGTTCTCTAAGCGTCCCTGCGTTTTATAAATGGAATACATATCCAAGAGTGTCTGTGTAGGATGTTGATTAGCACCGTCACCCGCATTGATGACCGGTACCTTGGCAATCTCGCTGGCATAGCGTGCGGAACCTTCCACCGGGTGGCGCATCACAATCAGGTCGACATAATTGTCTATCATCTTGATGGTGTCGTTCAGTGTTTCCCCCTTTTGGACACTGGAAGTCGAAGCATCTGCAAAGCCAATAATACGTCCCCCTAAGCGACTGATTGCTGTTTCAAAACTCAAGCGTGTGCGCGTTGAAGGCTCAAAAAATAAAGAAGCAATCACTTTATCCTTCAATAGGGTATGATTGGGATTCGATTCAAATTTTGAAGCTACCTTCAACACTTCCAGAATATCTGATTTGCTGTAATCACCAATAGAAACTAAACTCCGTTCGTTCATTATTTGTACTATTTACCGCTCAAAAGTACAGATTTTCTGTAAAAATACAAAGTATTGACATCTTTATTCTGCAAGAAAATATTAATTTTGCAAAAAATCAGCCTGAAAGAATTTACCTTTATATATTAAGATGGTATAAGATGATATTAAGAGCAGAAGATTTAGTCAAAAAATACAAAAACAGAATTGTTGTGAAGGGTGTGTCCGTAGAGGTGAAACAAGGCGAAATTGTCGGTTTGTTGGGGCCTAACGGTGCAGGAAAGACTACTTCCTTTTATATGATAGTAGGGCTGATTACCCCTAACGGTGGACGTATATTCTTGGATAACAAAGAAATAACAAAAGAGCCTGTTTATAAAAGGGCACAGTTTGGGGTCGGTTACCTGGCACAAGAAGCCTCTGTTTTCCGTCGTCTGAGCGTAGAAGACAACATCAAGGCGGTATTAGAAATGACGAAAATGGCCAAACCGGAGCAGAAAGACCGCTTAGAGGAGATGCTCAACGAATTTGGTTTACAGAAAATTCGCAAAAGTCTCGGTATCCAATTATCCGGTGGTGAGCGCAGAAGAACGGAAATTGCCAGAGCTTTGTCCATTCGTCCCAAATTTATCCTGTTAGATGAACCGTTTGCCGGCGTTGACCCCATTGCCGTAGAGGATATTCAGGGCATCGTCAGCAAATTAAAAGAAAAAAATATCGGCATCTTAATCACTGACCACAATGTACAGGAAACTCTCTCTATCACCGACCGCGCTTACCTTCTTTTTGATGGTCGCATTCTACAATCCGGTACCGCAGAGGAACTTGCCGATGATCCGGAAGTGCGCCGCGTGTATCTGGGGACTAATTTTGAGTTGAGAAAGAAAAAATAGATGCCGCCACACAACTTTAGAAATCTTCTTTTGTCAAAGTCCAGTCATTATCAAAGAATCCGGCGGCTTCCAAGCCATCCAGACCGGTACGCAGCATGTCGGCGTGGAAAATCATAATGTCAGGAAATCCGGTGATGGGTTGCAGATAATTATTCAGTGCGGCGCCTTTCATACCTGCTTCGCCGGTGCCTGCTATCACTCCCACTAAATTAATATCGCTCTGCGGATGCGGATATACGAAATAAGTGCCCAAATCGGTTCCTTTGTACGAGCGGCTACCAGCTGTAATTCCGCCGTTGCTCACCTGCACTGGACAATCTTTTAGCAAAAGGTTCCAAGCCGCGTTGTTGTTCTTATTTCCATAAATGACCACATTTCTGCCTGCATATTTTTGAAGGGAATATTCCGTATCGGGAATGACGTCGAAAGAGCCATTGCCTCTGTAATAGAATGTTTCAGCATCGTAACGCGCCTTGTTCAGGTAATATTCATTTTCTTTTGCCGTCCCTTTGGTGGCGTAAACCAGTACCACATTGTGGTTGAATGCAAATTTGAATCCGCCGTAGCGGTCAGAATATTTTTGTTTGGGATTCACCTTGTCGGTGAGCGCCCATTGGTCTGATTTGAGCAACAATATCGCTTTTTTGTCGGCGGGCGCCGATAATTGCTGTCCGTTGATGTGAATTTGCACCTGAGGAGAATTGAATTTCAGTGCGGGCAAGTCGAAAACCACCAAAGCGGCATTTTCAACTTTCTCTATCTTGATAGTATCGTTATCTTTGACGGCTTTAACGGTGGTAAATTCGTTTTGTTTGATTTGCTGTTCCACGCGCAGCCAGTAGTCGGATGCGGAAGTGCCCGGCGAGGCGGTCGTAAATTCAATTTCTTTTACGTTCTGTGTGGCGGGAATGGTGTGGCGTGAGAAAAACTCAAAGATGGGCTTCCAGTCCACACTTGCCGCTCCAAACCAATGTGCGCCGCCCGGAAATTCATAATAGCAAAAATCGGAATGAAATTTACCCAGCAATTCGCGCATTTTCCGTGCCTGCTCGGTATTGACAACGCGGTCTTCACTGCCGTGGAAAATATATACGCCCGATTGTTTCAGGTTGTTGAGCATGGACAGTGTACGTCCGATGTTTGTTGCGCGTTTGAAGGCGGTATATTTGGGATATTGCTCCATGAATTCCGTGCGTCCGCGGCTGCCGTAGTTGCCCAAATCGGGATAGCCTGCGCAAGGCGCAATGGCAGCGAATTTATCGGGATAGGTGATGCCGAGATACCACGTACCATGCCCGCCCATGGAATGTCCGGTGAGGTAAATCCGCGACGAGTCAGGTTGGAACACCCGACAGGCTTCGTCCAGCACTTCCAATGCATCAATGCACCCCCAGTCTTCCCAGTCGAAGCCGTAAGGGCGGCGATTGGTGGCAGCCACCACATCCACATCGTCTTTTTGCTGGTAACAGGCTGCCTGTCCGTGGGCGTCAACACCGGCGCCGTGCACCGACAGGGTAAGCCCTTTGGTTTCGCCGGGCGTTTTTCGCCGGGCTGGGGCTATGCTGTAAAATTGCACGCTTCCCTCAATTTTGCTGACAAAAGTGCGGGTATGATGACCGCTCGCGGTGGCTTTTCTGACGGGAATCTCAATTTTGTCGAGGATTTTTCCGCTTGCATCGAGCAGTTCAACGGTGGCAGTGACTGCGCCCGCCTCAGTGTTGCTAGCTGACAACGCAGGGAACTGGAATTTCACTTTTCTAACCGATAGCGGAAGAAGATGGTCGGTCGAGTATTCTATCTGTTCGCCTGTGGGCAGTTTCGACCGGATTTTCAAGCCTTTCAACGGTTTTTCCGTAAGGTTAATCACCCTGATGGACGCCCATTGCGGTGTGTTTTCACCAATCAGCAAGTCAGGCAGGGTCATATCGCGTTTGGTCAGCATAATGGGCTTGCTTGGATGCACCAGCTTGGAAGCCACACGCCCGAAACGTCCGGGGGTATAGACAAATTCATTCAGTCCTTTCTTCAATTTGATGGGCGTCAGGCTATAACCATAGTCGTAATAGTCTCCTTCATGAAGCGCTCCATTGACAAAGGTGCGCTGTCCGCCTGTCGTTTCCAGCAATACCAACTGTTCTTTTGGCGAAATGTAGGACGTGTAGAGGTAAGAAGACCGCATATTGGGGTTTTGAAACACTCCTGTCGTGTCCGCCGTTGCAGCCCATTTCCAGCGGGGCAACATTTGAGAGTTAGAACGGGAACGATTATTTCCGCCTGCTTGCGGCTGTCGGTTTGCTGGAGTAATATTAGGATAGGAATAGGCAATTGAGTCGCCCGCACGAGGCGTTGTAAACTTGCCGGTGGCATACAACCATGCCGCCATATCCTGCGCACTGAAATAAGAATTTACGTTCCCGCCAGACGGCAATATCAGCCCTTCGGTGAACCGGAAAAAAACTTCGCCTTCGTTGGTTTTTTCCACTTTTTCTTTGCCCAAATAGGTAACAATATTTTGGGATGATACTTCCAGACCTTGGAATAAGAAACATCCGCAAAGGATAGGTGCTACGAAAGAACCTTTTATCGTTTTCACTAACGAAATGTTTGTACATTTTAATTTAACTGAGTTCATAATCTTTATTGTTTAATTTATTTATTTATTTATTTATTTATTTATTTATTTATTTTACTAATCTTTTAATTGACGCAACGTATTGAAGGCAGAAATTAATTTCTAAATTTCTAAATTTCTAAATTTCTACATTCTATTCTGCAACCGACCTCTTTTCCACTAAATGCAATGCCCAGCAGAATAACTTTCCGGTCAAGAAATTGTTCATAATACCGTTTATCATAAATTTGTGCTATTGCCTGCTTAAGCAAGGTTTTCAATTTCTTTTTGGCGTGGTATTTCAGTTCTACCACTACCGCCACTCCGTCTTGCAGTAATACCGCATCCATACGTCCACGGTTAGTTATCTTTTCGCTTTGAATATTGAAACCAAGCATGGTCATCCACAGTTGAAAGATGATGTGATAACGGGCTTCATTTTCTAAGTTTTCCGCTTCCGCTTTGGCTTTGTTTCTTGACTTGGATGCTTGTAGAGTGTAGGGAACATCGGCAAACATTTTGCGCATATTGTTTGTAAAACCCTCCTCATCGCAAACAAGGATTTGTTGCAACATTTCCCGTCCAAGTACCGACATGGTTGAACGGGGATAATTGGTATAGGCACTTAACAAATGTTCCATCAGCGACTCTTTTACCTCCATGTTCGGTACTTCCAATGTATATTGAGAACTTATACCCACTCGTTGTTTGTTTTTGACAGTCAGGTAACCTGTCTGAAATAATAAAGGGACATCATCAAGTGCCTCCGGATCGTAACTGTCGAAAGCCGTCTGACTTGCAACTATCGGTTCCAATATAGTTTTAGCAAGACCGTGTTTTTTGAGCCGATTAATCAAAAAAGTAGGTGTACCCGTTTCAAACCAGTAATTGGAAAACACTTTCATTTTAAAGAACGGCAAAGTAGAAAACGGATTGTAAACCGATGTTGTGCCATCCCACGAGTAGCCATCGTACATTCTACGAATGTTTGCCAGTAAATCTTCCCTTGTCATCTCTAAGTGGACTGCCGTATCGTCAATATATTCCGAAAAGTCGCGTTCCAATTCTTCTTGTGTATAACCGCAGATAGAGGCATATTTTTCGTCTAACGTAATGTCTTCAAGATTGTTCAACGCTGAAAATATTGATACTTTGGCCACTTTCGTTATGCCTGTCATAAAGACAAATTTCAGGTGGTCGTCAGTGGCTTTTAGTCTCTTATAAAAAGATTGAAGAAACTCACGTACTCCTTCTGCTTCCGGTTTACCCACGGAATCCAATATGGGACTGTCGTATTCGTCAATAAGAACGACCACTTTTTGTCCTGTTTTGCGATGCAATAAAGTAATCAATTCGGCAAAACAATCGGCAGAATATTTCGAAACAAGTGTTAGCTCATGAAAATTTGCCTCTTGTTGCAAAAAAGTGGACATACTTTGTTCCATCACTTCGCTACTCCGATGCTCAATATTCGTCCAGTCGATCCGAATAACAGGATATTGGTGTGTCCAGTCCCATTTGTCGTAAATGTAAAGACCTTCAAACAATGATTGATTGCCTTTGTACAATTCACCCAACGTACTGACAAGCAGTGACTTTCCAAAACGACGCGGACGCGAAAGAAAAACTATTTTTGATGACGTAACAAGCCTGTAAATATCTTCTGTCTTATCAACATAAAGATAACCATTGCTTCGCAAATCTTCAAACGACTGAATACCTATTGGTAATTTCTTCATGACTTGTGGTTTAAAAATATCCGCGAAGATAAACAAAATAATTGAAAGCAAAAACGAAATTCCAAATTTTTCAGGGCAAGGCCCCAAATTTACGGTGATACGTCCTCAAAAATGCGTAAATTGTACTAATACCGATAAGCGAAAAATGTCAAGCGTGAGGAATAATGAAAGAAATAGGGGATAATTGGAGAAATAGGGTTATAAGGGCGCAACATAGGCTTGAAGATTACGCGAAAGAAACATTGCCAATAGTGCTAATCGGAAAATCAATCGCAAGACAGGCGATAGTAGAAAATTCTATAGAGGGAAAAAAGGTAAAGTTGATAGTAAACAAGAATACTTTTAACCCACATCGCAACGTAGAGACACAAAATCTTGTGTCTCTACAATATTTATCTTAATTTTGCGTCCCTAATTTGCCCAATTACCTTTATAAGCTGGGAAACTTTAGTTTAATAATGAAACTTACATGCCGCTTTCAGGCACATAAGGGGATGATTGAATTTCAATAATTTACAAAATTTAGACGTATGAAAAAATTTGAAACTGCTCTTTACCTTACCCTGACGCTTACATTGCTTAATTTGGCGTTCGTTATTTTTATGTTTTCGCCGCTACATAAGGGGCAAAATAGCAAGGATGAATTTAAGCTAGATCCCATAGCGGAGGACCTGAGTCATTTTGATAATAAATTTGCGGAAATAACGGAGATGCCGCTTGCGTACACAACGGATGTCAAAGTGCCTGAGCGAATTTCATTCGCCAGCGAGGAAGTGCCTCTACATAGGATTGATGTGGTAGAATCTTTTCGTAAAGAGCTGATTGTGAACACCTATTTGCATTCTCATAGTTTGCAGATTATGCATAAGGCACCTCGTTTTTTTGCAATTATAGAACCTATTCTCAAGGAAGAAGGGGTACCGGACGACTTTAAGTATCTGGCAGTCATTGAGAGTAGTCTATATCCATTAGCCGTATCTCCTGCGGGAGCTGCTGGTATCTGGCAGTTTATGGAAGGTGCTGCCCGTGAATTTAATCTGGAAGTAGGTAGAGGGATTGACGAGCGTTATAATTTGGAGAAAGCAACTCGTGCCGCTACTCGATATTTGAAAAAGGCTTATGAACATTTCGGTTCATGGACAACCACTGCCGCAGCCTACAATGCTGGTAGAGGTCAACTCAATAAAAGGTTGGCAGACCAAAAAGTGACTAATTACTACGACCTCATGCTGAACGAGGAAACCGGACGCTATGTGTTCCGCATATTGGCTTTAAAGCAGATTATGACACATCCCCAATTGTACAATTTCAGCGTACAGGACACCTATCCTATCGAAGAAACCACGCGGGTCCAAGTGAATACGTCCATTGGCAACTTAGTAGATTTTGCGAAAGAACACCATATTTCATTAAAGACCTTGAAGCGATTTAATCCGTGGTTACGAGAAAATGACCTAAAAAATCCGCTCAGAAAGTCGTATGAAATATTAATCCCTGTCCATACACACCTATATGAATAGATGAATGTTTGTGTTGGCGGAAATTATACTGACGCGCTTAGGCACTGATTTCCACCAGCACGCGCCCTACTGGAACGACATCTCCTTCTTTGACAAAAACTTGCTTTACGGTGCCGTTATACTCTGAGGCGATGTTATTTTCCATTTTCATGGCTTCTAAGATGAGGACGGTTTGGTCGCGTTTGATGGTGTCGCCCACTTTCACTAAGACTTTCCAGATACTACCGGGCATTGGAGCTTCCACTGTCTTACCCGTTATTTTGGGAGCCGCTTCGACCTTCGCTTCTGCTGCGAGCGGTTCTGGTTGGTGTGTGGCTTCGTATGTTTCTTCTTTCAATTTCGTGAGGAAGGTTTTTGCCACGGTGGGAAATAGTTCGAGGAGAAGCACCTCTTTTTCGTTTTCTGCTAATTTCACGCCACCAGCTTTGGGAAGTTCAGGGTTCGGCTGCAGTTTATAGGTGGAGGTATCATACGGTGTTTCCTCCTTCATGCCCGTAATTTTCAAGCGGAATTGTGGGTCAATGGGGATAGGTGTTTTACCGTATTCGCCTTTTACCAAAGCAGCAAATTGGTTGGAGACATTGGTGTAGGGCTGTTTGCCGGACTTGATGTCTATGGCACAGTTAACTGCTTGTGCCCCTACAATCTGACTGGTAGGAGTCACCAATGGAGGCAGTCCGGCAGCCAAACGTACCGTTGGTAGCAATTTCATTGCATTTTCTAAGATGTCCATAGAGTTCAATTGCTTCAATTGGGCGACCATATTGGTGTACATGCCACCTGGGATTTCGGCGTTTTTGACCATTTCGTTTGGTGCAGGGAAGTTGAAATACGCTTCAATGGCATGACAGGATTTTAGCAAAGCCTCTTCCTGATTAGCGTTTGCGGCTTCAATAGCCTTGTCAAATTCCTTGTTTATTTCGGTGGGTACAATGTCTGTGAGTGGATTGAATTTTTTCGGATACTGTTTCACGGCATCAAAATCTTCCAATTCTTTGCGAATGAGGTACAATTCTTTGTTGATTTTGGCGACGGCTTCCATGTTCACATCCATCACCACGCCCAATTTCAGGCAGAAAAGATAAATCAATTCGATGGCGGGAGCCGCCGGTCCGCCGGCAAAGTTCCAAATAGCAGTATCAACAATATCCACCCCAGCCACGATAGCCTGTAGGACGGCTGCCAGCCCAAATCCAGGTGTGCAGTGGGTATGAAAGTCAATGGGGACTTTCAGATTTTTCTTAAACAGGTGTATCAGTTCCGCAATTTTGGAAGGTGGAACCAGTCCGCTCATGTCCTTGATAGTAATCATATCTGCGCCTAAGGCTTCCATTTCTTTCGCCTTGTTTAAGAAATAGTCGTTGGTAAAGACGGCTTTGGGAAGTGGTTTACCCTTTAGGCATGCCTTAAGTCGTTGGATGCTTGAGAAATGCGGATCTATGGTATAGCAGACGGCACAATCGGCAATGCCAGCGTATTGTTTCACATATTTGATGCTTGCTTTCACATTTTCTACATCATTCAAAGCATCGAAAATGCGCATGATGCCCAGTCCTGATTCGATGGAATTTTTGCAAAACCCGTCAATGATACTGTCAGTATAGGGAGAGTATCCGAAGAGGTTGCGTCCTCTTGAGAGAGCCGCCAGTTTTGAGGCGTTGCCGACAGAGGCTTTGATTTTTTCAAGTCGGGCCCACGGGTTTTCGTTTAAATAGCGCATAATGGAATCAGGGACCGCCCCTCCCCATACTTCCATCGCATAGAAGTTGGCATCTTTATAAAAAGGCAACACTCTGTCAATTTGTGCCTGCGTCATGCGGGTCGCGAAAGCGGATTGCTGCCCGTCTCTTAGGGTCAAGTCTCGAATTAAAATTTTCTGAGTCATATTAACGGGTCTAATTTTTTTATGTTATAGGGCATAAAATTGGGATGCAAATTTAATTCATTTTATCTGTATATTGCGTATTTATGTTTAATTATTTTGCAGTCAGCAAAAAGGTGATTAAATTTGCGGGATAATTGTAAATAGTTACCATGAGGATACAGATATTAGGTGCTGGCAAAATGGGTTCTTTCTTCGCCGATGTGTTGAGTTCAGAGCATGAAGTGGGCATCTTCGATTACAAACCGGAGCGATTACGCTTCACGTACAATTGCGTTAGAATGAGCGACCCCAAAGAGATCGCCGATTTCAAACCAGAAATTTTGATTAATGCCGCCACAGTTAAATATACCATAGATGCCTTCAAGCAAGTGCTCCCCTATTTGCCTGAAAACTGCATCTTGTCGGACATCGCTTCTGTAAAAACAGGATTAAAAGAATTTTACGAGACTGTGGGCAGACCCTTTGTTTCGACACATCCGATGTTTGGTCCGACATTTGCGAATTTGGGCAACTTGTCATCGGAAAATGCCATCATCATTACGGAATCCTCACACTTAGGAAAGATTTTTTTTCGGGATTTGTACAACTCGCTGAAATTGAACATCTTTGAATATACATTCGACGAACATGATGAGACAATTGCCTACTCCCTTTCCATTCCCTTTGCTTCTACCTTGGTATTTTCATCGGTCATGAAACATCAGGATTCACCGGGTACGACCTTCAAGAAACACATGGATATTGCCCGTGGACTGCTTTCTGAAGATGATTATTTATTGACGGAAATATTATTTAATCCGCGTACACCCGAACAATTGGAACAAATCCGTAAAGAATTGGCCAAACTATTGAAAATCATTGAAGTAAAAGATTCGGCAGGGATGAAAGAATTTCTAAAGGAGATTCGTCAGAAAATATCATAAATAGTGATGGAAGATTTACAAAACATCAAACGGCGATTTGAGATTATCGGCAATCATGAAGGGTTGAATAGGGCGATAGACATTGCCCGACAAGTGGCACCGACCGATTTGTCGGTACTTATCAGTGGTGAAAGTGGGGTTGGGAAAGAGGTTTTCCCAAGAATTATACACCAATTCAGTATTCGGAAACATGCGAACTATATTGCCGTGAATTGCGGTGCCATCCCTGAGGGCACTATTGATTCCGAATTGTTCGGTCACGAAAAAGGCTCTTTTACCGGTGCATTGGGCGATAGACAAGGTTATTTTGAGGTGACAAATGAGGGTACCATCTTTTTGGATGAGGTGGGTGAACTTCCACTGACTACGCAGGCGCGGTTGTTGCGTGTTTTGGAAAGTGGCGAGTTTATTCGGGTTGGTTCTTCAAAAGTGCAGAAAACCAATGTACGCGTGATTGCTGCCACCAATGTAGATATTCCTTTTGCGATTAAGAACGGTAAATTCCGCGAAGATTTGTTCTATCGGTTAAATGCGATACCCATTTTTGTGCCGCCCTTGCGTGAACGGAAAGCGGACATTGCGCTGTTGTTTCGCAAGTTTGCCTCCGATTTTGCCGAAAAGTACAGAATGCCTGCCGTCAAATTGAGCGAAGAAGCAGTAAATCTACTTCTTACCTGCCGTTGGCCGGGGAATATCCGCCAGTTGAAAAATGTGGCAGAGCAGGTTTCCATCATTGAGCAGGAACGCTTTATTGATGCTGAAACGTTCAAAAAATACCTGCCTACCGAACAGACCGCACTGCCGGTGTTGAGTGCTCAAAATTTCTCAGATACCTCGTTTACTTCCGAGCGGGAAATCCTTTATAAAGTGCTTTTCGATATGAAAGCGGACATGAACGACCTTAAACAGCTGGTGTACGGGATGTTGGGAAAAGCGGAGCAAGCTCCCATCGCAGATGTGGGCACTTCCATCGTACTGCGAAAATCCTACGACGTAGATGGCAATCCCGCGCCCCGACCGACGGTCATTACCAAAGATACTGTTAGAGACCTTAGTAGAGATTTGAGCAGAGCTTCTGATATAGGTACTAGAATAGATACTACCATTGATACAGATATAGACGAACCTATTCAGGATACAGTAGCCCTCGTGGAAGAGGGGACATTTTCTCTAAATAAACAGGAAAAAGAATTGATAGTCAAAGCATTAGAAAAAAACGGTAGCAAGCGAAAACTCGCCGCTAATGACCTCGGTATTTCAGAGAGGACGCTTTATCGGAAGTTGAAGGAATATGGGTTGGAATAAAGTTTAGTACTCTAATTTGGAAATTCCGCGATTTTCATTTACTTTTGTCGCCCCAAAATAAGCCCCAAATAAGCTCTTAAATAGACAAAAAATAGATAAAAATAAGCAAAATAGACTATAAGAATATGGAATTAGAATCAATTTTATTATCGGGAATTAGCTCTCAGCGTCCCCTTATCATTGCAGGTCCATGCAGTGCAGAAACGGAGGAACAAGTGATTACAACGGCTCGCGGTTTGGCCGACAAAGGGATTAAGATATTTCGCGCCGGCATCTGGAAGCCACGTACCAAACCGGGTGGCTTTGAAGGCGTTGGTAGCGAAGGATTTCCTTGGTTACAGCGTGTAAAAAAGGAGACAGGTATGTACATCTCTACCGAAGTGGCTACGCACAATCACGTACTTGAAGCTGTCAAAAACGGTGTCGATATCCTTTGGATTGGAGCGCGTACTTCTGCCAATCCCTTTGCGATGCAGGAAATTGCCGATGTACTGAAAGAGGTGGGGTTCACGGGGCCTGTACTCGTAAAGAATCCGGTAAATCCGGACTTGGATTTGTGGATCGGGGCTATGGAGCGGATTTACAACGCCGGTGTTCGCAAAATCGGTGCCATCCACCGTGGATTTAGCTCTTACGACAAAAAGTTGTACCGCAATTTACCGCAATGGCATATCCCCATTGAGTTGAAAAGGCGGTTTCCCAACTTGCCTTTAATTTCTGACCCCAGTCATATCGGGGGAAAAAGAGAACTGATAGCACCCCTTTGTCAGCAGGCAATGGATTTGAATTACGATGGACTGATTATCGAATCGCATTGCGACCCTGATAGTGCGTGGAGTGATAAAGACCAGCAAGTGACGCCGGATGTATTGTCTTACATCCTCAATTTATTGGTCATCCGCGACACCACCCAAACGACAGAAAACCTATGCGAGTTGCGTCAGCAAATTGACGAATTGGACAGCGATTTATTAGCCATCATATCAAAGCGTATGCGCATTTCCAAAGAAATCGGTCAATACAAAAAAGAGCATAATATGCCCGTTCTTCAGACTAATCGTTACGATGAAATCTTGGAAAAACGCATCTCGCAAGCCGAAAAAATGGGCATAGGTGTTCCCTTTATGAAAACCGTATTGGAAGCCATCCACGAAGAATCTATCCGTCAGCAGATAGAAATCCTGAGTCAGGAAAAATAATTAACCAATTTTTATTCATCTGTGGGCAAATTGAAAAATTTCATGTACATTTGCCGCCTGAAAAGCTTCTATTTTGCCGAATGAAAAGCTTCTATTTTGCCGAATAGAAAGCTTCTATTTTGCCGAATAGAACGAATAAAAAGCTGATAATAAACAGAATAGCGTATGCCGTATTTAGATAGATTTGCAGACATAGAATTGGCAGATAGATTGTCGTATATTGGTGCGCTTTTAATAGAAGGACCGAAATTCTGTGGTAAGACAGAAACGGCTCGCCGTGCATCAAAGTCGATAGTTCGCTTTGATGTCAATGAAAATATTAAAGAAATCATGTCTATTGACCCATATCTTCTACTGGCGGGTGCGAAGCCGATATCGACCTTTCGCGGGTTTCAGAGGTTCGCCGAGACCCAATAAAAGTGCGGGCTTTATTGTCGTCCATCGCACGTAATATTTCAACAGATGCTTCCATTGAGACGCTGACAGCAGATGCACGAAAAGACAGTAGTACTTTTGATAGAGATACGGCCTCTTCTTATCTTTTGGCACTTGAAAGATTGATGATTCTTGAAGACCTGCCAGCTTTTAATGTCACACTGCGTTCTTCTGCTACACTTAGAAAATCTCCCAAGCGGCATTTTACAGATCCTTCCATTGCCGTGGCTGTCATAGGCGAAGATGTAGATTGGCTTCTACGTGATTTAAAATACTTGGGCTTCCTATTTGAGTCTTTGGTGGTACACAATTTGCGCGTTTATGCAGATGCTATTGATGCAAAAGTGTTCTTTTACAGAGATTCAACAGGTCAAGAGGTTGATGCTATTGTCCAAAAGCGAAACGGAACTTGGGCAGCATTTGAAGTAAAGTTAGGCTACGCAGCAGCCGATGAAGCAGCAAATTCGCTGCTGAAATTTGCAATGAAACTTGACAGCCAAAAAACGAACCTTCCCAAATCACTCAATATAATAACAAGTTTCGGATTTGCACACAGAAGACCGGACGGTGTGAATGTCATTCCATTAGGGGTTTTGGGCAAGTAGTATGTTAGCGTAACGTCATGACATAGCGGGGAAATGAATAGATTGGTTTGACAGCCGATACTGAATCAGTTGTTATTTTACATACAAGGAGTAAATATCAATAAGATTGCCAAGCGACACGGAGCGGAACGCGCGGTAATCCCCATATTGTTTTTGATTTTGTTGGGGATTTCTTCCATTAGCGTTTTTTTTATCGAGCAAGCCGACAACGGTGGCAGTATCGTATCATTGAGTGCATATTTCGGTGATATCCACCCACTTTTTTGTGACTATTATCTTCAAATAGCATGACAAAGGTAGCATTAAATTTCAATTACACACAAACGAATAAAAATATCAGACAAAATTTATAGGGGAAAATTACATTTTTTTCTTAAACTCTCACCATATTTATTTAATTTTGCGGTCCTAATTTGCCCTATTTTTCAACAATTTATAAAGTGGGAAACTTTAGTAAATAAAAAAATGCAAAATACAATTGTAAAAATAACATTTACACTTCTGATCCTTTGGGGATGTATTTTTTGCATACATGGGCAAAGCATACAGCCGGGCACTAACGGCATTGTTTATGTGATAGAAGGCGGTGCTGGAGCTAAGAACGGCTCTTCTTGGAGGAATGCTTACCCTAATCTTGCTGATCCTCTGTACAAGGCACGCTCCAATACTGCCATAAAACAGATTTGGGTAGCTAAGGGCACCTATTATCCTGTGTATGTGGCAGGTACCACCGGTGGCGATAGAGACAAAGCATTCAAGCTCGCTAAAGATGTGAAACTTTACGGAGGCTTTGCAGGGGTTGATAGTGAAACAAGTATTTCTCAACGTAACTCTGTGCTTAACCCAACAATCCTGTCGGGCGATTTAGGTACTAAAAACAGCAATGCTGACAATTGCTATCACGTGATGGTCTCCCATAATAACGTTGGAACAGCCTGCGTGGACGGGTTTATTATCAGCGAAGGAAATGCAAACGGCAGTACTTTGCCCACCGTAGAAGGCTATAATACGAGCACCGGAGACGGCGGTGGGATATACATCTACAATTCGTCCCCGACATTTAATAATTGCATTTTTAGCGGAAATGTGGCAAGAGTATATGGTGGAGGATTGTTTGTCAATGCTGGTCAGCCTACGTTGACAAATGTACTGATAGCGGGAAATAAGGGAGCAAGTGGTGCCGGTATCACAGACTGGGGTGGTTCATCTTCAAAACTGACAAATGTTACGATAGCAGGGAATAATGGGGCAGGACTGAATGGAAATTCAACGATATTAAATAATTCCATTGTATGGGGAAACAGTACAGAATTGATAGGCACTGTTAGAGCACAATACTCTCTGGTAAAGGGGCAAACTCCTTCCGGCACGGGCAATTTGAATGGCACGAACGCCGACAACGACCCCAAATTTGTAGCTCCTGTGTCCTCAACTTCTGCGCCAACAACTGAGGGGGATTACAGATTAGGAGGTTGCTCTCCCAATATGGGTGCCGGCAACAATGCTCTTTACCTCTCTGCACGCGGTGTTGCAGCATTTTCAGGGGAAAAGGATTTGGCAATGGTACCTCGACTCTACGATGCGAATATAGACATGGGAGCGTATGAGCGACAATTTATTGATGTGGCTCCGACTATCACCACGACCTCAGTTGCCGATGGGATGGTAGGACAAGCGTACAGTGAAACTCTCACTGCTACTTCGGACTACACGAATGTTACTTGGACTATTGTCAGCGGTAACATTCCATCAGGTATTAATCTGAACGCCTCTACCGGCGTACTGTCAGGCATTCCTACAAGTAGAGGCGTTTTTACGTTCGCTGTGGAGGTATCTTCATGTGCTGGCAGAAGCCTTAGGCAAACACTGAGCATGACGATAGGTTATACGGTAACTTTTGCTGCCGGCACGCAGGGCAGTGGCACAATGACACAGGTCGCTATACCTAATGGTCGTGATTATACTACTCCCGACAACGAATTTGCAGGCAACACAGGGTACGAATTTTCCGGCTGGCACGATGGCGTCTCCACCCATGCCGTAGGGACAACTCTTGTAGCTTTTGAGGGAAATCTCACTCTTACGGCACAGTGGGTCTTAAAATCTTTCACGCTGAGCTATGATCCCACTGGAGGCTCCCCTACTCCTGCTTCAAAAAGAGTAAGTTATGGAACTGCTATTGGCGATTTGCCCGTCGTTACTCGTACTCTCTACGATTTTGACGATTGGTACACAGCAGAAGAAGGTGGTATCAGGTACGAACCAACAACACCCTACACTTTCGAGGTGGACACCACGCTCTTTGCACACTGGAAACGTTCCAGTTTTAAATTGCAGTTTGTGCCCAACGGTGGCGATGTTACTCCCCCCGATCAAATCGTACAGCTAGGTGACGCTATTGGCAGTTTACCGTCCAATAATCTTAACGGCTACAAATTTAACGGCTGGTTCTCTGACTATGTCGGTGGTACAAAGTACGAACCGACCGTGGTGCTTTTCCCCGCAGTTGAAGTGCTCACGCTCATCGCACAGTGGACACGTGTTCGTACGGTTACATTTGATGCACAAGGTGGTAGCCCTATGCCGGCACAACAAATAGTCAACGATGGAACTCCAGCAGAACTCCCCCCGATAACTCCGACTCCGAGCAACGGAACTGACATCTTTGGCGGCTGGTTCGATGGAAGTAACCAACTTTGGGACTTCAATACGCCGGTAGTCACAGACATCCTGCTTACTGCACGCTGGATAAATAGTTTCGCTACAACCGACACTATAACCTTTAATGCTAATGGCGGTGGCCCCACACCGGCACAGCAAATAGTCATACGAGGTGAAAAGGTTTCGCTTCCATACGAGCCTACCCTCACAAGTAAGTTCTTTGGTGGTTGGCGTATTGATAATGGAGGAACTGACCTTTGGGATTTCAATGCACCGGTAGAGAAATCTTTGAAACTCATTGCCTGCTGGCTTGATGCAGATTACAAAACAGTTACTTTTGCCTTCCCCAGTGATGGTGCTCCCTACGCAGCAACTCCTCTGCCTATACCACAAAAAATCCAACCCAATACGCCAGCCACCGAGCCTCTTCCGCCTATCCGTGAAGGGCATAACTTTGACGGTTGGTCTCCTAACAACAGCGGCAGCAACATTTGGAACTTCGCAACAAATGTGAGCACCGACATCACGCTCTCCGCCCAATGGACAAGGCAACGCGACACGGTAAAATTTGACAGCGACGGCGGCAGTCCCTCATTTTCTGATACTGTACTATTGTATGGCGAAACGCTGAGTGTTCCCACACCGCAACCAACGCGGCAATACAGGACTTTTGATAGTTGGCACGATGATAGCGGCAATCCTTGGGTGTTCTCAACGCCGGTAACGCGCAACATGACGCTCAAGGCAAAGTGGAATATCATTCCCATGACAGTAAGTTTTAATGTTAGCAGCGGTACCCCTGCACCACCACAGCAAACAGTTGCACAAGGGGATACTGCGCATACCCCCATTACCCCTACCCGTACGGGTTTCATCTTTGGTGGGTGGCGTCTTGCTAATGGGGGCACCCTCTGGGACTTCAATACGCCGGTACTCTCTTCCATGACACTCACAGCACGCTGGATCCCTAATATGCTTCCCACGAACACCATCACCTTTGACGCAAACGGAGGTGCCCCAAGTCCTGCACAGCAAGTAATCATCGAAGGAGAGAAAGTGACACTTCCATACGAACCTACTCTTACGGGTTTTGTCTTTATTGGATGGCGCAAAAATACTGACCTCTGGGACTTCAATGCGCCGGTAACGAGCAACTTCCAACTTGATGCGTACTGGATTGCTGCGGGTACTCAAATTGATACGATAAGCTTTGATGCTAACGGTGGTGCCCCTGCTCCTACGCGACAAATAGTGGCGAATGCCTCGACAGCCACGCTTCCATTTGAACCTGCCCGCGAATGTTACACTTTTGGCGCTTGGTATGATGATGCCCCCACGTTCTCATCATCGTACGACTTCAGCGTTCCGGTAACAGCCACAGGCACACATACCACGCTCACCGCTAAATGGGATCCTATTTTTTACACGGTAAGTTTTAAAAATTACGACGGTACCGACATATACCCTGATACCACTGTATTTTGCGGTGATTCACTTGCCACTAAGCCTGACCCTACGCGACAGTACAGAACTTTTGCCGGTTGGTACGACCAATCAAACAAGCTATGGAACTATAATACACAGACATTTAATACACCGGTAAAGAGTAACACGGTGCTTACGGCAAAATGGGATATTATTCCCATTGTAGTAAGCTATAATGTGAATGGGGGCGGTCCTTCCATTCCACAGCAAACCGTCGCGCAAGGAGACACCATTCCGCGTGTCACTCCTCCCACCCGCCCATCTTACGACTTTTTCGGCTGGTACGATAGAGGGCACACCAACAACCTATGGGACTTCAATACACCGCTTTGGGACTACAGTACTCCGGTTATCACGACTATAATACTCTCTGCACGTTGGGAACCTGCGGGTACCCAATTCTGTAACGTCATTTTTGATGCCGACGGTGGCGGACCTACGCCAGCAAATCAAAAAGTAAAGTTAGGAGAGACTGTTGCGCTTCCCTACTCACCGAAGCTCGCAACTAAAATCTTTGGCGGTTGGGAAGTTGCTCCGAACGAACTTTGGGACTTCAACACACCACTTTGGGACACCCACCCCGTAGTGTCCGGTACTCCTCCTACCCTAACGCTAAAGGCCAAGTGGATTACCAACCCCGATACGGTGACCTTTGAACTTCCCAATGATGGAGGTCCCTACATGAGCGGTGCAGGTCCTGTCCCTGCACCACAATTAATCGAACACGCGAGTTCTTCCGACACTGTTACCATGCCTTACGCTCCCACGCGCGAAGGACACATCTTTAAGGGTTGGTATGATACCCCCACCTTCACAGGACAATACAACTTCGGCACACCGGTGACAAGAAATGACACGCTCTTCGGCAAGTGGGAACGGATTACTTACAATGTTAAATTTCGCTCTCCCCTGAGTTCACCTGCCATCTCAAAAGATACGGTCATTTCGTATGGCGATACGATTCTCCAACCGGCAGACCCTGATCGTACGGGCTACACTTTTACTGGTTGGAGTCACAGCGGAAGCCTATTTTGGGATTTTGGTACCCTCGTGAAGGATAGCGTCACGCTTACTGCAACATGGGGTATGAGCTTTGTTACCGTCACCTTCAATGCTAATGGTGGCAGTCCAAATCCTGCTACGCAAAAAATACAACAAAGTGTCGATACCGCCACACGTCCAAGTAATCCCGTCTTTGTGGGACACAACTTTGACTATTGGTACCATAGCGACCCAACTACACCATACAACTTTACAACTCTTGTAAGTTCCAATATCACACTGACCGCCCACTGGAGCTGGATGCGTTATGATGTGAATTTTATCGGTGACAGTGTTGAAAACATCACCGGTAAACAACTCACGCAATCTATACGCCATGACAGTGTGGCTATAAGACCACCGGACCCTACACGACAATATTACCATTTTGTGAATTGGTACGATGACAATACAATATTTAATTTTACCACACCGGTAACACGCAATATCACGCTCGCCGCCAAGTGGGAACATAATATCAGCACCGTAACCTTTAACACAAACGGAGAATCTTCTCCTCCTGCACCACAAACTATGAATCAGGGATTCGATACGGTCGTGCGACCCCCTGACCCGACGAAAACAGGAAAAATCTTTCGCTATTGGTATAAAGAGGATGGGAGTACTTATAGTTATTACAAAAACGACACCATTAATTGTGCATACAACTTTGGCACGAAAGTGACAGACCTCAATATGAGGCTGATTGCCCAATGGAATTGGGTGCGTTATGATGTGGATTTTGTTGGTGACAGCGTTAACATCGGTGCTAGCTTAGGAAATCAACCCTCGCAATCCATACGTCATGACAGTATCGCCACACAACCACCTGACCCTACACGACAATATTTTCACCTGCTGGGTTGGAACGATTATGACAACGGTGGCGCAGCGTATAATTTCAGCACATCTGTACTGCGTGACTACACGCTTACCGCTAATTGGGCGCATAACATCAGCACCGTAACCTTTAGCACAAACGGAGAAGTGACTCCTCCTCCTGCACAACAAACTATGAATCAGGGATTTGATACGGTCGTACGCCCACCTGACCCGGTAAAAACGGGAAAAATCTTTCGCTATTGGTATAAAGACACCATAACTACTCCGTACGATTATTATAAAAACGACACCACTAATTGTGCATACAACTTTGGCTCACAGGTAACAGACACCGCCATGACGCTAACAGCCCAATGGAATTGGGTGCGTTACAACGTACATTTTGTCGGTGATAATATTGCACTTTCTCCGCAATCCGTACGTCATGACAGCACTATCATCGAACCCACAACTCCTACTCACGCCCATTGGTATTATGTTTTCGATGGATGGTATGATAGCAGTACCCCTTGGAACTTCACTTGGTGGGTGGATAGAGATATTGCGCTAAGTGCTCACTGGAAGTTGACCGTGAACCTTTATAATGTACATTTTGATACCGATGGAGCAAGTTCAACCCCTCCACCCCAAATAGTCGTTGAGGATAGCCTTATTGTCGTACCACCAAATCCCACCAAAGGAACTGACAAGTTTCTCGGATGGTTCAATGGCAGTAATTATTGGGACTTTAACCAGCCGGTAAAAACCGACATCACGCTCACAGCACATTGGACAGATGCATCTACTCCAACGGATACGGTAACATTTGATGCCGACGGTGGAAGTCCAAATCCCAATCCTGCACAGCGAGTGGTCATTCGTGGATACACCGTTTCAAAACCTCCTATTGACCCATCTCGTGGTACGAGTTACATCTTTGGCGGGTGGTTTCACGGTAATGAACATTGGGATTTTAACGATACAACAAGTGGCAATATTACACTTACCGCTCGTTGGATCCCCGCAAGCAGAAACGCCTATACGGTATCCTTCGCGGTTCCCCAAGGCAGTCCGATTCCTGCAAGTCAAATGGTGGAACGCGACAGCACGGCCACCCTCCCCTTTTCACCCACTCGTTCAGGCTATACTTTTGCCGGTTGGCGCAGAGGCTCTACCCTTTGGGACTTTAATACGCCGGTAAGAGGTAATTTCACTCTCACGGCATATTGGATCCCTATTGGTACGACCATATATACAGTAAACTTTGATGCAAATGGTGGGTTACCCACTCCGGCATCGCAACTAATAGCTGCGGACACGTATTGCTCAGAACCTTACGAACCTACCAATCCGGGTCACGTCTTTGGTGGTTGGCGAAATGGAAAAGACCATTGGGAATTTATTAGACCAATAACGAGCAATATCACACTCACAGCAAAATGGATACCCACAAGCACTCCCTATTGTACAATAGATTTTTGGGCTTCACCGGGTAGCCCTAAACCTGCTAACCAAATAGTAGAAATAGACAGCACGGCCACCCTCCCCAACGAGCCTGCCCGCACAAACTACACCTTTGTCGGATGGACATATAAAAACGCCCTGACAAATAAGGACGTCCTTTGGGATTTTAATGCACCGGTTACCGTCACAGTTATCGCCCCGGTTACAGCCCCCCCTTACACCATGAGATTAACAGCATCGTGGATTCCCAATACCACGACCACCTATACGGTAAGTTTTAATGCTGACGGTGGAAGTCCTACTCCGACGCAACAAATCATCGGTCAAGGCGGAACTGTCGTACTTCCGCACGAGCCTTCCCGCGCAGGCTACGTATTCATTGGATGGTACAACAAAAACAATACGTGGGACTTCAGTTCACAAGTAACTGCGCCCCTTACCCTAACCGCCCGTTGGGTGAGCACAACAGATATCATTGATACCGTCACTTTCAATGCTAACGGAGGCAATCCTACTCCTCTACAACAGTTCGTCGTGAGAGGAGACAAGGTTTCGCTCCCCAACACTCCAGCCATCGCGTGTCAGGCGTTTATGGGCTGGTATGAGAACGCTCAAGGGTGGGATTTTAACGCTCCGACAAGTGGCAATCTCACACTCAAAGCACGTTGGGCAAACGCTGGCACTACTACAACACAAATGCTCGTCTTTGACGTGAATGGTGGCAAGCCTGCTCCTTTTCAACAAATCGTAGAGCGAGATAGTACTGCCACGGAACCTGTCACTCCTACTCGTGCCGGTTACTTGTTTGATGGATGGTACAATGACAGAAATCTTTATGTGTTCAATGCACCTGTAAAACGTGATATTCTGCTCACTGCCAAGTGGAGTCTTCTTTCCCGCGATTCGTCCATCATTATTTTTGATGCGAATGGCGGTTCCCCTACTCCCGCGCTACAGATAGCAAAGAATGGAGTGGACACAGTCGTACGACCTAATACTCCTCCCACCCGCACAAGCTATACCTCTGACTATTGGTATCATGAGGACATGACTACCCCATACGACTTTAGTAGTCCTGTAACAGCCCCCATCACGCTGACTGCTCACTGGAAAAAAGATACTTGTATCGTAACCTTTATAGGCAATGGTATTAACATTCCACAACAGTCAATCCCATCCGATAGCACGCTTACCTCACCGCCTACCTCTACCCGTGTAGGCTATACGCTGATTGGATGGTTTCATGACGACACACCGTGGGACTTCCAAACGCCTGTAACGAACGACCTCACACTATCCGCACGCTGGGTAAACGCTGCCATTCCCACCTTTACGGTTAGTTTCTATACCGGTGATGCATCTCCTCCTGCATCACAAAAAATAGAGAGGGGTGGAAAAGTCTCGCACCCACAGGAACCTATGCGAACGGGCTATATCTTTGGCGGTTGGCTCAACGGCGCTACCCTTTGGAACTTCAATACGCCAATCACCGCTAATCTTACACTCAATGCAAAATGGATAGCAAATACCCTTTCTACTTGTACGGTGACCTTTGATGCGGCTTTCGGTACTCCCACTCCCGACCGGCAAGTACTACTGCTAAACAACATAGTTGAAGAACCGCTTGTCGCTCCCACACGCCCGAATTTTACCTTTGGCGGTTGGTATTATATAAAAAATGGGAAACTGGAACGTTGGTTCTTTACGAATCCCGTAACGAGCAACCTCACGCTCACAGCACGGTGGATAGCCGCCTGCACACCCATTTTTATAGTTACTTTTGATGCTACATCTGGAAGTCCTGTGCCCGAAAGACAAATAGCTCCTCGTGGCAGTATGCTCACACTTCCTATCGAGCCAACCCGTACGAGATTCACCTTTGGAGGATGGACATACTACAATGGAACAGAAAATATCCTTTGGGATTTCAATACCACGGTAACGGAAAGCTTCACTCTTAGAGCACGTTGGATTATTGACACCATCCTCGTCCTTACAGTCACTTTTGACACAAAAGGCGGAAATCCTATTCCCTTACAACAAGCAGTAGCAAAAGGACAGACCGCCACCACCCCCATCGCACCCACTCTTGCGGGACATACCTTTAGCGGCTGGCTCAACGGCAATACCCTTTGGGACTTTAACCTGCCTGTTATGAATGCACTTACACTCACTGCACAATGGCTTGATATCGCTGCCACCACCCATACCGTGACCTTTGATGCTCTCTCCGGTAAACCTATTCCGGTGACGCAAATCGTCAAAAATGGTGATTTAGCTTCCCTGCCGGCCGAGCCTATGCGTGCTAACTACATTTTTGGTGGGTGGACCTACAATAACACCGGCTATATCACCGTTTGGGACTTCAATACACCTGTCACCAGTAATATCACGCTCTCTGCGCGGTGGATTGATGCAAATACCGTCTCTCATGTCGTCACCTTCTATGCTGACAAGGGCATACCTGAACCTGCACAGCAAGTGGTTGCCCATAACAGTGTCGCTTCAACTCCATATCAGCCTGCCCGCATAGGATACTTCTTTGATGGTTGGTACAGTGATAGCGTGGCGTACGATTTCACTAAGCCGGTGACACGAGACCTTTTCCTGACTGCTCGCTGGACCTTTGTATCCGCCCCCCCATCCATTCCTGTTAAAACCGATACAAGCTACACGGTTGTCTTTATTGGGGATTATGTCAATGAACCCAACCAAATTGTACGCCACGGCGATACCGTTGCCATTCCTGCACTTCCGGATCCACGTGCGGGCTACACCTTTGCTGGCTGGTACTATAACAACGGAAGTAGCAAACTTTGGGACTTCCACACACCGGTTACAAGTGGACTTACACTCGCCGCCCAATGGGTGAATAACACTCTTACTACCTATACGGTGAACTTCAATGTCAATGGTGGCACTCCTCTACCGATGTCGCAAACAGTAGCACGGGGATATACGGCCTCCACTCCCTATGAACCTGTCCTCATGGGATCCAGATTCATGGGTTGGCACCATGCGATTGACAGTAGCCTTTGGGATTTCAATACGCCGATAACAAGCCATCTATCGCTCTATGCCTCTTGGAGGGATAGCACCACTCTTACCCACACCGTCACTTTTTTATGCGCACCCGGCGTTTCTACTCCTTCCCAACAAGTAGTTGTAGACAGCAACCTCGCCACAC
>BNXR01000017.1 GCA_025999735.1 Bacteroidia bacterium | reverse complement strand
ATCTTACTGATAGGAAAGAATATTGCATTGACACCATAAAAGATTTCAGAGTGCCACTCTATGTTTACAAGGGGGATACCGTCTATGGAAACGAAAAGGCGAAGTATTTGATTTCTAATGAAGGTGTGCCATCTGAAATGGACGAATATGAACCGCTTTTTTTGCCCAAAACCTTGACTGTGGGTAATAACGATACTTCCTTTTTTGTGACTATTACAGATAAATTCGGCTTTTCGTGGAAAAGCAATGTGGCCATCATCCCTCATGCAGACATACATATCGCAGACGTAGGACCAAATCCGTGGAAAGAACAACAGCATTTGGATGGGAATAAGTTTTTTGTTGTAAAAGACTCTTTGGGGACGGCTCCCTTCGGCAATCTTGTCTTTACCCCGCTCCCGAAAAAGAATGGATGGACGTATGAATGGACGTACAACGACACGGTGCAAATTGTCAATGTCAGTGAGTACGCGAGCGATTCATCCTCTTTAACAGTGCCTATAAAAGGGAACGGTATTTACACTTTTCGAGCGACCAATACAGTGGATGCCCCTGCAATAGATACCTGTCATGTGTTTTTCGACCACGTGCCCCCATTTGATATTTCGCTGGTCGAAATTGGAGAAACCGATACGTATCAGATTGATACGATTAGGAATTTTAGAATACCCATCTATGAAGAAACATATCAGGGTGTGACTCAGAAGTATGACGGAAACGAAACGGCACAACTTGAAATTCTCAATAGTATGGCTTCTTGGATAGGCGAATATGAAAATTTATTCTTACCCAAACCTGTGACTGTGGACGAAACCCATACGGTTTTTCGCGTAGCCGTTTGGGACAAATTCGGATTCTCGTGGACTAGTAACCCAATCGCCTATACGCCGAAGCATTTTCATGCAGACATAGAACTTACAAACGTAGATACTGCCTTTTATAAGGAAGAACAGCACGCTGATGGGCATAAACTTTTTGTCCTAATCGACACGCTGGGGACGGCTAATTTCGGCGAACTTGTTTTCTCTCCGCTTCCCGAGAAAAAGGGCTGGACGTATGAATGGTGGTATAACGGTATCATCCAAGTTCCTGTGTATGAGGGTGATTCATCCTATATGAAAATATCTATCTTGGATAACGGAATTTACACCTTCAAGGCAAAACGCAACAATGTTGACTTCCCTGCGGTGGATACGTGTCACGTGCTTTTTAAGTTTGTGCCACCTCCTCCAAAGCCATTCCAAGGGGACATACAAATCAGTGATGTTGCCACAAACGACAAAAAAGAGTTACGGCTTGATGGAAATAAACTTTTTGTTGTAAAAGACGCTGCTCATACGGCTCCCTTCGGAAAACTCATTTTTACCCCCTTCCCGGAAAAGAATGGATGGACGTACGAATGGTGGTACAACGACACGGTGCAAGTTGTCAATGTCAGTGAGTACGCGAGCGATTCATCCTCTTTAACAGTGCCTATAAAAGGAGATGGTGTTTATAAATTTAAGGCAGAAAATACAGGAGATACCACGGCGCTTGCTACTTGTCACGTATTTTTCGATTACGTACCTCCCTTTCATATTTCTTTATCCGACACTTTTAACTGCCACGAAATTACAATCAACGAAATTGAAGATTTCGAGATACCATTTTACACGCACACTGAGCTAATAGGGGGTGCTTACCGCAGGGACACTGTTTATGGAAACGAAGCGGCAAAATATCTTCTATCAAGCAATACCGTTCCTTGGGTAGTAGAAAGTTACAGCGAGTTGTTGAGGATGACTCCGCAGGTGAGTGTGGGGCGTGAGGACCAAACGTTTAGGGTGACTATCACAGATAAGTTCGGTTTTTCGTGGGAAAGTGAACCGGTTAAATACACGTCGGTCATTCCCGAAATTACAGAGATTCTCGTCAAGCCAGAACGCGGCGAAGCCCCATTAGGAGTAGAGTTTAGTGCCCAATGCACCAGAGCCACTCAATTCCAATGGTATCTTTTTAAAGATACGGCGGAATTAATGAGTACTTCCTTGTGGACAATTGAAGATAGCTTGCTTGACGGTCGTATTTTCACCACCCCCAATTGCCATTATACGTATGAGCATCCGGGCTATTATGGAGTGAGGCTGGTTGTGTTCAATGGGGTGCTCAATGGAGATGGCAATCAGTGTACGGACACTTCGGAGTTTAAATATGTATCCGTTGACCTTTCTTTGGTAGAGACACCGAATGTATTTACGCCCAATGGTGACGGTATCAATGACATATTCAAGGTGAAAGCGGAATCTGTGGAGTGGTTTCATGGCATCATCATGAATCGCTGGGAAAAGATTGTTTTTGAGTGGGATTCTCCCGACGATGGCTGGGATGGGCGCATAAACGGACAGTATGCCAGCCCCGGCACCTATTATTACATCGTGCGTGCCAAAGGCAGGGAATTGCATCATCCGCAGAATTATGTAAAAAAAGGTGCCTTGCTGTTAGTGAGGTAAAATGGCTCTATAACGTTTAATGGGGGTAGCCTTTTTTCGCCAGCGACCCGTCATTGCGGGCGCAGCGGTTGCGGGTCTCAAGCCCGCAGTGACGAATAGGTAGGGACACGGCTTGCAAAGCCGCGCCAGCGGGATTATATCTTTTGATTTATGAATATTCTATCTATTCAACTCTTTTTGCAACATTTCGTAAATCTCCTGCCACTCTTTTTTATAAAGTTCGGTGGAAATGTTGGCAAGTTGTGTAAAGGTTTTTGACGCATAGAACGCTTCTGTGGCTTTTACCTCATCTACGTTCAAGTCCAGCATCAGTTGCTCTACGAGCGGCTCGCCGATATGGGCAAACTTTGATATTCTCATAAGGTTAGGCTGTTCGAGAAACAAAAGAACCGATGTTGTACAAAAACAAATCTGATGTGTTTCTGTATGGTGTTTGAGCATTTGTAAAAACTCCGCTCTTGAAATTGAACCTGCCAAATAATCGTCAATGGTTCTTGCTATTTTATCATCTGCAACCGGACCTTCTACAATATCATAGTCGTGTTGAGATGCTGTTGTTGCCGTGTTCCTATTCAGTATGATGAAATCAAACCATTCGTCGTTATATTCGCTAAAACGCAATACCTTGAAAGATTTATCGATAAAAGCCCTTTCATTAAAAGTAAATTCGGTAACAACACCTTCGGTCTTATGCTTCTTCCCGATAATTTCCGCCCATTCTTCGGCTTGTTTTCTGAATTTTGTTACATAGAAGCCCCTGCCGAAATCCTTATTGTCTTTGCAATAATCCAAATCAACACTGTCAATAACCATATAACTTCCGTGATAAACCTGTATCATCGTAGCCCCCCATTTTGACGGCAGATTTCAAACATATCACGCACTGCCCAAAACGGATTGTCGGTATGCAATGCCCACCAATGCTCGTTCAAAAAATCCCAACCGCCGTATTTTTTCAAGTAAAAGAAAGCACCTTGAATGTTCATTTTATAAGCATCGGCAAACTTCGGGATAATATAGGTGATGAAACTCACCTTATCGCTTGTTTCTTTGTCTAATCTTGATTCCATCTTGCACACTAACTTTTTTGTTCATGTCATTCATAGCAAATTATTTATTTGCTTTTGTTTGACTTTTTGTAATGCCAAGAAAATGAAGAAACAACACTTTTAAAACTATCCATGTATTTATCAACATCTTTCACGGTAGAACAGACGTGCATCTCTATTATATTTTTACCTTCACAAAATAGAAATTCATTGACATACTGAACACCGGCATCTTCTCCACTATACCCTGTCATGTTCTTATAATAGGAAGATTGTATCACTTCTTTATTTCCTATCTTTACTGTTTGCGTATTCAAATCCTTGGCAATTTTGTGCAAGTCTTCGATTCGTTTTTTTAGGTATGTTTGCGGATTGTTTTGTTCATTTTGAGGTATATTAACCGTCAACATAATACTCTCAATTCCTTTGAAAGTTGGGTTGTGCCCCTGGGCAAAATAGTTGACATTTCTAAGATAGCCATCTTTTTCAAGAGTTTTATTGCGTTCCTTGTCCTTATCTTCAGTAAACTTATATGGTTTCAACATATTTAATGAGTAAAAATCATTTTTTAACTGAACAAAATCATTATTTTTTGTCTGTTGCGAATTAGATGCATACAGCAGCGTATTTATATCTAATTCGTCAGAAACAGCATATAAATTTTTTGCCTGTTGCAAATTAGATGCATACAGCATATTTATATCTAATTCATCAAAAGAAACAATTTTGTTTGCTTGTTGTAAATCATGCAAATCATATACATACAGCGTATTCATATCTGATTCAGCAATAGTAGTAGCATATAATTTACTGTCATCTTCCTGCACTGCGAATGTGATAGCCGGTATATCCATCAAATAATTCCGCACTAGATTACCTTCCCAGTCAAATACCAGCAATTGAGGCCGAAAGTTTTCTATGTCACCAAAAATTTCGTTTTTGGGTTTCTCCAGCCATAGAACGTAAATAAACTTCTCGGTTGAATAAGACGAAGCAAAATACATCATGTCCGGTTTGTTTTGTTCCACATTTTTAATGTGATATGTATTGTATGATTTATCCGCTGAAAAGATTTTAAAATACGGATACTTATAATAAAATGTGGCAAATTTATCGTTAAAACGATTAACTGTTGTGGATTTTAGTAATGCTGAAAATTGTTCATCAGCATGTTTCTCTTTTAGAGTTTCATCAAAAAAAATAACATCTCCAAATTCCTCCTTTATATTTTGCTTTGGAGCATCATACAAAATAAATTCGTTTTCAAATTTTTCGGATGACGTATTATTATCAAGTAGATAGAGTGAATCCGATATTTTTTTGAAACTTTGCATTGGGTAATTATGCTTAACTAAAAGTGTTTGGTCCATTGGAAAGGCTCCCGTGTCTGTAACAGTATAATAATATAATTTTACTCTACCAAAGGCGAGATCTAACACTTCAAAATAGGTAGATGGATTGATGGATTCCGGATCTGTAGAAATAAATTCGTTTGGACCTTGACCGTAAGTGCCGAAAGAAAATTTATACTCTAAATTTTTCCTATCGAATACTTTAAAGAAGTCCTCGCGTACCTGGTCGTAAACAATGATTTTATCGTTATAGAGCCATATCTTAGTTGGCATAAGCATCTCTACCGAGATATTTTTCCGTTGCGAATATTTGAGCGGAACCGGTAAACCCAATTCAACTTGGCTAAACTTATCTGAATTGCAAGAGACGGCTAAGGCAGAAACGATGAAACAAAAGGCTGTGTGTTTTAATTTTAATTTCATATTGATATGATTTATAAGACATTAATGCTATTATAAAATATTGATACACTATTAATTGGTGTTGTCGCATTGTTTTTATATATTATGGGGACAAATTTAGATGAAAAATCGGATATATCCAAGCACGCAAATGAAAATCAAATGAAAAAAAGTTTTTTACAGAGGATAAGGGATGTACGCAACGATTGCGGGTCAAGCCCGCAATGACGGATAGGTAGGGACACGGCTTGCAAAGCCGCGCCAGCGGGGAGAAATAAACATCTCAACACTATTTATTATTATTTAAGTTTATTTAAGTGAAATATGTATTGTTTCTCGAAAAAATGATATACCTTTGCGCCGCGATTATGGAAACGAAAAGTAAAAAAAACGTTTCTGCAAGCAGAATGTTTCTGCGGATAAAAAGTTTCCATAGGTAAAATGTTTTTATGAGTAAAAAGTTTCTATAAACAAAAAGTGCAGTCCCTGCGGGACCACCTACCCCGAAGGGGTAGGACTTACATAACCGCAGGTCAACGACCTACGGATTAATAAAAGAATTATGAGCGAAGAACTACAAATTGACGACGAATTATTGGGAAAAATATCAGAGATTTTCCTGACGTACGGCTTGCGCAGTACCTCGATGGATGATATCAGCACCTACCTCAAAATGTCAAAGAAAACACTGTATGCCCTGTTTAAAAATAAGGATGACGTGGTGGAGCAAGTGATGCTGTACAGGCTTTCTGATGGAAGTCAGAAGAAATTCTTAGAATGTCTGTCGAAAGTATCTCCAATATTGTTCTTAGATGAGTTGAAACAGCATATTGTCGAAAATATGAAAACCCTGTTGCCCTCAAATTTCTTCGACCTCAAAAAATACCACGTTGAAGTATATGAGAGAATCAAAGTAAAGGAAATGGAGACTTTTCGTACCCTGCTGACGGAAATTGTGAAACGCGGGATAGAGGGTGGCTATTTTCATAAAAGCATGGATATCCAACTACAGGTTTATTTATTGATGAATCAGTTTAACTTGTTAAGGCAATTGGAATTGGAAAAGTCATCGGAATATTCCATGCCGGACTTGATAGCCGCCGTTCTAGATAATTTTATCCGCGTGGTATCTATTTCCGACAAGATGAAAGAATTTAAAGAAGAGAAAAAGAAAAAAATAAACAAGTAACGTATAAAACAAGTAGCATATAAACAAGCAACATATAAAAACGTAACATATAAAATAACATATAAATAGAAGAAAAGTATGAGAAGAGGATTTTTAGGAATGTGGATGGCATTAGTGCTCCCGACACTGTTATCGGCTCAGGGTGCACAAAACAGTGAGCAAGGGGAAGAAGCGCAAAGTCTGACACTACGGCAGGCAGTCGAATATGCCCTAGAGCATAGCAAGCAATTACAATCATCGCGGAAAAACATTGATTTATATCAGAAGAAAGTGACAGAAGCCATATCAGCAGGTTTGCCACAAATAAAAGGTACGGTAAATTATAATACCAACTTCAATTATTCACTGAATTTAGGAGGTATGGATGTTAAAATGGAAGACCAAATGGCCGGCAACCTGAGCCTTAGTCAGTTGATTTTCAGTGGACAGTGGATTACGGGCATACAAACCGCTAAAATTGCAGCCAAGATGTCGGAACTGAATGTGGCTTCTTCCGAATTAGACACGAAGGAGAATGTGCTGAGTACTTACTATGTCATTTTGGTGTATGAGCGCATCCGTGAGATATTAAAGGGGAATGTAGCCAATATGGAATCTCTGAAAAAGCATACGGAAAATCTGTTTGCAGCAGGCGTGGTGGAAGAAACCGACATCGACCAAATCAGAATTAACCTCGCCAAGTTGAAAAACAGTTTGGCCTCTGTGGATAGAAATGTGGAAGTATCCTATAACTTACTGCGCTTGCAGTTGGGCTTGGAAACCGGTACACCCATTACGCTGACAGAGAAATTGGATGATTTTCTGCATGAAGATGATTATGTCGCCCTATCCATGAAGCAGTTCGAGATAGAAGAGAATGTAGAGTATAAGTTGATGAACTCGCAGGAAGAACTAAACAAAAAGATGGTCAATATGCAGAAATGGGCTTACGCACCGACGATTGCAGGCACATACAGCTATACGTATAAGATTATCAAACCTGCTTTTGACATGAGTCCGGCCAATACTGCCGGCATTGCAGTGCAGATACCGATTTTTTCCGGTTTGGAGCGTGCCTCGAAAGTGTCACAGGCAAAAATTGAGTTGGAACAGACCCTATTAAACAAAAGTTTGGTAGAAGACAAGCTGTATATGAACGAAGCACAGTATAAATTTGAGTTGAAGAATGCAACGGAAAACTACCTTTTACAGAATGCAAACGTGGCGGTGGCGCGGAAAGTACTGCAAAACACACAGTACAAATATCAGGAAGGTGCTGTTTCGAGTTTCGACTTGACACAAGCAAATACCAATTACTTGCAGGCCGAATCCGACTATACCGAATCCTGCCTTTCACTCTTGCAGGCGAAAACGAAAATTGAACGCTTATATAACATACTACCCTACTAATAAAATGTAGAAATGTAGAAATGTAGAAATGTAGAAATGTAGGAATTGAGGAATTGAGGAATTGAGTAAATGAGAAATGTAGAAATAGTCCTGAGGGGCAATGTAGAAACGATAATAAAACAGATAATAACATATAAATAATGATGACAATGACGAAGAAGATTATTGTATTGGTGGCGGCAGTAGTACTGCTTAGTGGGTGTTCTTCCAAAGGGAAGGAAACTCTGAAGAAAGAGAATACGGAAGCTATTCCGGTAAGGGTGATGAAACTGTCGAAAGAGAAGATTGAGACGACCCTGAATTACACGGCGACTCTGGAGGCCGACAAACAGGTTTACTACGCTCCTGCGTCTGCCGGACGTATTAGCAAAATCTATGTGGAAGTGGGAAACCATGTGAGAAAAGGACAGTTATTGGTAGAGATGGACCCCACGACCCTCAATCAGGCAAGCACACAGTTGAAGAACTTGGAGACAGAATACAACCGTGCCGTGAAATTGAACGAAACAGGCAGTATCTCCAAACAGGCCTACGATGCAGCAGTGACGAACTATGAGGTGGCGAAAAACAATATTGCGTTCCTCAAAGAGAACACCCGTATGTTGGCTCCCTTTGACGGTATCGTGTCGGGTAGGTATTTTGAAAGCGGGGAGTTGTACACGGGCATGGCTGCGGGCGGTGCCGCGAAACCTTCGATATTGTCTATCGAAAAGATTAACGTTCTCAAAGCCAATGTTGATTTGTCAGAGCAGTATTTCCGCTCTGTGAAAGAAGGGACAACGGTAGAATTGAAGACAGAATTGTACTCAGGCAAGACCTTTCAGGGCAAAGTGAATATCGTTTATCCGACTATCAATGCAAGTTCGCGTACCTTTACGGTGGAAGTGCTTATTCCGAATCCCGGCGAAACATTGCGCCCGGGCATGTATGGAACGATAGACTTCTTTATTGGCGAGACGGAAGCCTTAGTTGCACCCTCTCTGGCGATATTGAAACTGCAAGGTGCCAACAATCGCTACGCCTTTATTAATAAGGATGGTGTCGCCAAGCGTGTGGACATCAACTTAGAAAAACGCTTTGATGACAGAGTGGTGATTTCAGGTGCAGAGGTACACGAGGGAGATGAGTTAGTGATAACCGGTCAGGCACGCTTAGTGGACGGCTCGAAATTGAGTATCGTAAAATAACAGGTAGCCCCTAAGTAAAGAACGAGTACAGAATAAACAAAAACGAACCCAAAAAGAACAAAACATGAGTATATATAGTACAGCAGTAAACAAGCCCATCTCCACGATGATGATTTTTGTGGCCATCTTGGTGTTGGGTGTATTTTCTTACATGTCCTTGCCGGTGGATTTATATCCCAAGATGGACCCGCCATTTATGACTGTTATGGCGACCTACCCCGGTGCGAATGCGGAGGATATTGAAGAGAATATAACGAAGATACTTGAAAACCAGCTAAATGGTGTGCAGAACTTGAAGGAGTTGACGTCCACTTCCTACGACAATCTGTCGGTGGTATCTTTGGAATTTGAGTGGGAAGTGAATTTGGACGAGGCTTCGAATGATGTGCGGGATGCAGTGGAGAGGTCGATGTCGCTGTTGCCGGATGGACTAACACGGCCGACGATTATGCGTTTCAATACGTCGATGATACCCATTTTGATTTATGCCGTGACGGCGGATGTTTCCTATCCCGGCTTGACGCGGATTTTGGACGACAAACTGATACCCAGCCTAAACCGTGTGGACGGTGTGGCATCGGTGACCGTAAATGGAGTGCCTGAGCGCGTGGTGTATATTGATATGGACCCCCATAAATTGGAGGCTTACAACCTGACACTGGAGCAAATCGGTGCAAAGATACTGATGGAAAATCGCGATATTGCTTCGGGTAATATCAAGATGGGTGAAGTGGATTACACGCTACGAGTGGAAGGTGAATTTACGGAAAGTGCACAGATTAAGGACATCGTCTTAGGGACCTACGGTGGCAAAACGATTTTCCTGCAGGATGTTGCTAACGTGCGTGATACGATTAAGGACATCACGATGGAGCAGACGATTAATCGCGGTAATGGCGGTGTCTTGCTCGTGACAAAGCAGACAGATGCCAATGCGGTGCAAGTGGCACAGGATGCGAAAAAGATTATTGAGGCATCCAAGAAAGACCTCCCTTCGGACATTGACTTTCAGATTATCTCGGACAACTCCAAGTTTATCGTGAACTCTGTAAACAACTTGCAGGAGACCTTGATGTATGCTCTGCTTTTCGTTGTCTTGATAGTATTTTTGTGCTTGGGTCGTTGGCGTGCGACATTTATCATCTCGCTGACGATACCAATTTCATTGATTACCGCTTTTATCTACCTTTTCGTTACGGATGAGACGCTGAATATCATTTCGCTTTCGTCGCTTGCCATTGCGATTGGTATGGTGGTGGATGATGCGATTGTGGTTTTGGAGAATGTCACCAAGCATATTGACCGAAAGAGTCCGCCACGAGAGGCTTCCAAGTATGGTACAAACGAAGTGTGGTTATCAGTTATCGTGACGACCTTAGTGACAGTGGCCGTATTCTTCCCCTTGACAATGGTGACGGGCATGACGGGTGTGCTGTTCAAGCAATTGGGATGGATTGTGTGTATCACGATTGTTGCTTCCACGATAACGGCTATTTCTTTGACACCCATGCTCTGCTCGCAGTTGTTGAAGATACAGGAGAAGAAAGAGGACGGCAAGTTTAGTTTCTACTTTGCCGTAAACAGTATTTGGGAGAAGGTGGACGTTTGGTATGAGAAAAGAGTGCGCTGGATTTTAAGGCATAAATCGTTTACCATCTTGTTGATGTGTGGTGTTTTCTTAGGCTCTTGCAGTATGATGAGTATGATAAAGACCGATTTTATGCCACAAAACGATGATGATGCGATGAGTGCTTATGTGAAGATGCAGGCCGGTCAGCGTGTAGAGCATACAAAGGCTATCGCTTTGCAGATAGATTCAGTCATTCGTGCCGAAGTGCCGGAAGTGCGTTTAATCAACCTTTCCTACGGTAGTGAGGAGGAAGCCTCGTTCGCCTCGTTAATGAACACAACGGGAAATAACATCCTGAATTTACGGTTGCGACTGCTTGAAAGAAAGGACCGTCACAGGACCTGCTTTGTGATTGCCGACCAGTTGCGCGAGATATTGAAGCGTTTCCCGGAAGTGTTGGTATATACAGTGACTACGGGTGGTGGCAACGCGATGGGCGATAACGGTATCGACATCGAGATTACGGGTCATGACTTTGATGTGACGAGTAACTTGGCACATATCGTTGCAGACAAAGCACGCCTGATACCGGGGGCTGAGGATATAAAAATCAGTCGTGATGACGACAAAATAGAGTTGCAGTTGGAGTTAAACCGCGACAAGTTGGCGGAACACGGTCTGACGACCACCGATGTCGGTACGGCGATGCGTAACCGCCTGTATGGCTTCCGCCAGAGCAAATACAAGGAGCATGGCGATGAATACGACATCATTGTGCGCTTGGAAGAGCAGTATCGTTCTTCGATTACGGACATTGAAAACATGTCTATCACGGATACCAAAGGTCAGAAGGTGAGAATCAAAGAGTTGGGAGAGATTAAGGAGCATTTCTCGCCACCGAACGTAGAGCGTAAGAGCAAACAGCGTATCTTGAAAGTGTCCATTAAGCCGGCAGCAGGTGTGGCCTTGGGCGACCTCGCGGGACCGGCACAGGAGTTGATAAACAATCTGGAGAATGTGCCAAGTGATGTAACCCTTTACGTAGGCGGTAGTTACGAGGACCAACAAGATTCCTTTGGGTCATTGGGATTGCTGCTATTGCTGTCGTTGATGTTGGTTTACATTGTGATGGCCGCGCAGTTTGAGTCTTTCAAGATGCCATTCATCATCATGTTATCCATACCGTTTGCCTTTTCGGGTGTTATCTTGGCTTTGTTGCTGACAAATACGTCGTTGAGTGTGATTGCGGCTTTGGGAGCCATCATGTTGATAGGTATTGTTACAAAGAACGGTATCGTGATGATTGACTTTATCAACTTGTTGCGTGAGCGGGGTGTCCGTCTGTACGATGCGATAGCACAGGCTTGTCGTTCACGTCTTCGTCCGGTGTTGATGACGTCGTTCACCACTATCTTGGGTATGGTGCCGATGGTGGTAAGTCCTGGTGAAGGCTCTGAGATGTGGCGACCGATGGGTATTGCCGTTATTGGGGGTATGGTATTTTCAACGCTAATCACCTTATTGATTGTGCCGGCAGTGTATGCCGCCATGGATAAGAGCGGTAGCCGTGATAAGTCGAAGAAGTATAGCAGAGAATACAAGTTCATGCACTCTTTTGAGCCGGAAGTAGATATGCCGACGAACCTTCAAACGTCGTTTGATAGATGAACAGCAATAGAACAATAATGAACGAATTGTGGAATGTCGGGGCATCCCTTCTTTTGGGTGATGTTTACGAGGGGGTGCCCTGTGTTTCACAACTTAAACAATAAAAGATATGAAAGCAGTATTTATAGTCTATAATCAGGCGGTGACAGAGCGCGTTGCCTATATGCTCGACAAGTTGGGGATAAAAGGATATACGCAGTGGGGCACGGTGAACGGTGTCGGTAGTAATGGTGGTGAGCCTCGCATGGGTATTCATGCCTGGCCGGAAATGAACTCAGCAATCATGACCGTTGTGGACGACCGCTTAGTGCCTCTACTCCTCAAATACGTGGAGAAATTAGATAAGGTGAACGTCGAGAACGGGGTGCGTGCCTTCGTTTGGGATGTAGTCGGAGGATATTGAAAAAACAATGTAGGAATGTAGGGGCGCACCTGCGTGTGCGCCCAATGTAGGAATGTAGGAATGTAGGGGGTTGCGGGTCAAGCCCCGTCTCTACTATGCAATGGTTTGGTAGTTATTCATTATCTTTTGGATAAGAATATTCTCACCTAATCTATCGTAAATGATATACCAACACGTTCTTTTGTGTCGTTTATACGTATATACGTACACACCATATCTTTTATGGTCGCTATACTTAGCAAGAGCATGAGACGAAAGGTTACCTACGGCATCACAAACATCAAGCAATTTATTGTGGTAGTTCACCACTGCCACATAATCCATATAAAGTTGTCCGTTTTCTGTTTGCCATTTTAGCAGTCCATCGTAGATATTTTGCAAATCATATCTGGCTATGTTACTGTAAAACACCATACTTTCTGCATATTACATCCAAGTCCGCACGTGTTACACGCCTAAATTCTTCGCTGCTCATATACCCTACAGGCGTTTCCACAAGCGATGGCGGCAGTGTGTGTGGTGTGCTAAAATCTGTGCGATAAGTTGTCTCATCAAGATAGGGGACAGTACTATTCATAGTCGCTGGTTCCATAATATATTGCTTTAAATTGCCGCACAAAGGTAAACAACTTTTCCCATTCCACAAGCAATTACCCGATTATTTGCGGTCGCCCAATTCGAGGGTGAATGGAAAACTTATTTAATGTATTGTCCCTCAACGTGATTATTAGTAATATACCGTATGAGATAACGATTATCCTTTTGCCAAAAGAAGACATACCACGTCGTGTGCCGATTGGCATTGTAGATAACGTAGTGCATAGATGTTCCGTATTTCTCAAAATAAGGAGGAGCAGGACGTTTCAAGAGAGATGGTAGTCGGTATTCAATGATGATATTATTCGGCGGCATACAATTTGTCAATGTGACGGTGAACGCGCCTCACAAGTTCATCACCCGAAATGGCGGTCTGCCATTCTTGCTCAAACTCATCAATTACGCTATTCAACGGCTGTTGTACCACAATAGAGCGGCTGCGGATGGGTGAGCGTTGCGACTTCGTGTAAATAGTACTATCCATGGTTGTTGTTTCCATAATATATTGCTTTAAATTACAGCGCAAAGGTAACTAACCTACTCCCCGAATGTTAGACAGAAAATAGGCCTTTTTAAGGTATAATTCTCTGGACGGAGGGTGCAAATTTACTGATTAATCAGCATACCCGAACAAAAAGTTCGGTTCTGCCTTCGATACGCTGCGTCATTTGCCCAAAGGGCTAATTCCTTTGTTAATTTAGAAATTAAGAAATTTAGGAATTAATTTCTACATTGCCCAAAGGGCTATTTCCTTGCTATCTCAGCATACCCGAACAAGGTTCGGCTCTGCCTTCGATACGCTGCGTCAATTCCTACATTCTATTCTGCAACCGACCTCTTTTCCACTGAAGGCGATGCCCAGTAGAATAACTTTACGGTCAAGAAATTGTTCGTAATACCGTTTATCATAAATTTGTGCTATTGCTTGCTTAAGCAAGGTTTTCAATTTCTTTTTGGCATGATATTTCAGTTCTACCACTACCGCCACTCCGTCTTGCAGTAATACCGCATCCATACGTCCACGATTAGTAATCTTTTCACTTTGAATATTGAAACCAAGCATGGTCATCCACAGCTGAAAGATGATGTGATAACGGGCTTCATTGGTGTCTTCGTACATATTGTCTTCTGGCTGCAAAGTGTAGGAAACACCAGCAAACATTCTACGCATATTGTTTGTAAAACCCTCCTCATCGAAATCAAGGATTTGTTGCAACATTTCCCGTCCAAGTACCGACATGGTTGAGCGGGGATAATTTGTATAGGCACTTAACAGATGTTCCATCAGCGACTCTTTTACCTCCATGTTCGGTACTTCAAGGGTATAAAGGGGGTTGCCGTTAGTCACTTCTTTGTTTTTGACAGTCAGATAACCTGTCTGAAATAATAAAGGGACATCATCAAGCGCCTCCGGGTCGTAACTATCGAAAGCCGTCTGACTTGCAACTATCGGTTCCAATATAGTTTTAGCAAGGCCGTGTTTTTTGAGACGGTTGATAAGAAACGTAGGTGTACCTGTTTCAAACCAGTAATTGGAAAACTCATTGTGTTCAAAAAACGGCATAGTAGAAAACGGGTTGTAAACCGATGTTTTGCCATCCCACGAGTAGCCATCGTACCATTTACGAATGTTTGCCAGCAAATCCTCCCTCGTCATCTCCAAATGTACTGCCGTATTGTCTATATATTCCGAAAAATCGCGCTCTAATTCTTCCTGAGTGTAACCGCAAATAGAGGCATATTCTTCGTCTAACGTAATGTCTTCAAGACTGTTCAACGCTGAAAAAATAGACACTTTGGCCACTTTCGTTATGCCTGTCATAAAAACGAATTTTAGGTGGTTGTCGGTGGCTTTTAGTATTTTATAAAAACTTTGAAGAAACTCACGTACTCCTTCTGCTTCCGATTTACCCACGCTATCCAATATCGGGCTGTCGTACTCGTCAATAAGAATCACCACTTTTTGTCCCGTTTTGCGGTGTAATGACTCTATCAATTCGGAAAAGAGGCTGGAGGCATATTGGCGGGTAAGGGTTATCTTATTAGTTGCAGCGATGGACTGCAAAGTATCTGACATATCCCTTTCCATCTCTTCTTTACTATCATGCTTGATACTTGTCCAATCTATTCGTATAACAGGATATTGCTGTGTCCAATCCCATTTGTCATAGATGTAGAGACCTTCAAACAACGATTTGTTACCTTCGTACAATTCACCCAACGTACTGACAAGCAGCGACTTTCCAAAACGGCGCGGACGCGAAAGAAAAACTATATGCGAATTTGTAACAAGCCTATGTATTTCTTCTGTCTTGTCCACATACAAGTAGCTTTCTTTGCGCAATTCTTCAAATGATTGTACCCCTATCGGTAATTTCTTCATGACTTTTTAGTTTTTTATATTCACAAAAGTATATGAAAATTGCGGGCGATACAAATATATAGGTTAATTATTTTTTTTAGAAATTAAGAAATTAATTTCTACATTCCTCAATTTTTCAATTCCTACATTGGGCGTATTGCAATACGCCTCTACATTCCTAAATTCCTACATTCTATTCTGCAACCGACGTCTTTTCCACTGAATGCGATGCCCAACAGAATGACTTTTCTATCAAGAAATTGTTCGTAATACCGTTTATCATAAATTTGTGCGATGGCTTGCTTAAGCAAGGTTTTCAATTTCTTTTTGGCATGGTATTTCAGTTCTACCACTACCGCCACTCCGTCTTGCAGCAATACCGCATCCATACGTCCACGGTTGGTTATCTTTTCGCTTTGAATATTGAAACCAAGCATGGTCATCCACAGTTGAAAGATGATGTGATAACGGGCTTCATTTTCTAAATTTTCCGCTTTGGCTTTGTTTCTCTCCTTAGATGGCTTTAAAGTGTAAGGAACATCAGCAAACATTCTACGCATATTGTTTGTAAAGCCATCCTCATCGCAAACAAGAATTTGTTGCAACATTTCCCGTCCAAGTACCGACATGGTTGAAAGGGGATAATTTGTATATGCACTTAACAGATGTTCCATCAGCGACTCTTTTACCTCCATGTTCGGTACTTCAAGGGTATAAAGGGGGCTGCCGTTAGTCACTTCTTTGTTTTTGACAGTCAGATAACCTGTCTGAAATAATAAAGGGACATCATCAAGCGCCTCCGGGTCGTAACTGTCAAAAGCCGTCTGACTTGCAACTATCGGTTCCAATATAGTTTTAGCAAGGCCGTGTTTTTTGAGACGGTTGATAAGAAACGTAGGTGTACCTGTTTCAAACCAGTAATTGGAAAACTCATTGTGTTCAAAAAACGGCATAGTAGAAAACGGGTTGTAAACCGGTGTTTTGCCATCCCACGAGTAACCATCGTACCATTTACGAATTTTTGCCAGCAAATCTTCCCTTGTCATCTCCAAACGGACTGCGGTATTGTCTATATATTCCGAAAAGTCGCGTTCCAATTCTTCCTGTGTATAACCGCAAATAGAGGCATATTTTTCGTCTAACGTAATATCTTTGAGACTGTTCAACGCTGAAAATATGGACACTTTGGTCACTTTTGTTACGCCTGTCATAAAAACAAATTTCAGATGGTCGTCGGTGGCTTTTAGTATTTTATAAAAACTTTGAAGAAACTCACGTACTCCTTCTGCTTCCGATTTACCCACGCTATCCAATATCGGGCTGTCGTACTCGTCAATAAGAATCACCACTTTTTGCCCTGTTTTGCGGTGCAATGACTCTATCAATTCGGAAAAGAGGCTGGAGGCATATTCCGAAACAAGGCTAATACCACATAAATCAGCCTGTCGTTTCAGAAATGTGAGCATATCCCTTTCCATCTCTTCTTTACTATCATGCTTGATACTTGTCCAATCTATTCGTATAACAGGATATTGCTGTGTCCAATCCCATTTGTCATAGATGTAGAGACCTTCAAACAACGATTTGTTACCTTCGTACAATTCACCCAACGTACTGGCAAGCAGCGACTTGCCAAAACGGCGCGGACGCGAAAGAAAAACTATATGCGAATTTGTAACAAGCCTATGTATTTCTTCTGTCTTGTCCACATACAAGTAGCTTTCTTTGCGCAATTCTTCAAATGACTGTACCCCAATTGGTAATTTCTTCATGACTTTTGGTTAAAAATATCTACAAAGGTAAGCAAAAGAATTGAAAATAACAACGTAGAGACACAAAATTTTGTGTCTCTACGTTGCGCCTCCTATACGGATTATTATATTGTAAAGGGAGCACACGCAGGTGCGCCTCTACAAAACCCTGCGATGCCCCATCTATCAGTAGCTTCCGTAAACGTAGATTTCCGCTATATGGGTGAACGTATTAGCGGCGTAGCTGTCGGGCACCACGATTTTCAGATAACGTTTCTTGTGGGCGGGATTCGGCGAAGGTATCTCGAGCGTCATCATCCGCGGTAAAACGTTGTTTGGAAACTCAACATCGCCAATCTTTACCCATGTGAGTGCATCATGAGCAGGGTCATCACTTACGTAATACTCAATGTTTTTAAGGGTGATAAAACCGTCACGCCGATAAATTTCGAGCCGTGTAATATCTCTCACCGATTTCATGTCAATAATAATCCAGTGAGGGAAGGCAAAAGCGGCGGGATACGATGAGTGCCAGTATGTAGTCAGGTTGTTGTCAATAACCCTCGCAACAGGGTCTGCAAAGTCGGATACGGACGCCGTCCAAGTCGTCCTGTCAAAGAAAATAGCCGGATCTATTGCCAAACTCTCCCAAGCCATGTCGAAAGTATCTACGGCAGTCGGTTCCGGCAGAAACCGAGAACGGTACTCAAACGATGAGCCGGGTGCCGCATCCGTAATAGTAGTAAGAGATTCGGTCGGACTTACCTCGATAACTGTTGACCCACCGGCGACGGCAGTATAACGGATTTCATTCCGCAATAAGTTTTCGGCTGCTGTTCCCCATGGAATCTGTATCTGTATATCCGTGCCAACCTCAACAGTACTACCCACATCAACGCGCCGGTTTGAGAGGGTGCTTCGGAAGAGTGCGCCATAAGAAGTAGCTGAGCCGGTAGTTTTGAGGGATTGATGCGTATAACCGTCTGTTGTACGCACATCGAATGTATAGGATTTTTCTTCCATGTTCGGAAGAAACTCTTCTATGAGGACGGTATCCGAAGTGGAGGAAGGGACCGTGATGGAACGTTTGTTCAATCCGTCGTTCCAATACACGTCAACCGTCTTCACATTCGGCGAATTGATTAACAGGCATTGGAACAAAATCCGTCCCTCGCCTGCTCTGAACGATATTAAATCTACTTTTGGAGAATAGATGGTTTCGCCGTCTTCGACGTACTCCTTGTGGACATCCATAAAATTATCACAGGCAATGAGACCAAATAGGCTCATTCCTATTGCTAATAAACTAATATAACTCTTTTTCATTTCTTTAATTTTTAAATTTCCATTTTTATTCAACACCTGCACCATAAGTGGTTACTTCTGCTATATGTAGATAGGTCGCAGCATCATTCCAGATGCTATGAAATTGGAATCGGAGGAACCGGAATGCGCCTATTCCTTGCGGAAAATCAAAATCATGTCCGGCATCCGCCGCCGCTCTATCATCAGCGGAGAACTCATTGCCATCCAACCCCGAAGGTTTTATAAGTTCGAAATCTGCAATCTTTGTCCATTCGCTCCAGTCACTAGTCGGAACAGTAGCGGCATTGCTGCCATAGACGGTAAAAGTTTTCGGGTTTCCAAAGTTGTAATAATACCACGTCGTTCCGTCGGTGCCAAACATATCTCTACGCTGATGTAGCACTACCCGACTCAGTGTCGTAGAAACACCTAAATTTAATGTAAAGGAAGCTTCTGGCATAGTGTTGCCAGCCGTATGTCCGTTATCGTCTATATTATCATTTATCAGGCTTTCGTTCCTCGCACCCCATCCGGTGAACGGAGTATCACCTTTATTGCCGGCACCTGAGCTTGGCAGAATGAGAATACTCATGATGCTCTTATCTAATTTTTCCTCCACCTGAGGTGTGATTACCGCTGCTGGCTGAATGATGTCCGAAGCATTTCCCCAATTATCTCTGATAATCAAGCCAAATTTTCGGGGTTTCGGCTCATAACCGCGAAGGGTGTATTGAGTAGATGCCAGCGTAGAGGTCAGGATGTTTGCCGGTCGCAATGTGCTGGTTTCATCCTCAGTGAGGAGTTCGAAGGCAAGCGCGGCTCTGTCCGGATTTTCCCAGATGAAAGTAGGTCCTCCAAAGCCGGTAATTATCTGCACTGTCTTAGCGGCTTTGCTCAGAGACGATTCAAGCGGCGTAAACTTTACCGATATAGGGTCGGATTTTTCTTGGGCACGGTTAACGGCATACAACAAGGCAGTGTGCTCTTCCGTGTCGTTAAAACCTTCCAAGGTCAACTGATTCGCATAAAACGAAGCAGACTCTTCCCGTTCCTGTCCGTTAGACAGGGTATATACGGCTCTTACTTCCAAAATATCTTCGGCATCCGGCACGCGATATTTAACGACAACACCGCCGGCAATCGGAGTGGTGGTAACGGTTGACGAAACAACCGGCCCGGGTTTCCCCAGACTCTTACTAGTGGGTTCCAACGACTTCTCCTCGCAGGAAGACAACAGAAACAAACAAGCAATAACACTAAAATAAATTGTTTTCATATTCTTTAATTTTTAATTCTTAATTCTTAATTCTTTTGTCTGAATTTTTGTCTTGAACCGTGATTTTAGTAAGATAGGATTATCAAGATAATCAATTTTCTATCTATTCTCTTTCATCATGCTAATCTTGTAAATCTTGTGAAAATCCTGGTTCAAAACATCTAATTTCTACATTTCTAAATTCCTAATTCTTTTGTCTGAATTTTTGTCTTGAACCGTGATTTTAGTAAGATTAAAGGATTATCAAGATAATCAATTTTCTATCTATTCTCTTTCATCAGCTAATCTTGTAAATCTTGTGAAAATCCTGGTTCAAAACATCTAATTTCTAAATTCCTAAATTCCTAAATTTCTACATTTTATTTCTCACCATCCTGGATTTTGTATTAATTGTGGATTATTGATAAAATCACTTTCCGGTATGGGGAAAAAATAGTCGCGCGGGCTAATAAACTTTTGGATATAAACCGTGGTTGGGATATAATAATCGCTTACAGAAGCCCCCATCACATTCCAACCTTGTATCAGGCGATTATTGTCATTAACGGCTGTTTTCCAGCGGCGACAGTCCCAAAAATAGTGTCCTTCGCAAGCCAATTCTATTTTCCGTTCTTGTTGAATGATGGCACGCAGACCGTCTTTGGTGGTAGGTTTACTCTTATAGTTTGCCGATGCATGGGTCTGCCAACTGTTCACTACGCCATCCAATCCGGCGCGCGTTCTGACCTCGTCAATGTACGGATATGCATTAGCGGGTCCTTCTGCTTCGTTCACGGCTTCCGCCGTAAGCAGCAGCAAATCAGCATAGCGCATGTTCGGGAAGGGGTACACTTCCCACGATACAGCATCAGCGGTTCTAAAGATAGTATTCATTGCGACAAGTTTTTTAGGCCAATAGCCTGTAACATTTATCCATGCCGCACCGCCCGAGCCAGCGTGAGAAGAGTACTCAGTGTAACGCGCTTGGGGATATCGACTGTTAAGATCACTTTGTCCCGACGGCGGACTTTCGAAATGATTTCCATACCATTTGCCGCGGTCGAAGCCCAATGTGGAATAAAAACGCGGCTCACGGTTAAAGTTCATGGCAGCGGTCTGTTGACCTTGTTGGATATAATATCTGTGGCCAAAGTCGCCCGTGCGTACATCGAAGCGGTTGGCATAATCATAAGTCGCGTCCTCGCTAATCGGAACGCCATTCTCCGAATAAAACAAATCGACGGTAGAAAATGGAACACTCCCAACCGACCGGGCGGGATTTGCGGTTCCGCTTAGGGGTCCAAGTTTGGGCAAAAAGTCTGATTGGTGCCAGTCGTTCGAGTAGGAATTTGTCCATACCAACTCCACATTCCATCGTTTTGTAATCGCCTCTCTGAGCATATTCACCCGAGCTGTAGTGTCTGACATAGTGAGAAGCGTAGAGTAATCTGCCTGTTGATACAGTCGTATGGAGGATTCCCCGCAGGCAGTTATCGCCGCTTTACATGCCTCTGCGGCTTTGGTCCAACGGCTTTGGTCGTAAGTCTGGTTGAAAAAGGGCTCTTTGTTGTGGTCAACGAAATTCGCCAATTCCGTATTTCCGTTAAACAGCGGGCTTGCCCAATACACCCATACTTTCGCTTTTATGGCATAAGCTACTGCCCGGGTAAAACGACTCTGTTCCGTAGCGGTAACCGTGATGGCCTTGGGCAATGCGTCGGATTTGATTACATCGTCGAGCAGTTCCAAGACGTAGGCAAAACAGTCATCCACTTTGTCGCGATACACCCGTACGCCCTGTGTGGATGCTGTTACAGGAACACTTTCTCTTACGATACACATCGGTCCGTAATAGGTAATCAGGTAAAAATGGCAGTATGCTTTAATCAACTTTACTTCTGCTATCCAGCGGTCTTTCTCGTTTCGGGGCAAATCCGGCACTTTTTCGATATTATCCAGAAAAGTGTTGCAGTTGCGCAGAGTAGCATACATACTTTCAAAACGACCGGTAGCCCAGATATCCAGCAGTGCTGTTGTGCGGTCATTTTGTCCCCGAGCTATAGTCATACTTGGTGCTGTCCATAAGTTGTGTAATATCATTTCAAAAGCACCCGCGGAACTGGGAGCGTAGTCAAAGCCTATTGGAGTGGGCAAACCAAAATAACAGGTGGCAAGAAACCTTTCAGCCATATAACGGTCCGAAAAGGCATTGTCAAGGGTAGGCGTCAGGTCGGGAACAACATCCAGATAGTCGTTGCACGAACAGATACCGAAACCTGTAAACAAACATATTAAATACTTCATTATTCTTTTCATAATCATCTAAATTTTAATTTTTAATTCGTAATTCCTTGTCTTGAACCGTGATTTTAGTAAGATTAAAGGATTACCAAGATAATCAATTTTCTATCTATTCTCTTTTATCATGCTAATCTTGTAAAAATCGTGGTTCAGACAATCTAATTCCTAAATTCCTAAATTCCTACATTTCTAAATTTCTACATTCCTAAATTGGGCGACCACAAGGGTCGCCCCTACATTCCTACATTAAAATCCTATATTCACTCCTACATTAAAAACTCGTTGCAGCGGGTAGCCCAGACCGTTGCCTGCCATTTCGGGGTCCCACAGTTTGAAGTTGCTCCAACACAACAGATTGGTAGCGCTGAGATAGACACGAAGATTGTTTATGTAAGCCTTCTTCGTGAGGTGCTGCGGGATGGTATAACCCAGTTCTGCCGACTTGAACCTCAAAAACGTAGCATCCTGCATGAACCAGGTACTTTGTTTGCTGTTGTTATCAATCACCTCATTTGCCAGACGGGGCCAGAAAGCATACGGATTGCGATTGCTTTCAGACCAATAGTTGTCGGCTATTGCCTGTAAAACAGCATTTTGTCCCCGCAAATTATCATTGCCGCTACCATCGTAGGAACCATCGAGAAACGGTTGTATGCGTCCGTTGCCGGAGGTGGTGAGCCAGAAGGACTGCCGTGCCGAGCCTTGGAAAAAGGCGGAAGCATCAATGCCTTTGTAACCGACAGAAACGCCAAAACCGTAATTGATTTCCGGTACCGTAGGGTAGCCGATGGGCACCATGTCCATTGGCGTGATGAGTTCGTCGCCGTTCACATCCTTGTATTTGATGTCGCCGCCCTGATAGAAGCCGCCCTGGTCGGGGGAATTGGCAACTTCCGTATCGTCCACAAACAGACGTTCGGCAACGTAGCCCCATTGCTGGTTGATGTTTTTGCCGACTTTCGACAGCCAGGGAGTGGCACTGCGGTCAGGCTCTTCCCACTCAACGACCTTGCTGGTGGCATACGTAAATGTTCCCCGACCGGTAACCCACAAGTCCTTGGTGAAACTTTTTTCGTAATTCAGTTCCACATCAATTCCCTGTCCGCTTGCCACGCCCAAATTGGCCTTTATGTCGGGAACGATACCCATCGTTTTCGGAATCTCACGTTTCAGCAGGATGTTTTCCCGCCTTTCATGGAATGCGTCGATATTGGCGGACAGACCGTTCACAAAAGCGATTTCAGCGCCGATATTGGTCTTGTAGGCCGTTTCCCATCCGATATTCTCATTGGCATACCGGAGCACGTTGACTCCTATGCGGCCTTCAGTTAGATTCGTACCCCAAGCGACATTTTTGTCCGCGTTTATGTTTACATTCGCCAGATAGAAGAACCGTTCGTCGTTACTCCCGATAGCGTCGTTACCGACCAAGCCGTAAGTTCCTTTGAGTTTGAACTGCGAGACGACCGGTTTTAAAGGCTCAAAAAAGGCTTCATTCGACAGCATCCACGCCAGACCGACCGAAGGAAAAAATCCCCAGCGATGGTTTTCGGCAAAACGCTCGGAACCGTTGTAGCCGAAATTGAACTCGCCGAAATAGCGCGTATCATAATTGTAGGCAAGACGACCCGAAACTCCCAGGTTGCGGTTAGGCAGCGAAAGTTGCAGCGTAGAGGCGTTTGCCTGTTTTGTTTGCCGCATGGTATATACCGCCAAAGCATTCAAACTGTGCTTGCCGCTTATGAGGGTGTTGTATTCCGCAGCCGCTTCCAAATAAAATGCGGTATTGATGTTCCGGCTACTAGGCGAATTATCATAACCAAGGGTCTCATCGCCGCCACCGGGATTCAAACGCCGCAGGGTGTAGGAATTGTCCACTAAATCGAAGGTGTTTAAATTATAGAAAAACGGCTTGTACTGACGTATTACCCTAAATTCCGAAAAACGGTTCATATTCACCATTGCCCGAAGCTTTAAGCCGTTGGTAAGCATGTCCAGATTCTGTTTCACCTCAAACTGTGTGGACGTCATATTGGTGCTGTAATCCCTGTATCCCTTCAGCGATTCGGCATACGGGTTGATGTAATCGCCGCTTCCGTAATTTCCGAACAGGATATGATTGGCGAACTCAAACTCTCCACCCTGCAACTCATTATAGTACGGTTTGAACAGCACCGGATTTGCCTGTATCACCTTGTTGTACATGGCAGAGCCTCCGTCGATAGGACCGGTATAGTCGTCAAACGAAGAACTCAACCGCAGTATCAATTCCGTCGATTTGGTCACATCCACGTTCACATTGGAACGGATGGCATATTTCGTCAGATTAATATTGGAATTGAAGTTGTTGCGCGGGTCCACTTTCATGTTGCCGTTTTCCTGCGCCACATTTACCGCCACGTAATAACGGGCAATACCCCCGCCGCCACTGATGCTCATGTTGGCACGCTGATTGATGGTAAGGTCTTCAAACATGGTTTGGTACCAGTCGGTAGCCGGATAAATATCAGGATACCTTCCACTTTCCGTCATGCGTATTTGCTCCATCGGGTACACATTCTGAGCAGAATGGCTGCGCGTTACAACCGCTTCGTTGTGCATCCGCATGAACGTGACAGGGTCTGCGAGAGCGATTTTTTTTGTCGGGCTTGAGAAAGAATTTTCCAGTCTGACATTGATGACCGCTTTCCCTTCGCGCCCTTCCTTGGTAGTAACCAGTATCACTCCGTTGGCGCCACGTGCACCATACAAGGCCGTTGCCGTGGCATCTTTCATGATGGAGAAACTGGCGATGTCGTCGGTGTTCATCCGCGCCAAATCTTCGGTGGTCAGTTCCACACCGTCAATCAGAATGAGCGGGTCTTTCTTAGCATCAGCGCCGAAAGTGGTAATACCGCGAATGAAGAAACTGGCATTGTCCTGCCCCGGCTCACCGCTTTGCTGGTAGGAAATCAAACCTGCCACACGCCCTGCAAAGGCAGTGGTGAGGTTGCTGCTTGGCACCTTCAAATCTTTGGTGTTGACAGTAGTAATGGACGAAATCACGCTCTCTTTCTTCTGCGTACCGAAGGCCACAACGGTCACTTCGTCCAGTATGTCCGCCTTCGGCTTGAGTTGCACATCTATCTTTCGCTGACCATTGACAGCGATAGTTTGCGTCTCATACCCTAAAAAGGATATTACTAAGGTACCACCTTGGGGCACCTCAACCTTGTACGTACCATCGGGGTCAGTCGTGACACCGCGCGTACTGCCTTGCAGGGCGACAGCCACACCCGGCATCGGGCCGCCCTGCTCATCGGTGATAACACCGCTTACACTCACATTCTGTGCCCACATCGATAGTGGCGACAGCAATAATACTAATAACAGTCGCATCGGTAGAGACGGGGCATGCCCCGTCTCTACAATACGGTTGCTGGCGCGGCTTTGTAAGCCGTGTCTTTCTTTTTGTTTAAAACATTTTTTCATCATAAAATAAAAATTTAATTGAATTAATTTAACACTTAGTAATTCTGGGTGCAAATGTAACTATAAATCTTTAAATTACCCCCCCATTTAGTTAAAAATATATAAATAACTATAATTTTGATACAATGAATGTTAAACGCATAGTAGAGACGGGGTTTATATAGACGACCCCGTCTCTACCCTTACCTGAAATTTTGGGTATAGGCGTAGCAGATTCTTCGCTACGCTCAGAATGACGGTGTTGGTTACGGTTATGATTTCGCATCCGTAGGTCAACGACCTATGGTTATGAAAATGTTGTTTTTCATTTTGCACACTTGGAAATATCCGAATTTTCATGTAATTTTCCCCTATAAATTTTGTCTGATATTTTTATTCGTTTGTGTGTAATTGAAATTTAATGCTAACTTTGCGTCCCAAAATAGTACCTAAAATATAATATCTACAATGAGATACCTAACATCCATCTTGCTGACAGTTTCCATTTGTTTTTCTTGTCGTGGAGCAGAGCCTCACAAAATGACAGAAGCAAAAATGAGTGGAGTGACTGAGAGTGGAGTAAAAGCCACTGAAATGAAGGCTTCCGAAATTCTTGCTGTTATAAAAGCAGGGAAGCCGGTCCAGTTCATAGATAAAATAATCTTAGACGATTTGGATTTCACTCAAAGCAGCGAGCCTTATATTATGGATACCCAAACACTTCAAGTGGAGGTCCCCGTTAATATTTTTTTCAATAACTGCATCTTTATGGGGAAAGTAAGCTCTACGGGGAAGCAAAAATCATTGTCCGTGATTGCTTCTTTTCGTCGTAATTTGGTGTTTACGGGTTGTGATTTTCGCGGCGAGGTGGATTTTAGTAGGACGGTGGTTTGGGGACAGGTTAATTTTAGCCAATCCAACTTTCGAGAAGTGGCTACTTTCAACAATATATGCGTTTGGGCTAAAGACAGTTACTTTTCAGAGGTAAAGGCTGAAAAGGATTTTTCGATGATTTACGCTTCTTATGCCGGTAATCTTTACGCTATCAGTGCCCAATTTAGCGGTGTTGTTTCGTTTCAGGAGATGTCAGTGAAGGGGAAACTTTTGTTCAATCATAGCGTTTTTAGCCAAAGGGCGGGATTTGATTTGATGGAAATCGGGGGGAATGTGTTTTTTCATCGTGCCAAGTTCGGTAAAGTTGCCGATTTTTCGTTTTCACGTTTTTTGAATAACGCTGATTTCTCGAGTGCTGAATTTGCTGAAAAAGGGAACTTTGAGAAGACCTTTTTTCAAAACCCTGCCATATTTGATAAAACAAATTTTTAACAAGCTTTTTAACATAGAAACAGATGGAACAGTTGAAACAGTTGAAACAATTAAAACAGAATTTTAGAAAAAACATTGTTCGCTTTACCACCATTTGTGGGTTAGCATTTTTTATGCCGATGATGCAAAGTTGTGAACTTGAAGACGTTCTCACAGTTCTTGATGCCATCACCTCACAAACAGGGTGGTTAGCCAAGGATGAAAAATTAGACAACATCCCGGAAGATATTGTCCCCTTTCCTGATGGGGATGGCTCCGGTCCCTTGCCTACTGTGGTGTCGTTGGAGAGTAAATTACCTCCTGTTGGTGACCAAGCGGAGTACGGTACGTGTGTGGCGTGGGCTACGGGCTACGGCCTAAAAACGACACTGAACGCCATTGAAAAGGGATGGAGTGCCAGCGATTTAGCAAAAACAAGCAACCAAATCAGTCCCAAAGACCTCTGGATGTGTATTCCTTCGAGTAAAAAAGGGAGTAAATGTGGAGGCACAAATTTTGAGCCTGCTTTTGATGCGATGATTTCCAACAGTGTCGCTTCCTTAGGGACAGTTCCATATACCTCCTTAGGCAGCTGTAGCGGCTCACCCAAAGGAGAAAGTGCACAGAGCAAACTTGCCAATTACCGCAAGATAGCTGCCAAAGAAACAAACACAGGGATGACAGTTGATAATTTCAAGAAGTACCTCGCTTCCGGTCGTCCCGTAGCCATTGGTGCCAAGTTGGGCGACCGTTTTATGTCGTGGAACAGTGCGGCAGTACTCAGTTCAGACACCTATAATAACCCCGGTATGGACCATGCCAATCATGCCATGGTGCTCATCGGCTATGACGACAGCAAAAATGCTTTTCGAGTACGCAACTCGTGGGGAGAGGTATGGGGAGATAGAGGGAACATTTGGGTAGACTATACCTTTTTCTGTAAAAATTTCTGCTTTGCGGCCTTCGTAGCCCAAAATGTGGTGAGCATTTCGACAAATAAGGATTCGGAAGGCAATGATAAAATTAGTAGTGGTGATTTGAGCAGTGGCGCGGACTTATTGGCTTATGCTGCCGAAGACCACGCCTCTGAAGACCCCGAGTTTGACCGTAAATTTTCTTACAAAGTATTTAATTCAGGAAGTACTACTATCAGGGCTTCCCAAAAATGGCATGCCGTATATATGTACTATAACGCTACGGATGCCAAAGATTATGACATCATTTACGAAGATTACTATACCGATGAGTATGGGTCAAAGGGTGACTACGATGAATGGGAGGACTCCGAAGCCTCATATGGGGGGTACTGGAATAATGTTGATGTACCTAAAGGAGAGATGGCGGGCGATGGATTTTCCATTCATTACCCTAAGTTGGATATTACGGGAAAGTATTATTTAGTGCTCATGGCTGATTCATACGACGTTATAAAGGAAGTGAACGAAGACAATAATTTCTTTTTTATCGCTGCCGACAACGGAAAGCCCTTGGAATTTAAGAATGGTGTCATCACCAATACGCCTAAGAAGCCTTCTACAAAATCAGCAACTTTTTCTCCATCTGCGGCACAGAAAATCCCGACCAATACGGAGCATCAAACAGTAGTGCAACCCGGGAATTTGAATGCCTACACGCCGAGCGAGTTGAAAGCAATGTTGCTGCACGATAAGAAAACCGGGAAATTAGAAGCGAAAATCAAAACATTTCATACACGCACTCAATCTAATAAAGCAGCAGGGAAGGCGGTTGCCGTTAAACGAAAAGGGTAAATTGGAAATTCCGCAATTTACATCTATCTTTGTGCGCCTTTGTAGTTATTCGCAACTATATAAAATATACTAAATGATAAAGTATGGTCTTTTCACCTGAAAATATATTATTGATTGGGTCTATTCTGCTCTTTGTGAGTTTAGTTGTCAGCAAAACAGGATACAGATTTGGAGTTCCTGCCTTGCTTTTATTTCTATTAGTCGGAATGTTTTTCGGCAGTGATGGCTTGGGGATACAGTTTGATAATCCGTATTATGCACAGTTTATCGGAACGATTGCGCTGAGTATCATCTTGTTCTCTGGTGGTATGGACACCAAGTTACAAGAAATTAAACCTGTCATACGCGAAGGTATTATTCTGGCAACATTCGGTGTCTTCCTCACGGCAATTGTTACAGGTCTCTTCATTTATTTTGTTTCTGCCTACACGGAGCAGCATATCACCCTCACGCTGATTGAGGCATTTTTGCTGGCTTCGGTCATGGCATCAACAGACTCGGCTTCCGTTTTTTCAATTTTACGTTCTAAGGACCTTCATCTAAAGTACAACTTGCGCCCGATGTTGGAGTTAGAAAGCGGTAGTAACGACCCGATGGCCTACCTGATGACAATCATCTTTATTCAGATGATACAAACTGCCAGCTTCGGAGTCGGCGGAGTGTTAGTAATGTTGTTGGTACAGTTATCCGTAGGTGCAGTCTGTGGTTATCTATTGGGACGCCTTGCGGTACTCATTCTCAATAAGATAAACATACAGTTTGAGTCCTTGTATCCTATTTTGCTGTTGGCCTTGGTGTTTTTCATTTTCTCATTCACTACCCTATTAGAAGGAAACGGCTATCTGGCCGTTTACATCAGCGGTGTAGTGGTTGGGAATAAGCGTTTTGTGCATAAAAGGAATGTACTGACTTTCTTCGATGGTTTTGCGTGGCTTTGCCAGATAATCATGTTTCTCACGTTGGGGTTGCTTGTCAATCCGCATGAATTGCTTGGTGTATCGGTACTTGGACTTCTCGTTGGTATATTCTTAATACTTGTAGCCCGACCGCTAAGTGTTTTTTTATGTCTCCTTCCCTTCCGCAAACTTCGCTCTCGGGCAAAATTGTTTGTGTCATGGGTAGGTTTGCGCGGTGCTGTTCCCATTATTTTTGCGACTTATCCGTTGATTGCGGAAGTTCCTAATGCGAAAAATATCTTTAATGTCGTCTTCTTCATCACCATTTTATCGCTTATTGTGCAGGGAATGAGTGTTCCTTTGGTAGCAAAATTTCTGCACTTGGCTGCCAAAAAGCGTAAAAGTTCCAACACCTTTGGTATGGCGTTACCAGAAGAAATGAAGTCCTCCATGTCAGAAATCGTGATGACCGAAGCCATACTCGCCAATGGCAATCGTCTGATGAACCTGTCACTGCCCGACAACACCTTAGTCGTTATGCTAAAACGCAACGAACAATTCATCATTCCCACCGGAAAAACGAAACTATTGCCGGAAGATAAACTGTTGGTTATCACAGACAACGATGAAGAACTAAGGCACACTTACAACAGTTTGGGAATTGATGAGTATAGTATGCAGAAAAATGAAGAATAGTAGAAAATGAAAAATACAACCAATGCAAAAGAGGCTTTTTCCACCCTTTTAGAGGTGATGGCAACCCTGCGTAAAGAGTGCCCGTGGGATAGAAAACAAACCATGGAATCCCTACGGAGTTTGACCATCGAGGAAGTTTATGAATTAGGTGATGCCGTCCTATCCGATAATATGGAAGAGGTAAAAAAGGAATTAGGGGATTTGATGATGCACCTTGTTTTTTATGCGTGTATCGCCGAGGAAAAGGGCGACTTTGAGATGGCGGATGTCCTAACGGGCGTATGCGAGAAATTGCGCTACCGACATCCTCATATTTACGGTGATGTGAGTGTGAAAGATGAAAATGATGTATCCCGAAATTGGGAAAAGTTGAAGTTGAAAGAGAAGGACAGGGACCATACCGTGTTGGGTGGCGTGCCACAATCTCTGCCTGCATTGGTCAAGGCATATCGCATACAGGACAAAGTGCGCGCTGTTGGCTTCGATTGGAAAAAGAAAGAACATGTTTGGGAGAAAGTGAGGGAGGAATTAGAAGAATTAGAGGTGGAAATTCAACGCGGTGATACGGAAAAAGCGGAAGAGGAATTTGGCGATTTCATGTTCTCCATTATCAATGCCTCGCGCACGTACGGCATCAACCCCGATAATGCCTTAGAAAAGACCAATCGAAAATTCATTAAACGCTTTTCTTACATCGAAAACAAAGCCCGCCAGACAGGGAGGAATGTCGCGGACTTGAGTTTGGAAGAAATGAACGATTATTGGGATGAAGCTAAAAAGAACTGATAGTATGTGAGATATGAATAACAGTACTTACCCGTTTTATGAGACGTATCGTGTTGAAAGGAAACCATATTGAGAATAACCGTGTATTAGAGGCGCGATTAACCGCTCCTCTACTACTGAAATATGATTTACACAAAATCGAGGCCGGCTGCGATGAGGCAGGACGGGGATGTTTGGCAGGACCTGTATTTGCTGCTGCGGTGATACTGCCGGATGATTTTGCGAACGCCACCTTGAATGATTCCAAATTGTTGTCGCCCCAACAACGTGATTCTTTGCGGCTAATCATTGAAAAAGAAGCCTTAGCGTGGGCAGTGGCTTCGGTTTCTCATCACGAAATAGATAAAATTAATATTCTGAACGCTTCCATCCTCGCCATGCACAGAGCCTTAGATAAGTTGAGTATCAGACCGGAACATATCCTTGTGGATGGCAACCGCTTCAAGCCGTATCAGGATATTCCACATTGCTGTATCGTCAAAGGGGATGGGAAATACTTGTCTATTGCTGCCGCTTCTATTCTGGCAAAGACATATCGGGATGAATATATGCAAGAATTAGATGCCCAATTCCCGCAGTACAATTGGAAACAGAACAAAGCGTATCCTACAAAAGAGCATCGAGAGAAAATTAAACAGTTCGGGATTACCGATTTTCACCGAAAAAGTTTTAACTTCGCAGGCTCTCAATTAACATTGAATTTTTGACAATATAGACCTTTTTAAAAACGATAAAAATGGCAATATTAAATTCTTTGGTGACTTTGTTTACTTGCAAACGGTTGGCACAGATAGAATTTTTTAAGGAACATCCTATAAAAGTGCAACAACACGTCTTGAAGGACTTGTTGCGTGCTGCTGCCAAAACGGAAGTCGGTCAGAAGTATCATTTTGATACCATTCTGACGCCAGAACAGTACCGCGAGCGATTGGCATTAGTCTGCTATGAGGATGTTAAAAGAGATATTAAGCGCACGATGGAAGGGGAACAAAACATTCTGTGGCCAGGGAAAATCGAATGGTTTGCCAAATCATCCGGTACAACGGGCGACCGAAGTAAATATATTCCTGTATCTCCACAAATATTAAAAGAAGGACAATTTCGGGGGGGAAAAGATACGCTCGCCATTTTTAATAAGAACTATCCCCAAGGACAGGCTTTTGCCGGTAAAACGCTGGCATTAGGAGGTAGTCGCGAAATTTTACAAACAAATGTCAATTGTCGCTACGGTGATTTGTCGGCCATTATGATTTCTAACGCTCCCTGTTGGACCAAGCTTCGCAAAACGCCTCATTCGTCTATCATGCTGATGAGTAAGTGGGAAGAGAAAATTGAACGAATCATCGAAACGACCTTACACGAAGATGTGCGCTGCCTGATGGGTGTTCCATCATGGTTTATGACGCTGATAAATAAGATATTGGAGAAAACAGGGAAGAACAATTTACATGAGATATGGCCAAACTTGGAATTGTTTGTTCATGGAGGGGTCAGTTTCACCCCCTACCGAGAGCAATATAAGCGTTTGTTACCGAATTCGAACATGAAATATATGGAAACCTATAATGCCTCTGAAGGATTTTTCGGTATTCAGGATGAGCCTCACGATACGTCACTCTTGTTGATGTTAGATTATGGTGTGTATTATGAGTTTATGCCTGTCGGGGAGTTGGATAAACCGATGAATGAGGCTCAAACACTGCTTTTAGAGGAGGTGAAAACGGGCATTCCTTATGCGTTGATAATTTCTACTACCGGTGGGCTGTGGCGTTATGTATTGGGAGATACGATTGTTTTTACATCCACCTCACCGTATAAGTTTAAGATTACAGGACGTACCAAATTGTATATCAATGCTTTCGGTGAAGAAGTGATTATTGATAATGCGGATGAAGCCCTTGCTACTGCTTGCCAAAAGACCGGTTGTGCCGTGCTTGAATATACAGCTGCACCTATCTTTATGCAAAATGGACATCGGGGAGGACACGAGTGGATGATAGAGTTCCGCCGACCACCGGAAGATATTGAAAACTTCGCAACAATTTTGGATAATAGGCTACAAGAACTAAATTCCGATTATGAAGCCAAGCGGATATCATCACTTGAACGCCTGAAAGTGCACATCGCACGTCCGGATTTGTTTCACGACTGGCTCAAAGAAAAAGGCAAATTGGGAGGACAAAATAAAGTCCCCAAGTTGTGGAACGATAGGACACATATTGAGCAATTATTGGAATTAAATGCAAGATAATGCCCTGATGACTTGGAAAATGTCACCCGAAGAACTGATAATAGTGATTAGAGGACTTGATGATGCATGAGGCTATGAAGTAATCAATAGAAGTTCAAACCACTAACACAATCGCCCCCACTGCAATCAGCACACCTCCAATAATGGTCTTCATATCCATCGTTTCGTGCAAGAACAGAAACGACAAGAGCATCACAAAGACGACACTCAACTTGTCAATGGGAGCAACCTTTGACACCTCACCTGTTTCTAAGGCCTTGAAGTAAAATATCCACGAAAGGCCGGTCGCTATGCCGGACAAGAGCAGGAACAACAAATTCGTCTTGCTCAATTCTTTCACCTCTTTGAGTTGTCCGCTTAGGATGACGATACCCCAAGCCATGAACAACACAACGGCTGTACGTACTGCGGTAGCAACGTTCCCGTTAATTCCTTTGACACCTACCTTCGCCAAAATCGCTGTCAGTGCAGCAAAGAAAGCCGATAATAATGCATAGTACTTCCACATCTGTTTTGCTGTTCATTTACATTGCTTTCAAGGCTACCTTTTGAATAGCATCGTACTGACATTCGTCAATACACAAGCCGCACAGCACGCATTTACCTATATCAATGCTATGCTGCTCGTAGGGTGTGTATGGGATTGCCTCTACGGGACAGGCTTTGGCGCATTTTGTGCAGCCGATACAATCGCTCGTTACAGTATATTTTATCATGTTCTTGCAGGTGCCTGTTTTGCACTCGCCATTGACATGTTCCTCGTACTCGTGTCGGAAGTATTTCAGTGTCGTCAGCACCGGATTGGGAGCCGTTTTCCCTAAGCCACACAAGGCCGCTTTCTTGATGTTCACGGCCAATTCTTCAAGGCGGTCAATATCCGCTGCTTCGCCTTTGCCACTGCATATCTTGTCTAACAAATCCAGCATCCGCCGTGTACCGACACGACAGAAGGTACACTTTCCGCAGGATTGGTCACAGGTAAAGTTCAAGAAATAACGGGCTACATCCACCATACAGTCACTCTCGCTCAACACCACCAGTCCCCCCGAGCCCATCATGGCACCCATTTGTTGAAAAGCATCGAAATCTACTTGTACATCGCACAATGCTGCCGGAATACACCCGCCGGACGGTCCACCGATTTGCACAGCCTTCAATTTCTTGCCTCCTTCAATGCCCCCGCCAATATCCTCTACAATCTGCCTGAGAGAAATACCCATGGGCACTTCTATCAGTCCGCCGTGATTGATTTTCCCTGCCAGCGCAAACACTTTCGTGCCCTTGCTCTTTTCCGTTCCCACCTCACTATAATGCTCCGCACCGTGTTTGATGATATAGGATATCTGGCTCAGTGTTTCCACATTATTCACCAAAGTGGGCAGGGCATTCAGGCCTTGAATGGCTGGGAAAGGCGGTCGTTGCTTGGGGAAACCGCGCTCGCCCTCAATGGAAGCAATCAGAGCCGTTTCCTCCCCACACACAAACGCACCGGCCCCCTCAAATACGCGCACATCAAATGAAAACCCACTGTCCAAGATGTTCTTTCCAACCAACCCGCGTTCTTTGCACAAGTCGATAGCCGTCTTGATACGTGTTACCGCCAAAGGGTACTCCGCCCGAATGTAAAATACTCCCTGGTCAGCACCGACAGCGTAGGCAGCAATCAACATTCCTTCAATAATGCGGAAGGGGTAGGACTCCAACATCATACGGTCCATGAAAGCACCCGGATCACCCTCGTCACCATTACAAATCATATACTTATGGGCACCCGCAGCAGCGGCAACAAACTCCCATTTCTTACCGGTCGTAAATCCCGCGCCTCCACGTCCCCGAATACCACTGTTTAGTACCGATGCCACGACTTCCGACCGAGGCGTACCGACCGCCTTCTTGAAGGCTTCAAAACCTCCAAACGTGAAGTATTCATCTATATTTAAAGGCGTTAGCTGACCGTATCCAGCGGTAGAGATATGGAGTTGATTGTACAGAAAGCTGTTGATGATGTCTGTGCGTTCCTTTTCAGACTTCCAAATCACATTGTCCCACGTAATATCGGTGTGAAAGGTATCGATATGCCCTAATACTGTGTTTTTTAGACGTTTCAGGTAGCCGGCCGGCTTGAAGTGGTGGTGAAGGATTTCCTTGATTTCAATCGCCCGTACATTGGGGTAGCGAACAATGCTACCATCCGCATCTACAACGTCTATCAGAGGCACTTTATTGCAAACACCCACACAGCCAACGGGTTTAATGTTGATGTCTATTCCCAACTGTGCAGAGGCTGTTTTCAACTCGCGGTAAATATCCGCCGAGCCACTCGCCATGCAGCAAGAGCCCATTCCCAATCGGACTTCACCGACTACTTGCTTCTGTTCCTGTTTGCTTTCCTCCTTTTCCTTGTTCGTCTGCAACTCCAGAAAGTCCTCAATCACCTCGTTAACCCTACCCGGTACGACAAACCCATAAATCTTCTCTTCAATTTGTACTACCGGTGCCAAAGTGCAGCAACCAAGGCAAGCAATTTTTTCCACCGAGAACAGCTTGTCCTTGGTGGTCGTGCTACCATCTTCGATTTCCAACTGTCGGAGGAAAGCGTCATACACATTGCTTGCACCCTTTACGTGGCAGGCCGTCCCTGTGCAGACCTTGATAAGGTATTTCCCTAAAGGGACGTGCCGAAACTGGGAGTAAAAAGTCGATACGCTGATTAATTGTGCGCGGTCAATCTCTGTCTTTTGATAGACCCGTTCAATCGCCTCATGTGGCAGATAGCTAAATTCTGTTTGCAAAGCCTGCAAGAGGGGAATAATGTTTTCCCGCCTGCTGCCAATAATATCAATGATGGCATCCGTTTTGGCAAGCATCTCGTCTTTGATGTCCGATGGACTGTGTTCGCAGTTACAAGTCATACTGTCTTTTTTGTTGAAAGATGTGCGACAAAGGTAAACCTTTTTTTCCATTCCACAAGCAGCTACCCAAAAATGGGGTGCACCGGAAAAAATAATTAACCTATATCGGTCATACTATTCTTTAAAATCAGTAATCAAATCATATCTAACATAAAAAGATAATGATTGTTGTTGTATATCGAAATGTGAAATTAATTCCGGAATTATTGGAACAAATTTTCTAATAAGTTCGACACAGCGGACGACGATAAGAGCAACTGCATCTGCAAAAAAATCATCGGAAAAGTTTGCATATAGAAAACTTTTATCTATCTTTGTGCAGCTAATTAATACTGTAGTTCGGCAGGATAAAAACCGGAAATACCTATGACAATATTATTTGAAGCGATAAGAAAACTCGCAGAAGAAAATCCTGAAGGTTTACAGTAAAAATTCCCAATTTGGAGTTCGTCATGAGTGGCTATATTGTCGCTTATTTTGATACTCAAAATTGTTTTGGAGGAAGGATTGAAAAAAGTTATCGAACATGCCGAAAGCCACGCAAAAATCGTAGGAGGGTGGAGAAATAAGGATAACAAACAATTTTACTTCGATAGTAGCTGCGAATTTAGTACAAAGGAAGAAGCCATCGAATTTGGTCGGCAACAAAAACATATTGCGATTTTCGACTTGAATACTTTTTCGGAAATTCGGTTGTAGGTTGAATATTAAAATAATAAATATACTTGTTATGAAAGGGATAGAATTACTTAGTAGCCTCTCAGATGAGCAAAAGAAACTGTTGGAAATATCAGAACTCAACTATAGGCGGTTTGCACGCATTTATTTTCAGATAATTTCTTACGCTGATGATGAATTAGTAGTGAAAGTTTGGCAGATAGAAAATCAAGCAGGAAAATATCTGACAACAGCAGAATTAGCGGAACGCACAAAGGACGTGTTTAAAGAAGTTATTTCTGATAATGTAAAATTACACGTGTGTCCACTCCCTTTTTCTAAGGAAGATTTGGAAAAATTTTCGATAAAACGATGTCAATACCAAAATGCAAGAATTAGGCTTACAACCCAAAGACTTGGTTCACTTGCTTAACATGAACAAATCTTCGCTAAGTTTGATACTGAACAAGAAACGAGGAATGACAAAATCAAACCGTGCCATGCTTTATTATATGTTCAAGTATTTAGAAAAAGAACCGATGTATAAAGTTGGTCAGAGAGAGGCTGTGAAGGAATTCATTTAACTTTCTTTTTCTTTTTCTTTATCTTTTCTTTTTTAGTTGACTTTGAATTATCATTAAAGATATAAATCCAACAATAATAAGTCCCCATATAGAAGTTATTAAAAAGATTGCCTGGATAAAAAACGCCGTGTAGGCGGGTTTTCAAACTCGCCCATACATTTTTTCAGTTTATTTTTCAAATTTATTTGGAGTGTGTTGTTGAAAGCATTACTTTTGCACCCGCTTCTCAAAAAATCCAGCGACACCTTAATTAGGTAGAAGAGGTAGTTTGCAGGGTGGATGGGGGCAATAGACGACGTTCTTAGAAATATTGTATGAAATTAAAGCAAGTGCGGTTCTTGAAAATGAATTGAAAAATAACGGGGCCAAGAAAGAACAAGTGTTTGATACCCTCGTGGGTGACGATTTATCGTGCACCATATATATAAGGTGAATTATTTTGCCGAAGTATAAAAAGGGAGGTATTGACAATAAAAAATTTTACTATGAAGAGTTTGATCCTGGCTCAGGATGAACGCTAGCGATAGGCTTAACACATGCAAGTCGAGGGGCAGCGGGGAGTAGCAATACTCTGCCGGCGACCGGCGCACGGGTGCGTAA
>BNXR01000016.1 GCA_025999735.1 Bacteroidia bacterium | reverse complement strand
TACTACTAATTTAACGCTTCAACCACGTCCCCGACCGCCACCCCTAATAGAGAGGGGTGTTCGAGGCTCACATTGGTAGATACGCCCGACACGAAAAGGCCAAAAAGTCTTAAAATCTCGTAAAGCCAGATTTCTTTTTGTCATTTGTCGTGCCGGTCGTTGCAACTGCCAACGTTCATGGCAACTTGCAGTGTATAGAGGAAATGGGAGCGCGGGACGCGCATTTTTAAGAAACGCCCTCCACGAAAAAAAGAAAAATCCTTTCCCTTTTTTGGGGGAGTATATTCCACTTTGGGGTAATGGCAGAAAAAGGGAAATTTATTTTTTGTCGTGAAGGTTGGGCTTATCTATCAGGCCTTAGGCTACCGACAGGCACCATTCGTCCGAAAAAAAATCCGTAGTGCCAAAATTGGCAAATTTTCAAAAATAACGCGACTGAATCTGTGAGAGTTATGAGCGGATAAGTGCAATGTGGGTTAATAATGTCGATTTGTCTATCTGCGACGGTACAAATTTACATAAAAATAGAGGATTTCCAAGAACGTAACTGAAAAAATAATACGTAGGGGCAGACCTGCGTGTCTGCCCTGATAAAAAATTGTATAAGCGCACCGCGTAGGGGCAGGCAAACCCCGTCCCTGATAAAATTTTGTGTCTCTACAATATTTGTTTAATTTTGCACTCCTAATTTGCCCTATTCTCAACAATTTACAAGGTGGGAAACGTTAGTAAAGATATTGTGGTAGAAAATTTGGCTTATTGCCAAACAAACAAAGGTCTTGAAATTTTTGCTTGGGTTATTATGACTAATCATAAAAACGGATGGAAAATATAGCGAAACAATTAGCCTTAGACGAACGCTATCTGCGGATGGCACAGGTCTGGAGCGAAAATTCTTACTGCAAACGCCGACAAGTGGGTGCGCTCGTGGTAAAGAATAAATCTATCATTTCCGACGGCTATAACGGTACTCCCTCCGGCTTTGAAAATATTTGTGAGGACGAAAACGACAAGACAAAGCCCTACGTCCTGCACGCCGAAGCCAACGCGATAACGAAAATGGCTAAATCCAACAATAGCAGTGAAGGCGCAACCCTCTACGTGACTGCCTCGCCTTGCATCGAGTGTGCAAAATTAATCATACAGGCAGGCATCGTGCGCGTCGTCTATTCCGAAGCCTATCGCAATAATGACGGGATTGAGTTGTTAGAAAAAGCCGGAATTGAAATAAAACATGTGCAACTCCAATCGTATGAACAATCAAGTACAGAATAGAATAGATGCAACTCCAACAGTATGAACAGGCAATTACAGAATAGGACGGATGTAACTCCGATAGTATGAATAGGCAATTACAGAATAGAGTACAGAATAGTTGGACTTTTCTAAAATCGCAGCCCGCTTTTACGATGGCTTGCAATTTGGCCTTGATACTGCTTGTTTATTACCTTTGTCGCATGGGATTCTTTTTGGTAAATCGCAGCTATTTCCCCGATATGACTTTTCAGCATTTTGGGGTTTTACTGAAAGGTGGGTTTCAGTTTGACATTTCTGCCATTATGTACACAAATTCGGTGTACATACTATTGCAGGTTTTGCCTTTTAAATTTCGCTGGAAAGCCCTCTATCAGAAGATTTCCAAAGGGCTTTTTGTGACAGTAAACAGTATAGCAGTTATTGCGAACTGCTGCGACTTTGCGTACTTTCCATTCACAAATCGGCGGACAAGCGGCACTGTTTTCTCGGAATTTCAAAATGAAAGTAACCTTTCCAAAATCTTCCTCCACAGCCTCGTTGAGTACTGGTATGTGGTTTTGTTTGGAATACTTTTGATTTATGGAATTTACAAATTATACCGCAAACCGCACGCAGAAGGGTTGTCACAACAGAGAAATAAGGAACGTTCAACAACACGTCATCTATTTCCCATTTTTCATCTTCCCCTTTTCAAATTCCTATTTCACACGGCGTTGATGTGTCTTGTTATTTATGCCACCATCATTGGGATGCGCGGAGGCATGGGGGTTGCTACCCGCCCTATCACGCTCAGTAATGCAAATGTATATGTCAATAAGAGCACTGAGGCGGCGATTGTCCTCAACACCCCTTTTTGCCTTATTCGGACGGTAACGAAGAAAGTGTATAAAAACCCCGAGTATTTCAAGGATGAGGCGGAATTAGCGGCCGTCTATTCCCCGCTTCACTTCCCGAGTCCCCAAGAAGCGTTCAAGCCGCTCAATGTGGTTATTTTCATTATCGAAAGCTTCGGGAAAGAATATTCCGGCTTTTTCAATAAGGGATTGGCTGATGGAGATAATGGAGCTGATGGAGTTGGTGGAGATGACGGGGATGGCGGGACATACGAAGGCTATACCCCTTTTGCGGATTCGCTGTATGCCGAAGGCTACACTTTTGAATATTCCTACGCCAACGGTCGTAAGTCCATAGATGCCATGCCTTCTGTGCTTTCGAGTATTCCGATGTTTATAGAGCCTTACATATTGACCCCTTATTCGACCAACGATATTAGTTCCATAGCCTCAGTATTGAAAGAGAAGGGCTATTATTCTGCTTTTTTTCACGGTGCTCCCAACGGCTCTATGGGTTTTTCGGCGTATGCCAAGAGTGCCGGTTTTGACGATTATTTCGGTTTGGATGAGTATGGCAACAAAGACTTGGACGGTATGTGGGCGATTTGGGATGAAGAATTTCTACAATTCTATGCCGACAAGATGGGAACCATGCGGCAACCCTTTGTGACTTCTGTATTTACAGCCACCTCTCACCACCCGTTTCGGATTCCTGAAAGATATGAAGGTCAATTCCCCGAAGGCACACAACCCATTCATAAGTGCATCGCATATACGGATTATGCACTGAAACGGTTCTTTGCTAAAATGTCGCAGTACGAGTGGTTTGAAAACACCTTGTTTGTAATCACAGCCGACCACACGAATCAAGTTAGCCACGCTCGCTATTTTACGGACGTAGATTTGTATTCCGTGCCGATTTTATTTTATCACCCTGGTAGCGATGTGGCGCGGATGTCAAGTATGCCCATTTCTCAAATGGACATTATGCCAAGCATCTTGGGTTATTTGAACTACGATAAGCCCTATTTTGCGTTCGGTCAAGACGTTTTTAATACGCCCGAAACGGACAAGTTTGCGTGTAATTACAACAACCAAAAATATCAATTTTTCCAACATGACTTTTTCATGCAGTTTGACGGTTCCCATATCAATGCCGTTTATAACTACAAAACCGACCCGTTTCTAAAAAACCGCGTGGGAGTAGGGGTGGGGATAGAAGAATTATCGGAAATGGAAACCTTGCTGAAAGCTATAATTCAGCAATACGACGTGAGAATGATTGAGAATAGGTTGACAATGGAATGATAAATAGGAATGATGAATAAAACGATAAATATGAAACAAAGGCGAAGTTTTCCCTCTTTTTCTGTTAGATTCTTTTTTAGGCGTTCAGTAGTGGTTCCGATTATTACCACCCTTGTCGTTCTCACGTTTGCACTTTTTTGTTGGAAGAGTTGGGGGAGATGGTTTGGTAATCCGATAGAGCCTGCTTATACGAGTCTTTCTGTGCCCGGACGGATACAACTTACGTTTGGTAACAGCGGAGAATTTTCTCGCAATATCAGTTGGCAATGTGGGGACACGCTCGCTCCGTCGAAGGTGGTCATCGTGAAAGTCGGTAGCCTTGATACGCTTCATATTGCAGCCACAGGGAAAGTATTGCGTAGCACCGGCGGAACAACGGTTTTGTATCATGCACAGTTAAAATCCTTAGAACAAGGCGTTTACAGGTATCGTGTGCAGACAGGCAGGCGGCAGTCGTCTGAGTGGCAATTTGTGGTGAGGGACCCGCATACAGACTTCTCTTTCATCTATATAGGTGACATTCAGGACACCCTTCACAGCTTTACCAAGCCGTTTTTCGCTAACATTTTCGCTCGTCATCCGCAGGCTCATTTTTGGCTCTTAGGTGGCGATGTGATTGAACGTCCTCACGACCAATATTGGAATGAATATTTTACGAGCATGGATTCCATCACGCAGACAACGCCCTTCATTGCTGCTCCCGGTAACCACGAGTACCTCAAAGGAGTTCCTTCTATCCTTGAAGAACGTTTTTTACATGTGTTCTCCTACTTTCTTGAAAACAGTGCTCGCTCAGGCGCAAATACCGGTACCAACGGTGTATTTGACATACGTTATGGCAACACGGCGATTATCACCCTTGATTCCAATAAAGACTTTTGGACCTATCTGTCTCAGCGAGCGTGGTTGAAAGAGGCCTTGAAGCGTGCCGAAACTGCTCGCTGGAAAATTGTCGTTTTGCATCATCCCCTTTATTCCATACACGGTAAAATGACCGGTCTGATGGTGCGTGCTCTGTTTGGCTCCCTGTTAAAAGATAATGATGTTGATTTGGTGCTACAGGGCCATGAACACGGGTATGCCCGTGCTCTCAGTAAAGCGGACGATGAATCACCCACAACGCCCGTTTATATGATTAGCAATGCTTCTCCCAAAGATTATATACTATACTTCAACGACAAATACAACCGCTACGGCAATGGAATGCGGTTTGAGCAACATATTCGTGTTCAGCAGGATACACTTGATATAAAGACCTTTACGGAGTATAATGACCTATACGATGAAATTCGTATCATCAAAGGGACTGATTCGGACAAAGTCGCACGACCGCGTGTCACTACCTATACTGATAACATCCCCGAACACCTTGAAATCAATGAGCGTACAAAAAAGATGAAGGACAAAAAGCGCAAGAAATACGAGCAGGCGATAGAGATGTGGTTGCAGCGATAAGTTCAGATTAGTAAATACGACGAAATAAACCTCCATGAAACAATTTCTATCATTCGTCAGAAAGGAATTTTACCACATTTTTCGTGATACGCGCACGATACTCATCCTTTTGGTGATGCCGATTTTGCAGATTATTCTGTTTGGCTTTGCCGTTACGAACGAGGTGAGAAATGCCAATGTGGCAGTACTCGATTTGTCGAAAGATGTTGCTACCACGCGCATGATTGCGCAATTTCAGGCGAGTGACTATTTTACCGTTAGCCAAGTGTGCAGTCCTGCCGAAATTGACGCTATTTTCAAACGTGGGAAGGCTAATTTGGCAATGATGTTCGGCAGTGAATTTGCCGACAACCTGCTACATACCGGCGATTTTTCCGTGCAATTGCTCGCCGATGCCACCGACCCCAATCAGGCAACAACATTAGTAAATTACGCCTCCAATATCCTTGCGGGCGGCCTTTCTAACGAGGTACCTACTAAAATATCCGGTGGTAGCGTGTCACCACAAATTGTCATTCGCCCCCAAGTGCAGATGCTTTACAATCCGCAGATGAAGGGCGCGTACAATTTCGTACCCGGTGTAATGGGACTGATTTTGATGCTGATATGCGCCATGATGACCTCCATATCTATTGTGCGTGAAAAAGAAACTGGTACGATGGGAGTGCTGCTCGCCTCGCCCATCAAGCCAATATATATTATTCTGGCAAAAATGACGCCCTATTTTACTCTGTCCATTTTCAATTTGCTCACCATTCTACTTTTGTCTGTCTTTGTGTTAGGCGTTCCTGTGGCGGGAAACCTGTTTTTGCTCGTTTCCATATCGCTGATTTTTATCTTGACAGCCTTGGCATTGGGACTGCTGATTTCCAATGTGGTGGACACGCAAGTCGCGGCAATGTTGATATCGGGATTAGGTCTGATGATGCCAACGATGCTACTTTCGGGACTGATTTTTCCCATCGAAAGCATGCCCGCTATTTTGCAGTGGTTCTCGTGCGTATTACCCGTGCGCTGGTTTATCGAAGCCATCCGTAAGGTGATGATACAAGGTGTGGATGTTAGTTTTGTGCTCAAAGAAATAGGTATCCTTTCGGGAATGGCTGTTGTGCTACTGGTTGTGAGTTTGAAAAAATTTAAAATACGTCTGCAATGATACGCTTTTTGATAGAAAAAGAATTTAAGCAAATCATCCGACATTCGTTTTTGCCGAAATTGATTTTTGCTTTTCCGGTGCTCATGTTGGTGGTGATGCCTTGGGCTGCCAATCAGGAAGTTAAAAACATTCGCCTAAGCGTGGTGGATAGCGACCACAGCACCGAATCGCAGCGGATGTTACACAAAATCATCGCTTCCGGCTATTTCATGCTGACCGACATTTCCACTTCCCACCCGCAAGCCATGCAAAGCATCGAAGCAGGGGAAGCCGATATTATTTTGGAAATTCCGAACGGTTTCGCACGTGACATGGCAAAAACGGATTTTACGGATGTGCTGATTTCCGCCAATGCGGTAAACGGAATGAAAGCGGGCTTAGGCTCGTCATACCTCGCTTCCATTCTCACCGATTATGCCAAAGAGCTGAGCATCGAAAAAGGCGGTTCGGTGAGTAGCTTTCAACCGGCTGTCAAGTTCCTTTTCAACCCACATCTTGATTATAAAGTGTTTATGCTTCCCGCACTGATGGTGATGTTGCTTACTATGCTGTGTGGTTTTTTGCCCGCGCTCAACATTGTGGGCGAAAAGGAAAGTGGCACCATTGAGCAACTGAACGTCACACCGATAAAAAAACTCACCTTCATCCTCGCCAAACTGCTTCCCTATTGGGTAATCGGTTTTATTGTGCTGACGATTAGTTTTGGTATTGCGGCACTGCTATACCATCTTTTCCCGGGAGGTAGTGCAGCAACGTGGCAGGTCGCGTCGCTACTGACAATATATTTGTATGCAGGCATTTATCTTTTGGTGGTGTCGGGTTTGGGCTTGCTCATTTCCAACTATTCCGCCACGATGCAGCAGGCGATGTTTGTCATGTTTTTCTTCGTGATGATACTGATTTTGATGTGTGGCTTGTTCACGCCCATAAGCAGTATGCCTGACTGGGCACAAGCTATCACTGCCATCAACCCACTCACCTACTTCATGCAAGTGATGCGTGCAGTATATCTCAAAGGAAGCAGTATGTCGGAATTATTACCGCAACTGTTCGCCCTGCTCAGTTTTGCAATAGTTTTCAATGTTGGGGCGGTGTTGAGCTACCGGAAAACAAACTGACAGCCTGAACAGAGCTCTTTATAGACTTCCCAATAGCGTACTAAGATTTGCTGTAAACAGACGTACGGAGATTGCTAATAGGATGATGCCGAAGAACTTACGCATGATATATACGCCCCCTTCACCGATGATTTTTTTTACTTTATCAATATATTTTAAAACGATATACACGGCAATCATGTTCATTCCCAAGGCAATAATGATATTCACCACGTGATATTCTGCCCGTAAAGACAATAAAGTCGTAAAAGAGGCAGCACCAGCAATCAGCGGAAATACTAAGGGTACTAATGTTGCTGAGCCGGCGGGTCCATCATTTTTAAATATCTCGATACCAAATATCATCTCTCCTGCCAACACGAATAACACAATGGCACCTGCGACGGCAAAAGAGGATACGTCCACATTAAAAAGCGCCAGCAGTTCAACACCAATAAATAGAAAGGCCACTAAGATAATAAAAGCGTATAGAGCTGCCTTCCCTGCTTCGATTTTCTTTCCTTTTGCCTTCATATCGAGGATAATAGGTATTGTTCCTAAGGTGTCTATCACGGCAAACAGTACAATAAAAGCACTAAAAATTTCTTTAAAATTTACAATCATAGTGGATTTTGTTTCATTTTTAGGGTTTAGCAGCAAAGGTAAGGAATTTTTTTATACTTTTGTCGTATCTAAATTTTAACCTATAAAAAAGTTATGAAGAAGCATATCCCCAACTTTCTCACGTGTTTGAATGTATTATCTGGCAGTATGGCGGTGTTTATGGGCATATATGGATACATTGAAGGAGTAGTAATTTGTATTTTGTGCGGAATGATTTTTGATTTCAGCGATGGATTAGTTGCGAGGCTTCTACACGTAAAATCGGCATTGGGGAAAGAATTGGATTCTTTGGCGGATGTCATCACATTTGGAGTAGCACCGGCAATTTTAGCTCATTCTTTGCTGAAAGACATGATGCCGGCGGATGTGGAGGTTTTGTCCCTTCCTTTTGTGCAAAGTTTTATTTTGTTTACCCCCTTGCTGCTCCCTGTTTTTTCGGCCTATCGTTTGGCAAAATTCAACTTGGATGAACGCCAGACTACGCACTTTATCGGTCTGCCGGTGCCTGCAAATGCCCTATTCTGGGTTAGTATCGTCTTGGCAAAATCATTGGTACCGGATTTATACAATTTGTTTTTTTCAGAAGGGTGGGTATTAGTTGCTTGCGTTGTCATCCTTTCGTTTCTGTTGATTTCCGAGCTACCGATGTTTTCTTTGAAAGTAAGCGGTTTCTCGTGGGCTGAAAACAAAGCAAGGTACAGCTATATACTTATTTTAGCACTACTGTTCGTGCTCACGGGTTGGGCAGGATTACTATTTATTATACCGCTTTACCTATTGATTTGCATCATTTGTGCGCTTTGCCAAAAGCAGTAGAGGGGACGGGAAGTTATCTTTGGGAGGGTATAATTGGTTCGTACTCCACGTAATCATTGGGCGCTGTACCGGTTGCTTCTACCGGTTCGTCACTCCAATATTCGATTCCTGTATAGGTTGCCAATCCGGCACCGGCAATCGCGACTACTATGGCTACATATTTCAGTGTTTGAAGAAAAATATTGTGTCCTTTCCCCTCTACCGCTTTCATCTTTACCGTTTTCACATCTACGAATTCCTTCAATTCTTCCACTTCTCTTTCTCTCATTTCTTCCATCTCCTTCATCTCTTTGAGCTCTCTTACCTCTTTTTTCGTTTGGGCGGGACGTTTCCGTTTTTCAAATGTTTCCAATCTATGGGCATCTATTGGTTCCATGCCATACGTGTCAGCCAAGAAATTGTGATAGCCTGCTTCAAAGATGACATTAAAGCGTTTATCACTATACAGGACACCAATATCTCCCATATCGACTTTTTTCCCCTGATTTAATTCCACTCTAATGTCCTGGCAGAAGAGTTCTATCTGTTTGCTTGCCTGTTCTCGTGACACGCCCGTTTGCTCCATGATCCAATCCACCAACACGCCATCGTTTTGTGTCAGTTTCCGATTAAAAGAGATTCTTTTGGTAGCAGGGTAGATGACACCGGATTTTTCATCTACATAAGTGTCCCTATAATCGCCTACAAATCCGCCTAAATTGGGCACAATCACGTCATCGTGCAGGAATAATAAATCTGCGATATAGTCTATACATTTATTCATGCCTCATCCTTACTCATGCTTATTCATGCTCTTTTACACTCCGATAATCTTATCAAAGAAGGCTGCGTATTGGCTGACATACTCCTTTTTATTCGTATATTCTATATGAGGTTTGCCGGATGTATCAGCGTACTGTCGCAGTTCTGAGGGTATGTTAGGAGTATTCAGTATGACCCCATCCGAGTGGTCGAATGCTAATTTTGTTATATTAATATAGGTAGGGTCTGTGAGTTTTTCTACATCTTCTTGCGTAATATTCTCTGAAATCAATTTTCTGCTGTAATTTTTATCAAAACTTCCCTTAAATTCGTCGTCAGAGGTGGAATAAATAATCTTTGCTTTGGAAAACATGGGGTCTTCGGAATACACTTTCCGCAAGAAAAGAGGTATCAGGGAGGCAAACCACCCTTGGCAGAAGATTAAATCCGGCGGCCATCGGAGTTTTTTGACTGTTTCAAACACTCCTCTTGTGAAGAAGATAGTCCTTTCGTCGTTATCTTCAAAAAAATGACCGTCTTCATCGGTAGCGATATACTTTCTTTGAAAATAATCTTCGTTGTCGATGAAATAAATTTGCATACGCGCCGACTGAATGGAGGCCACTTTAATGACTAACGGATGATCAACATCGTTAATTATCAAGTTCATTCCTGACAATCTAATTACCTCATGAAGTTGGTTACGTCGTTCATTGACACAACCGAAACGGGGCATGAATGTTCTAACTTCTTTTCCCGTATCTTGAATTCCCTGAGGTAGGTACCTGCCGATATGCGCCATTTCCGTTTCTGGAAGATAGGGCAATATCTCTGCAGATATAAATAATACTTTTCTTTTAGCCATAATATGTATAAACTTCCCGAAAAACAATGCAAAGGTAAGAAATAAAGTTGGAATTTCAGCGATTTTCATATAATTTTGTGACTTATAGGTAAATTTAATCAAATGCGCGTGAACATGCAACAATATCTGACACATCCGATTTTCAACACCCTCTCGGAGGTCGCCCAAGAAAATAACATGGAAGTTTATGTGATAGGTGGCTTCGTGCGCGACCTCTTGCTACAACGTCCCTCGAAAGATATTGACATCGTGGTGCTGGGAAGTGGTATTCGCTTGGCAGAGATTGTCGCCAAAAGATTGGGGGGGCTGACGGTAAGCGTTTTTCCAAATTTTGGTACCGCCATGTTCAAATACAACGGAATGGATATTGAATTTGTCGGTGCCCGCAAAGAATCGTATCGCACGGATTCTAGAAAACCAAGCGTCGAAGAAGGAACAATTGATGATGACCAGAAACGCAGAGACTTCACCATCAATGCCATGGCTATATCCTTGAATACAAGCACTTATGGCATGTTAGTAGATGCATTTGGTGGGAAACAACATTTGGACGAACGACTGATTAAAACACCCCTCAACCCGGACATCACCTTTTCCGACGACCCCCTGCGTATGATGCGCGCCATTCGCTTTGCCTCCCAACTGAATTTCAGCTTAGAAGCAAAGACCTTGGAAGCCATTGGACGGAACAAGGAACGACTGAAAATTATTTCCATGGAGCGGATTATGGATGAGTTCAATAAAATCATGCTTTCCCCCGAACCGTCAAGGGGTATTTTTTTGTTGGATGAAACCGGCTTATTAGACATCTTTTTCCCTGAATTAACAGCCTTGAAGGGAATAGAAAGAAGGAATGGCATCGCTCATAAAGACAATTTCCTGCACACACTAACCGTCTTGGACACGCTATCACTCTACTCGCAGGATTTGTGGCTTCGATGGGCAGCACTCCTTCACGATATTGCGAAACCTGTCACCAAGAAGTTTATTCCCGAACAAGGGTGGACGTTTCACGGGCATAATTTTATTGGGGCCAAGATGGTTGTGCGCATTTTTAGTCGCTTGAAGTTACCACAAAATGAAAAAATGAGGCTTGTCCAAAAAATGGTGGACTTGCACATGCGACCGATTGTACTTTCCGAAGAGGTGGTCACGGATTCCGCCATTCGCCGCTTGCTGTTTGATGCCGGTGATGACATCGATGACTTGATGACACTTGCCGAGGCAGATATTACGTCCAAGAATGAAGAGAAAGTGAAGCGCTTTCTCCAGAATTTCAAATTGGTGCGCAAGAAATTAAAAGAGGTGGAAGAAAAAGATTCTATCCGCAATTTTCAGCCGCCTATTACGGGGGAAGAAATCATTGAAACCTTCCACCTCACGCCGAGCAGAGTGGTTGGGGATATAAAAAACGCTATAAAAGAGGCCATCCTCGATGGCGTGATTAGTAACAAATACGAAGAAGCACGCAAATACATGTTTGAGGTGGCGGAAAAATATATTCCGACATACAAAAAACAAAGCGAATCAAATTTACTGTGACCAACTACCCCGTACGGAGCTGATAACCCCATACAAGCGAAGTGCAGTGCGGGGATTGCAGAATATGGTTGTCTTATTGTTCGTTTTGGTGTGTGTTTTGTTTGGAAGAGGTTCTATAACAGAACATTGTGGGCTAAATATCAATATGAACAGACACACCTACCTGAACAGGTTTGCCTCTTTGCACAAAAGAATTTCCTATTGACTTAAAATAGAAGACATTATGAATTGCGTCTGTCAAATTACTTCCCCACAAACGGACTAAAAATTGTTCCCGTTTCCAACCGATAGAGCCACCTAAGGAGCCGTAAAAAGGCTGTGATAGGGTATTGCTTTCGTTCCAATAAATGCGACCGATTCCCCGCCAGTCCACGCGCAAAAGAATATGATTTGTCAAAGAGTTCAAAACACTTGACTTTTTTAAATTCAGCTGATACTCCCCACACAAATAAGCCGTATTTTGGGGCGCGTAGGGAACGTATTTACCTGCAAAGTCTTCATTCCCATCACTGTATGTGCGAAAACGCGCAGTAGTATGCCCATAACTTCCGAGCAAGCGCAAATCTTGGTAGGTATAACTCGCCTCTATTTCAGCCCCATAACTGTTCGTGCGACCGGCATTCGACATCATCCTGCCGGTCGTCTTGCCAGAAGGAAAAACCGTGAGTTGCTGGTCGTAGCAGTCTATGTAAAAGATGGCTGCATTGACAAACAGTTTGTTTTCAAAAAAATGCAGATGGCTACCTATTTCGTAATTCCAATTGCACTCCGGCTTGTAGGCTATGGCTGCATTGGGGTCGTAAGAACTGCCCGAATTGTCAAGATGGACACCTAAGGCATCCAATAGGTCGCTCATCATTTGATTTTGCAGGATGTCAGAAAAAATTTGCGTATTGTAACCTCCTGTTTTGTAGCCACGAGTAATGGTGGCATATATACTGCCGACCGAAGCATCGTACAAAATCGAAAAATGCGGTGTCAGTTCGTAAAAGACCTCCTGATTTTTGTCTTGTAACTCCGTGTGGATGGGCTTGAATTGGGGCATCGTATAAAAGCGATAATGTATGTCGGCGTAGTTGTGGTAGCGGATAGCGGTATGCTCATAGTCGAAACGCAGCCCTGCCGTTAGTTTCCAGCTGTCAAGATGAAGGGATGACTGATGGAAAGCCGATGCCCCAAATACCGGTAATTTAAAAAGACTTTGAATAACAAATTCATCCTCTTCAAACAACAAATCCGCCGTAGGGTAATCTGCGGGAGGAAAACCCTTATCAATACCTGCATTCGCATGATCTAAAATCAGTTCTTTGATACCGTCTTTTTTGAAGGTAACTGGAGCATCCATATTTACATTTTTATAAAACCCGAACACCCCACAGAGCCAATCCCAGCGATTTTCTGAGGGCTTTGATTTCAATATAAACTCTTGTGTAAAAGCGTGTTCCTTTTGTGCTTGTTCCAGAGTAAACATTGATTTGCGTGTAAAATCCTGGTCCATCACCATTTTATCATCCGTATATTGCCAACTCGTGGCACTTGAAAATTGGATGTTCTCACCACGATAAAGCAAGGTAAGACCCTCACTAAGCCCTGTACGACGGTAAGTACAAGGGTCATTGTGGTCAATAGGCAAAGTCTCCCCTATTTCCTCACCCTGTTTTTCAACCAATTGCGCGTAAGCAAATCCACCCTGCTCTACGAAATTGATACTTAGCGTATTATCTATGGTCCACCGTTCTGTTAGCTTCCCTTGTAGCCGCAATCGCAGTCCATCGCTCAGTAGGCGGTCACATTTCTTCCCGTCGAATTGATTGACGTAAAACCCACCACTTTGGTGGTGGCGCAAGGCAAGAGAATAACCGAAATCAGTACTCGGTCTCTGGTATGTCGAGAGGGCAATACTCATATCCTCGCCACTACCATAGCTTGCAGAGATACGCGACCCATTGTAGGTGAATGGTGACAGTGTTTGAATGTTTATCACTCCGCCGATAGCGTTTCGCCCGTAGAGTGTCCCCTGTGGACCTCTCAAAACGGTCATTCGTTGAATGTCGTAAAAGTCAAAGTCGAAATTGTTTTTATTGAGAACCGGAACATTATCCACATAAAGTCCCATGGCCGGCTGTTCCATGCGTGCACCGATGCCACGAACATAAATAGAACCTGTCATTTTCGCGCCATAATCAGGCATATAAAGGTTGGGGGTCAAGAAGGAAAGTGATTTAGGGTCAGAAATACGCTCCTTTTCAATGTCAGACAGATAGAATGAGGTGAAGGACACGGGCTGTGTTGCTAATTTTGCAGGCTGTTTTAAGGATGCCGTAACGACCACCTCATCAAGTGCTTGCCCTACTGACGTAGTATCTGTTGCTGTATTTTGTGCAAAAACAAAAGAAACTGATTTACAAATCAACCCACAAAAAAATCCACCTCTTGTGTTCATTAGATGCCATCCATCCATGATTTTAATAGCGTGAGCATTTCTTTTTTGTATTGGAAGGTATCATTCATGCCCCAGCCATGCCCCCCTGTCGGAAAAATGTACATGGTTGCAGGAATGTTGTTGCGCTTCAGGGCTTGATAGTATAGTACGCTGTTTTGAGGCAACACTCCCTTATCATCATCGCTTAACAATAATATCGCTGGAGGGGTTTGTGCATTTACTTGCTTTTCATTTGAATAAATATGCAAGTCTGTTGCTGGAGGATTGTCACCCAGTAAATTGATGCGCGACCCATCGTGTCGAACTTCTTTATCCATGCTTATGACCGGATAGAAAAGTATGGAGAAATCGGGACGTGTGATGCTGTCAGTGTAATGCGTTGAGGCTGTTGCCGCCAAATGTCCACCTGCCGAAAATCCAGCAACACCTACTTTGTTGATATTCCATTCGTTCGCTTTTGAACGCGCATACCGGAAGGCGGTTTTCACATCTTCCAATGGAATGTTTTTATACTTTTTTTCTGGCAAGCGATATTTTAGTACAATGCCAACATAGCCTTGCTCTTTCAACCATTCGGCAACCTGATGTCCTTCGTGTTGCATAGCCAAACCGCCATATCCGCCTCCGGGGCATATAATTACTGCCTTGTGTTTGTTCACTGAAGCCTTAGGCAAGTAAATCGTTATTTCCGAATCTCCCGCTCCCAATTTAACAGTCGTTTGTGCATATATATTGCTCATAAACAGCACTAATAATGAAGTTGCAATTATTTTTTTCATATATTTATTTATTTTATGCGCACAAAATTAGATGAAAATTGCAGAATTTCCAAACGCTACCGTCATTTTCCGCTACGCTCAGAATCTGCTGCGCTCGAAATGACATGCTTCCTCATCAATCATCATCTTGATCGCTATTGGCTATGCCCGGCTGGAAGCGAAACATCTTTTGGGTCACACCCGCTCCTATGCCCGAACCGCCTAATACCACATACCCTTGGTTGTTGTGAACAAATGAAATCGCTTGAACGCGGGATGTGCTACCGGGAACGCCCGTCACTTGTGCCCACTCGCCCATTTCTCTTTTTTCCGGACTAAATTCATAGCAATCGGTCTTGGGACCGTTAAGAGTTCCCAAAGTGATATAAGCACGATCCTTCCCTTCTGCATTTTTCACCACAAAGGCAACTCCATAAGCCCTTCTGATAGCCGCATAGCCGCCGTCATAATCTTTTCTAGAATCGTCTTTCAAATAGTCCAAAGTTTCCCATTGAGCATCCGGATCAGTCGAAGCACCGGGTGTAAACCTCAATACCTCGCTTACATAATCCGCCGAGCCGGTTTGTCCGGTAGCAATGTAGGCACTCCCACCTATCACCCATACTACAGCCCCTTCGCGGGCAACACCTTTGTAAACTTGGTTAGACCATTGCTCTGTTCCTATATCAAATTCCCAATAATCATTCAAGGTACCGTCGGTCTTGTTATAACCTGTTCCCACATATCCTTTGTTCCCAATCGAAAAACCAATAGCACCTCTTCTACCTTTAAATTTCGCTGGCACGATACCGATAGAATCCCAGTGTCCAACGAACACATCGCCAACTGCATCAGTGGTAGTGCCTTGTGGGTCAAATTTCCAGAAATCAAACAAGTATTCACTATTGCCCGTGGGACCTCCAATACCGGTAAAATTTTCAGTGTATCCCAAACCAACGTACCCCATCACACCATCAGAAAAGGCAACTGCACCATAACGCCCCTTACCTGGGAAAGGAGCTACTTCCTTCCAGCTACTTCCTGAAAACTGCCAAAAATCTTGTCTGTCATATTGGTCTTGGTCTCTACCCAAACCAACGTATGCCACCTCGCCAATAGAAAATGTGACCGCTCCCGTGCGCCCTTTACTGGCAAACTGCTCGGCAATTTGCCAATTTCCAATCAAATCACTATCTGACGCACACGCTATAACTGCTGCCAAACCCAAAAGAACAAATACACTTTTTAAATTCTTCATCTGTTTTACCTTATATCAATTATCATCCTATATTTAATTTAGAAATTTAGAAATGTAGGAATTTAGGAATTAATTTCTACATTTTTCAATTTCTCAGTTTCTCAATTTTTTACTCGGCTCTGCCTTCGATACGCAACCTCATTTCTCAATTTCTACATTCCTCCATTTTCGCTTCGGCTCTGCCTTCGATAAGCAACCTCATTTCTACATTTCTCAATTTCTCAATTTCTCAATTTCTCAATTTCTCAATTTCTACATTAGGCGTATTGCAATACGCCCCTACATTCCTACATTTCTAAATTGTATTATAAAATCAGACGGCAAAACTACATAATAAAATGCAATATTCAATGATAAAACGTCTTAAAATATCTTTTAAATTCATTTTTTATCATAAATTGAAATTAAAATCCACTACAAGCACCCCTTTTCCAATAAATAATCCTACCTTTGCACGCTAATTCAAATTAGTCTATAAAAGATGCATAAAAAGGGTGGATTTATAATATTCCTATTGTTAGTGGGCATTGCGTGCAATAACGATGTCACTTCTATCGGCCAAAATCTGATTGACGACCAGTCCAACGTGGAAGTCATAGAATATCGTATCAATAACACCTCAACCGTACGTATAGACTCTTTTGTGACATCCGAAACAACAACATCCACCGGAACTACAACGACCACTACAATGGCCGCAGGACGAATTACTGACCCTATCAGCGGTACGATTACCGCAACCCCTTTCATTGTCTTCGAGCCAGCCAACGTTCCAACTATCCAAGACTACTACATCTATGACTCTATCACCCTGCATATTAGTCCTGCGCAAAAGACTTGGGGCGATTCCCTGAAACTCCAAAAGTTCTATCTTCATTGGTTAAAAGAACTACCCAAGATAGACGACTATGATTATACCATATATAATACATACATCACTCCGCACGAAGCGACACCATTCGACTCGATTGTTTTTCTCCCTACACAAGAAAACTTTCAACATTTCTATTTCAATCTAAACAAGAATTTAGGAAACACGGTGTATCAAATGCTAAAAGTGAAAGATGAAAATATTACGAACACCATTAACTTCCTCAAATGGTTTAAAGGGATAGCCTTTATCCCCGCTCCCGACAATAACTGCCTGATGAATTGGTCATCTACATCCACCGACTTTGCAATACAAGTGCATTATCACCATGATTCGCAATACTACACTTACAATATCAACAAAGCCTCATCCTACTATTATTTTAATTACGTAAATATAAAACATGAACCTGTAATGCCTTATCTATCAATCATAAAACAACAAGACGGTCTCCCCTTCCAAACTGCTAAACAAGTAATTTCACAAGGTTTGAACGGGTATCTGCTCAAAATACAACTGCCAATTCATCCTGCCGGAGAAAAATACCGTACCATCATCAAAGCAGAAATCCGCCTAAACGCACAGTACGCTACCGCCACAAACAATTTCCATGATTTGAGCACCATCGCCGTTTATTCTTCCGATGAATATAATCGCATATTAGGCAGTATCGCTTATAATAGCTCGTATAGCCTTTCCGGCAGGCTCGTAAAAGACACATATTACCCCGAAAATGACCATTACCTTATTAATATCACAGACTATTACAGTAATCTGATGAATAATCCAAATGCCGGAGATATAAACCACCTCCTTGTAGGGATACAATCAACGCTGCTCAGCACATCGTTCGATAAAATGGTCATTGACGAATTGCCACTACTGAGAGTATATTATGCCAAATATGAATGAAGACAGAACCGTGATTTTATAGCTAATGACAATAAATAAGAAAAATAGGACGTCTAAACAGGTTAAATTTGTCGTATCCGCATTGGCACTTATGGTCGCGTGTTGTTTCCCTACCGTATCTTTTTCGCAAAACAGTTCGGGGACGCCTTACTCAATGTACGGATTGGGAATGTTGAAAGATAATTACGGCCCTTATGCTGCCATGGGTGGCGTTTCCTCTGCCATGCGGGACGGAAATAATATTAACTTCTTGAATCCCGCATCTTATACGGCCTTAGATAGTAATCGCTTTTATTTACAATTCGGAATTGATGGCGAGTATGTGCAAATTTCTACCCATACGGAAAATATGAGCTACAAGGTGGCACAAAATTCGGCTTTATGTATGGCTCTACGCTTTCACAGGTATGTTTACGGCTCTTTCGGCTTCAATCAAAGAGCGAATATCGGCTATGATTTATACTACTACCGCGTTATCAGTGGGACGGGTAACGAATATTACAACCAGCATATCTCTGGTGCCGGTGGTATCAATGACTGTTATGTGGGCTTAGCAACTAAATTTGGAAATCTCTCTATCGGTGCCAACGCTTCCATTTTGTTTGGTAATATTGAAAAAGGGCTTACCCTCACTCCAAGCTTCCCTACAAGCTCCAGTTTGGACAATAGCTACAATATCAGTAGCCAAACGAGGACATCCATCACCGATTTTCTCATTGACATGGGGGCACAATACTCGTTTCGCCCCACCGCATTTTCTAACCTTACTGTAGGGGCAACTCTAAATTTACCCACCCATTTCAACGCTGAAAAAAACTACCTCGCCTATAAAATCAACTCCTCCACATCGGTACAGGAAGTGCTCAACAATGAAACTCCCCAAAAGGGCTATATCGCCTATCCGTTTGGCTTCAAAACCGGAGTTGCCTATAACTACAAAGACCGATGGACGGTGGTTGGGGATTACTCATTTTTGCAAATGTCAAAATATGAGGAGTTTAAAAAATCTCAAGACTTCGATGACTACCACAAAGGGGCTTTTGGACTCTCGTATTTACCGGCCAGAAATGGTCGCTTCTGGTGGCAACACAACTCTTACAATTTCGGCTTGTATGCCGTGTCATCACAATTAAAATTGAAAGATGTATCCATCAACACGTATGGCATCACTGCTGGTGTGCAAATCCCTGTACGGATAGCCTACCGCGAGTTACTCTTAGGAATTGCCTTCGATTATGGTATCAGGGGTACACAAGAAAACGGACTGATACGCGAGCAATACGGCAAAATAAGACTCAACGTGGCCTTCAAAGAAACATGGTTCGCAAAACGAAAAATATATTGATATACAAAATACAAATATGAACACGGTTAATTTTTTTTCAATTTGTTCCCGTAGGGCGTTGCCCTACGCTAGTGATTGCGCTCTTACAGAGCTTGCAGGGGTAGTCCCGCAGGGACGGCACTTTATTAACCGTAGGCTTCAGCCTACGGACAGGCAACTACCCCTTATCAAGTCCCGCAGGGACAGCACTTTATTAACCGTACGCTTTAGCCTACGGAATTTACCACTAATGATTGCAGCCTGTCTAACAGTTGCGTGTAGTGAGCCGCATTATTCCCTAAAAGGGACCATCATAGGAGAGCACAAAGGAGACAGCGTTCTTCTTGCAACTATCGGTCAACCATCTGATACACTGGCGCTCGTGCCAATTATAGACGGCAAATTTGAATTTAAAGGCAGTGTAGCCGAAATGACAGGTGCCTACTTCAAGGTAGATAAAAGCGTGGTACAATTTATCTTAGAGAATAACGCAAAGTATGACGTAACCATTGATATAGAAAATGATGTGACCAGTACAGTGAAAAGCAATAGTGCCGAACAAGCTTTGTTTAACGAGTATTTTGCCATTTCCAAAGAACTCTTATTACAAGAGCAAGAAATTGTAAATGCCTACAATAAAGCCTCCAAAGAAGGTGACAGAGAAAAAACTACCGCTTTGCAGCATGATTTTTACGAATTAGAGCCTCTACGGGGGGAAAATAAGAAGAAACAAAAGGAGTTTTTGAAGAACCACAGCGACAACTTTATCACTTCCCTGCTTGTAGCGCAAACAGTATACAAATATTCAACAGAGGAGCTGTCAGCGCTATTTGACTCTTTCGGTCCGTATGCAAAAACATCAAAGTACGGACTGCAAGTAGAAGAGCGTTTGAACAAATTAAAAGCAGTGGCTATCGGTCAGATTGCACCGAACTTTACGCTCAAAACCCCAACAGGTGAGCCACTTTCTCTGCATGACATCAAGGGGAAGGTGAAGATTGTGGACTTTTGGGCCTCGTGGTGCGGGCCGTGTCGTCAGGCGAACCCCGGAGTGGTTGCTTTATACGACAAATACCATCAGAAAGGTCTCGAAATCTTAGGCGTTTCCTTAGATAAGGATAGGAGCGCATGGATGAAGGCCATTGTTGATGATAAATTAATATGGAAGCATGTTTCCGACCTGAAATTTTGGAGCAGTGAGGCTGCGCAACTATATGCTGTAAACTCCATCCCTCACGTTCTCATCTTAGACGAAAAAAATACCATTGTCGCCCGCAATTTACACGGTGACGAATTGGAAAAAAAGGTGGTGGAATTGTTGAAATAAGTGGCGGCATTGAATATTTGCCGTATTCCCTCACTGTTATTGCAATTTCTTGTATTTATCGTATGCAGCGGGTGATATTGTTGACCTGCTTCACTACCATGTTTCCATCATCAACTCCCAAATACCTCTGGGGCGTTGGTACATCAAGGCTCTTGCTTTGGGCATCTCGTTGAACGAATAGGCTTCGGGTGAAGAAAACCAAAAGCCGTTCTCATCATTCAACCAACATTGCGTATAAACACCTTTACCGGTCAGTAAACCGTCTTGTTGCAGTGCTTTATTGCCGGTTTTCTTTCCCCAATGATACATACTGGCGGCAAGATTGTATGCTACTCCTGTCCACACTTCGTACTCATGTCCATATTCGCTGGTTTTGATTCCCGGCTCGCCTTGCGGATTCAAAATATTCGCCGCACCTAAGTCGCCGATACCATCTCCATCATAATCGCGTAAGGGCTTGACTAAACGAAGAAAACATTGTTCAAAATGTGATACCATGCGCTTTTCGTTCAAGGCGGAAGGAAGCCCAAAAACATCGGCACATCGCTGACCTGCCGTAGCATCTGCCATTAGGAAGGGTATCGTTTCGTTATATTGATAATAGCCCAATTCCTCGTTCCAGAACTGTTTCTCGCTGTTCGGTCTTGCTTTTGCCAACTGTTCACCGGCTTGCTGCAACGTAGCGGCATCATTTCTGTAAGTCGCCATTTCCTTCAACGCTTCTAATGAACTAATCCATAATACGGCATTCAATAATTTATTTCCGACGTATTCCGAACTTGTCATTTCGGTAATACCATCGTCATTCTTGTCGGTTGACACTTGGTAAGTAAAGGAGCGTTTGACGGCAAGCCAGCAATCATCTAAAAATGCGTCGTCCTTGTACTGTTTCCAATACATAAACACCTGTTGAATAAATTTAGGCGAAAATTCCGACCACGGCGTGGTTTCCAAGCCCGGTTTATACCATTTTACATACGCATCCGGTGTGTTGAAAGGGTCCTGACCGGGACTTCCCAAATCATGCGGACAGCTTCCCAAGGCTGTTGATAGGATGATATCCGAATAGGCCAACAAAATATCCTTTTCGTTTTTGGGCCACAAATCACGTGTGGTACGTGCTGCATGATGGCGCACATCAAACGTTTCGAAATAACTGAAATCAGTACATTCCATGACACCTGAAATGTGTTGCCCTTTGCGATTTCCTATCTTCTTTTCTCCATTTACACGTCCATTTTCCCAGAACGAACCTCCGAAAGTCGTATAATACAACTCATTCAGCGCACCGGCTTTCAACCAATCGGGACAATTTTTGTTCTCTACAAAAGGTTTTACCCAAGCGTCCACCGCAGCAAGCCAATTTTTATATTCTTTCAAGCCTTCAGCTGCAATACTTAATGAGGCATCGCCCTGACTGTTATCCGGAAAATATTCGGTAAAACGTCGATTCCACAAAGCACCGTCGCCAAAACACATGGTGGGGAAATACCACGATAAAACAAACGGAACAACTTTTTCTTCGCCGGGTTTCAACTGCACCGTAATGCATAGAGCGCCGCTGGGTGTTACACTGCTTTCGCATAAGGATTTGCCAGACAGTTTGCCGTCGTGTGTAAAATCCGCCCAGATGTCGCTACCATCGCCTTCACCGTCCCACAAATCCACATAAGTTGCTTGCGCAGATGTGGCAATGCACCAGTTTGTATTCTGTGTTTCCTGTACATTTCGTTCATCTTTGGCACTCATGATGACGGATGTAAGCGTTTTATTTTTAACGGCTTTATTGTACAAGCCTTTTCGACAGGGATTATAATAAGGATTTTTGCCACACATAGAATCAGGCATCTGTGTACCCTTGAAAACATCGCTGTAAATATAAGGAGCATTGGGAAATGTAAACATGAACGACAATTTTACCGTTTCCGCCTTATCGTTTTTTGCTTTGAAAAGAAATACGCCTACCGGATAAGATGTCTCCTTGTAGTTTTCGCGAATGACGGGACTGAAATACAACAGAGATATGTTGCTCTGAAACACCTTGTAGTCAAATGTAGCCTTAGGAAACAAAGCCTTATACCCGGCATCGCCTTTTTTCAGTTTGTTCCATGCAGGTAGCACATCCTCGGTTGCTAAGGTATAACTGACAGCCTTGCCTTTGATTTCTTCGCGGACATGAAAGGCGGCTTGCGTTAGAAAGCGTTCTTCATAAATGCCCGGTTTCATCTGGAAAGGTCCAAAACTACCCGACAGGTTGTACATAAAATTGCCTGCGCCTATTCCACCTAAGGGCATCCCTTTCTTGGTCATTGTTGCCGCTTTCATTCCGCCGGAAGCATGATGTGGAATAGAAGAATAAACAGGACGGTCGCCCATTGCCCGTGTCCATGAACATGGGGGCATTTCCCATAAACTTTGAGAAAATACATTTGTACTTGCAATTGCAATTGCAGTTGCATTTAAAAGCAAGAAGATGATTACATGTTTTATTTTCATATTTGTATTACATTTAAATAATATTTATTTTGAATATACATCTATTTCACTGATTGCTGCCTGAGTAGGGTCAACGAAAGAATCGTCCATAAGAAGTTTGAGGTATCTTCCTGTTGCAGACTGGTTTACATTCAAACTAAGTACATGCGTACGCCAGTTGTCTGAACCCCTATCCGGATAGGCACCCGTTGCGATGGGTGTCCATGCACCGTTAACATCAGCACTGTTGCCTATAAAATAGTTGAGTGTCTTGACATATCTATGTGTATATCTGCCGCTTCGTGTGGTAACTATTTTGCCTACCTCTACCGCTTTTTTCATATCGATGATAATCCAATGCGGACTAACTTTGGTAGTATTCCATCCCCAAGCCCAACAATTATTCGCATCAATAATGCCGTCAAGGATTGCATTCTTACCGCCGTATTCCTTGGTTGCATCTTCGCTCGAAACTTCGACAGTCCATCCGGTTTTGTCTAATTTTTTACCTTCATCACCCGTAACGGACGGATAAGAGAACATATTTACTGCACCCGAAGGCTCGCGTATCCACGAACGGAAAGTGCGCGGCTTATCCTCATACAATTCGATGACACGCGCCCCTTTTTCCAGTGCTCCGTAAGTATCAGCACCACTTTTCCGACAGAAAGACAAGGCAATATTGCGGTACTGACCAATAGCATCATTATCATGACAATGACCGACAAATACACCCATCACGTCCTTCATATCAACAAAAGCATCGAATATTCCCGGATTAGGAATGTCGTTAATGCGCTGTGCATAAGTACCTACAGTATGCGAATCGGCAATAAGATTACTAAACTCTAAAAACGCTATATGCAGAAATGCCAAAGCCGGCATAGCATAACCGCCGTTTTCAGCCGTTAAACGGGCACTTTCGCTGCGATACCAAGCGACATGACTTGGCTGTATCCCTTGATAACCGGAATCAAAACCGTATAATAAAATAGCTGTCTTTTCCGATTTCGAAGCACGAACGGGCAATATATAATTACCTAAGCCCGAAACTTCTTTCGGACCCTGTTCGCTCAGAAAATAAGGTGTTGACGACAAAATAGACCAAGCTTCCTCCTTCGGGATTTGGTCGACATCATGATTGCCAAACACTACCGCGAAAGGCATTTTTGCCTCATCAAAGAGATTGGCAAGCAATTTTAAGGGTTCCTGCGTAGGCTTCTCGAATGCCAAATCGCCGGTTATCATAACCATATCAGGTTTCTCTGCCTCCAACACAAATTGAATGGTAGCCACAGTCTGAGCCGTTTTTGGCGACTGGTCGATGAGATGAAAGTCCGAGAACTGCACAATTTTAAAGGTGCCGTCCTTACGAAACTTCAATGGCTGTCCATAAGACAACAAACCGAATAAAAATAAGAAAATGGTCAGAAAGAATATGGTTAACTTTTTCATGGTTTTCATTTTTTACTTCCAAAAATAAATCAACACATCGCCCGGCGTAACGGTATGTACCCTATTATCGGCTATCACAACGGAAGCATCTTTTTTGACACGACGCAAAGCGGCTGTGCCGCTTACTTGTACGCTTATGTCTTCGTTGATGTCGTGATTGACAATGACCAAGAAATTGTCGTTTCCTTTCTTCATCAGGGAAACAAGTGCACCTTTACCACCTGTGATATCAAGGGATTGGAAGACGGAAGGTAATTTTGACCTGTCTAATTCAGTACACCCGGCAGGTATTTCGCCGGTATGTGCCGCCCAAATCATTTCGGCATTTAAAAATACCGCTGACAAGGGGATGAATTCCTCGTTCATCCCTTTCATCGTATAATAGGTTGATGTCTTTGTTCCGCTCTCTGTAAAAGGACCTTCCCATGGAGTGCCGTTATACTGCGGCGTATATTCGTAAGTAAAATAGGCGATAAGCTGAGCACCGTAAGCCAGATTGCTGTAAACTTGCAGGCGTAAATCATTCTTGGTGGGAATAGGATACGGATAACCGCTATTAAAGTGCGCAGTGGTAAGTGCAAATGCCCATAAAGGAATGTTTTTCCTTTTTGACTCAGCAGACATCACATCAAGCGTGTAATACCACCGTTTTTGCAGTTCGCGCTGATTGGTGTTGGTATTCACCCAAATGGGGTACACATCGAAAGATAGCATCGGAACAGGCACCGCGTCCACAAAACTTTTGACAAAGCCTATACACGGGGAAGGCTCCGGAAATGCCGGACCGGCCGATAAAGTAGGTGCCCAACTATTAGGAGTCGCATCGTCACAATGTAAGCAACCCGCTAAATTAACATAACAAGGGTGGGTATTATCAAAACTCTTGGCCTTGTTTATGGTACTATTTATCTCAGCAAACTCGGCTACCGTCCGAGGTTCATCCGCTATATGATATCCCCACAGACCGGGATGTGCTTTGAGCTTGTTGACATCTGCTGGGGAAAGGAAGTCGAACACTCTCGGGGTGACTACCAACTGTATGCCGTGAGCTGCGGCGGCATCCAAGCCACTGAAAAATACTGCCGAGCTGCCACCGGCAAAAACATCTTGCCTATCATTATACAACAGAAGCATGTCTTTGGCCTGACTAATGGTAAATCCTGCGGCTTTCATATCTGCCCAACGTTCCTCCGGAGCATTGGTATTGAAGCCATACCAAGCAAAGATAGGTATTTGTTGGCCTGAATTGTCGGACAATTGGTCGGTAGAGGGTTGTTCTGGATCGACGGGTGGGGGAGTGTCATCGGGTATTCTTTTTACACCGAACTTGCGTACCTCCGCTTTGGTATAAGTACCGGCAGTAGGCGACACAGACCATTGAATCTGAGCCTCTTCTCCTTTTTTGGCACCGCCTAATGTACCGGCGATTTCTACGTCCATCTCGCCGCTCACAATATCCAATGCCGTGACTGTCGTATTGTATTTACGCGATGTTCCGCTTGTACTGCCTACTTTGCTCATTTCTAACACGTAGGCAGGCGCAGCATTGTCGTCCGTCCAAGCAAAAGAAACTTTATCGGTAGCCGACAAATCGATAACAGCATTGTCTGCCGGTATTTTCAAGGTGATTTTTGGAATACCCCCTATCTCGTCCGTTAGTTTTGCTTCCGAAGCACAAGCCCCCAACATTAACAATGTCAACAATATCGTGGAAGAGGTCAGAAAGAATAATTTTAATTTTTTCATTTTTTTACAATTTATTTAATTGCACTACTCAGTTATCGCAGCAGAGCCGAATTTTATTCGGCTCTGTGTTCGATAACTGCGTCAATTCAGCATGTTTTATTCATATACCCAAACGTCTATTTCACAAATTTGATGATATTGCTGCCAGATAGAATCGTCTAAAAGAAGTTTGAGATATCGTCCTGTACCCGATGCGACAGTAAGGGAGAGCGTTTCATCAGCGAGTACGCCTGATCCTCCTTCGCCAGGGTATGCACCTGTTGCAATGGATGTCCATGTACCGTCAGGATCATCGGTGTCTCCGATGAAATACTTGAGTGTCTTGGTGTGGCTATTTCCCCATTGGCGACCTCGTACGGTAACAATTTTGCTGACTTCTACCGGTGCTTGCATATCAATGATAATCCAAGCAACATCATTGACTACCCAATAATTCGCAATGGTTAAATCGTCGTCAAGGATGAATTCATCCCCTGTTCCTCCGGAGACCGTGACAGTCCACCCTGCCTTGCTCAATTTTACTAATTTCACTTCTTTTGTAGTATCATTGTACTGTGTCTGCGATGTCCAATTGTCAATGTCTCCCTCAAAACTATTTACAGCGACAGCAACAACCGTGTTTTCCTCTATGGTAATAATATAAGAATAAACTTTGCCCTGTTGGATGGAGGCAGGCAAGTCATCCCATACATATTTTTTCCCCTCTGATGTGAAGATAACACGACTACCGGTCGTACTACTTGTAGGGATGAGAGTAGCCTCAAAGGTAGCATCATCGCCTGTGACAGTAGGGAGTTTCAAGGCATTGAAAGGAGTAGCAGTTCCCGAGCTCAGCGTACCGTCCGCCAAATTCAAGGATGCCGTGGTAGTAAAACCGTCAAATTGCACTGTCATCGCTGAAAAATCGGCTAATGCTAATTCGGTGCCTTTGTTGACGTGTAGGACAAGTTTCGCTAATTGGTGCTCAAATTGTAAATTTACGGCATTCGTGCTTTCGGCTACGTTTGTCGCGTTGTTACTCCACAGCATATCTAATGCTCCCTGATTGCTCTGGTCGCTCACGTCTATCGGATAACCATAGCCGTCGCTTATAGTGCTCTTGTACGGATAGTAAGCAACGAAATCAACATTGCCCTCCTCGGGGTAATAAACTGTCTGTTCGGCATCCACAGGAGTGAAAGTCGTTGTTGCCGCTGAAGTGGCTGCTGAATATTGCTTGTTTAGGGCACCCGAACCGATGGCTGAACCTGTTTCAAACGCATAGATACCTACATTATCGCCTGCCGTCCAGGTTGTTACATTCCCGGTAGTGGAGGTTTTCGTTACAAGTGACTGAGTGCTGAATTTAACCGGCGTAAGTCCATTCCTACTTGAATTGGCTGTTTCTGTGTCTGCTTCTTTGTCACTACAAGACATTCCTATTGCCAATACGATGGCAGTTGCTAAATAATATTTTATTTTTTTCATGATATATAATTTTTATGTATTAAAATGTTTTGAACCACGATTTTTATTCCCATCCATAGACATCTATCTCGCAAATGTCGGCATCATGACCACCAAGAGTGGAAGGCCCGTCCATGCGAAGTTTTATGTACCGCCCTATTATAGCAGGTACTACGTTCAAACTCTTCGTATTCGATTCAATATCGCCCCCTATACCCGAACCTGAATAAGTACCTGTTACATCGTCTGCCCAACCTGTTGGATTAGAGAAATCCGGATCGTCACTAATAGTATAATTTAGATCCCTCGTAAGCCCAAACCAAGACTTATTTCTGAAACCTCGTATGGTAACTATTTTGCCAACCTTCACGGGTGCTTTCATATCTATGATAATCCAATGAGGATAGGCTACCCAGTTACCACCATCCCTAAGCCAATAATTGAGAGTATCAACAACACCGTCAATGACCGCTTCCACTCCCGGAAGACTACTAGCATCTGTAGAAGAGGCAGTAGCCGTCCACCCTGTCTTATCTAATTTTACCAACTCCGGTAGTTTTGGATTAGCGGTACTGTTTTGCGTTACTTCCTCAGTCCATGCGCTGATACTTCCTCCAATGGTCGCAACAACCGGTTCCCACGGCGTGATGGTGACATTATAAGAATAAAGATTACCCTTTACAATGGAAGCAGACAATCCTACCCACGTATGCTCAGTTCCATTTGCGGTAAAGGTAACAAGATTACCAGCAGTTGAACTTGTAGGGATAAGAGTAGCCTCAAAGGTGGCCACATCGCCTGTTACAGTAGTGAGTTTCAAGGCGTTGAATGGCTCTGCACTGCCTGCGGTCAGCGCACCGTTTGCCAGTGACAAGGTGGCTGTGGCAGCTAATCCTGAAAGCTGTGCGGTCATCGCTGAAAAATAGGAATCTGCACCTCCTCCTTTTTTGACGTGTAGGACAAGTTTCGCTAATTGATGCTCAAATTGTAAATTTACGGCATTCGTGCTTGAAACTACATTTTTTGCATTGTTACTCATAAGTACATCTAATGCCGCCTGATTGCTCTGATTTATTACATTTACAGGATAGACATTGTCGTTAATAACGCTCTTATACGGAGAATAAGCAATGAAATCAACATTGCCCTCCTCGGGGTAATGAATAGTCTGGTCGGCGCTCACCGGTCCAAAGGTCGCTGAAGAGGCCGGATTAGTAGGGGTTGCCGAGTACTGCCGATTAGAGGCACCGTTGACGATTGAGTTCCAATTCAAAGTCTCACCTGCTTTCAGCGCATAAATACCCACTTTATCGCCTGCCGTCCAGGTTGTTACATTTCCACTAATAGCGGACTTCTGAGCACTGAACTGAACCGCTACCTCTACAATATCCGGATCAGGCTCGGGTTCGGGAGTAATGGTATCCGAATGATCTTTCCTACACGATATCACTGTCATAAGGCCTATTGCCAGCAAGACAAGTGCCGAATTTAATACTAATTGCTTTTTCATATCTATTAATTTTTATTGTTTTATACTACTTTATACACATCTTACTTTACTTTATATACATCTATCTCGCAAATGTCGGCATCATAATTACCCGCGAGATAATCATCTAAAACAAGTTTGAGATATTGCCCAGTTGCAGCCGGTGTTACGTCCAAGCTAAGCGTATGCGAATCGATATCGTCTATTGCGCCTCTATCGAGATATGCTCCTGTTGCAATGGGTGTCCAGGTGCCGGCAGGATTATCGGTGTCTCCGATGAAATATTGGAGTGTCTTGGTGCATCTCTGATATTGACCAATGCCCCGTATGGTAACTATTTTGCCTACATCCACGGGTGCTAGCATATCTATGATAATCCAATGAGTTTCCCACGCATTTCTGTGCCAAAAATTGGTATTATCAATAATACCGTCAACTATCAAGTCCGGAGTATAAGCACCATCTGAAGAAGAGGCAGTAACTACCCACCCTGTTTTATCCAATATTTCCAACTCTATAGGAGCTTCACCTTGTGAAACTTTGAGCCTATATGGATAATGCTCGCCTTTTGCAAATGTTGTCCCATTAGGGATTGCAAATTTGTGCTCCTTCCCGTCAACGGTAAAAATGATGGTTCTGTCCGGATTTGCAGTTCCGTCATTCGGGATAATGATAGCTTCAAAAGTAGCACTATCCGTATCGGACGAAACTAATTCTGCATTGAAAGTACCTGTAACCAGATTGCTTAACGTGCCGGTAGTCAATGACAAGGAGGCTGTTAGAGGCAAACCGATAAGCTCCGCAGTTGAACTCGTGAAATCAACCGATGACATATTATCGCCTTTTACAATTTTGATAGTGAGGCGGGCTAATTGATGCTCGAATGTCAGATTGACGGCATTGTCGCTTTGGGCTACGCTTGTCGCATTATTACTCCATAGTACATCAAGTGCCGCCGGATTGCTTTGGTCGCTCACATCCACCGGATACACATCATTGTTGATACTCGCTTTGCGCGGATAATACACGATGAAATCCACCTGTTGTGTCTCATCCAACGGGTAGTAGATGGTATCATTGACAGTGGCAGGTGCAAAAGTCGCTGACCTTGCATCTCCTCCAGGCGTAGCCAAATACTGACGGTTATCAACCTGTTCGGCGATGGTGGTGGTGCCCGCATTAAACATAAAAATGCCTACCGGATCGTTAGCCACCCAATGGGTGACATCTCCTCCCGCTGAAATGGTTTTCGACTGGGGCAACTGCGTGCTGAAATGCACAGCTGACCGCCCATTGCTACTTGCATTACCGGAATTGCCGGTTAATACCTCTTCGTCGCTACACGACGTCCCCGCTACCGCTAAGGCAGCTACTACTAAAAAAATGACTTTCTTTTTCATTTGTTTAAAATTTATTATTCAGTTAAAAATTTATATTTTAGTTAATATCCATATACGTCTATTTCACAAATTTGCACCCAATTTGAATAGAAAGAATCATCTAAAACAAGTTTCAGATACTGTCCTATTGTACCCGATGCGATATCGAGGGTGAGCGTATCATCATCGATAATGCCTGTTCCTCCTGCGACAGTATATGCATCTGTTGCAATGGGTGTCCATGTACCGGCAGGATTATTGGTGTTTCCGATGAAATATTTTAGTGTCTTGGTGTGGCTATTTCCCCATGCTTGACCTCGTACAGTAACAATTTTGCTGACTTCTACCGGTGCTTGCATATCAATGATAATCCAAGCAGCAGCATTATTGAGTGCCCAATAATTCGAAATGGTTGTAATGCCGTCAAGGATGGCACCCTTTCCTATTCCTGGTGTCCCAGGATCACTGAAGACCGTGACAATCCACCCTGTTTTATCCATTTTGGGTGCTACAGGCGGAATGGTGACGATAACGGTGATGGTTTTCGTAAATCCACCTCCGCTGACGGTAATGACGGTGTTTCCTGCGACATCTCCGGCCGTAATTATGCCTTTGTTATCAACGTTAGCGATACTTGGGTTGTCCGAAACCCATTCATATATAGGAATTTCCGAAGCATTTTCGGGTATCGTATATATCGGTACTTGATATTTGCCACGCACAAGCAGTTCTACCGTATCTCCCGCCGGATAAATGCCGGTCAGAGGAACAAATGTTTTAACAGTCAGGTCAATTTTTGTGCGGTCATTATCGGAAGCCACAAAAACTGAAGTAAGACCTTCGCTAACGGCTTCCACCAAGCCTGTCTGATCGACCTTAGCGACTGCCTCATCATCGCTTGTCCACGTAAATGAAGCATTAACAGGACTGGCCGTGAGCTGCACCTTGTCGCCAACATACATATTCAGCGATGTTTTATTTACAAAAGGCGGCTTGGTGACCTCATAAGGCGGAAATTCATAGCATCCGCCTACTATGCCGAGCAGCAGAACGGCACAAAAAAACAGTAAAAAGGAACGTGTTTTCATTTTTGGGGTTTCCATTTTTTTGATATTTGGGGTTAATTATCTTTATTTTTATCAAATTCGAGTCTCAATTCCTCCCACATCTCGTGGGTCTTGCCCTCATATTCATAATTATAGCGTAGCAGGAACGTTTTATACGTTTTGTATCCGGTATCTTCAATTTTGAAAATATTCGGATAATCAGGGTCGCCTTCCACCTGTGTTACAGAGATGCCATCGCTTGTTTTCCACGGTGTAATATATACCTTGTTATCGTCATCGACTTCCAGCACAATAGACGCTGCGTTGATGAGGGCAACATTCGGTTCGAATGAGATATTGCCTGCCATACACCTTACTTTATTTCCACTGACAGGAAATACTTGCTTGATGGACATCAAATTGGCATTATCAAGTTTCCCACGAAGATTGTAATTGGTAGTCGTTTTTTGTGTTGCGTAGAAATTTTTCAGTAGCACACGGTAGAGAACGTCACTCTTGGAGGGTTTCAATTCGTAAGCGGTAAAATGGTCTGCACGCAGGGGAATGAAGTAAGTGGAATCGGGTGATAGACCGTGGGCGTTTAAGCGGATTTTCATTTTTCCTATCCGTTCACCTGCGGGGATGGTAATATCGAATTTTTCAATAAGGTAGTTGTCGGTGGAAAGCAAACGAGCATACTTTTCATACTCCACATCAAAATTCCTCTTATTGAAACGGTCAAGAACATCTTCATCGACCACCATCGTGATACCGATAGCGGATTCCGTCGGAAGAGAGCCACCTACCGAAGCGACTACCCAACCTGTTGCTTCATCCGGTTTCAGGTCAATTTCTTCGGCAAAGATGTTATCACCGTCGTCACTCAACAGGGCAAATACCTTTTTGTACTGTTCCCTCTCATAAAGTTCGTCCTTATCGCAGGCATTTATTCCCGCAACGAGAAACATCATAAACAAGATATTTATTTTTTTCATATTTTAGAATTTTAATTTTATTCTGTCTGATGTTATTTGTACATTCTTCACTCCCATCCCGGATTTTGGTCAAAAGAGGGTAATCGTTTTAGTTCTACTTTCGGTATTGGCAAAAAGGCAAACTTTCGGTTGATGATTCTATTTCCTATCCGCGCGGTGTTTGGTATTGTGCGTTGGTAGAAAGTAGCTTTCGCACCGGAGGTGTTCATTCCTCTGATGCCTTCGTTTTCCGATTGTTCGTAGTCGCCCCATCTTCTGACATCAAAATAGCGTTGATTTTCGCATAGGAATTCTATCATACGTTCTTTTTTAATTTTGGCTAATACGAGAGTTTGGTCAGCCACCTCGGCATCGGTCAAACCCGGTAATCCTGCCCGATGGCGCACCTGATTGAAGGCATTTTTAATTTCTGCTGCATCCCGAGAAATAGTTTGTGATGTTCCCTCTACCTCTACGGCATAGCTCTCACTACCGAGGCTGTTCAGGGCTTCGGCATACCCCAACAATATTTCGGCATAGCGGATGATAGGAAATGGCTTATTAGACATTCGGGTGGCACCGATACCGTCCCACGCATCTATCGGATGGATGTATTTTTTGAGCACATAACCGGTAATAGGGTGATAGGTAGGATCTAAGGCTCTTCCATTGGGGGAATCAAAGTAATACGTAATGGTCAGGTTCTTCTTGCTGGTTTCGCTGGTGGATTGCATATTCCAAAAACATTCGCTAAATCCGATGGAAGCGTAAAACCGAGCTTCGCGATTGACGTACATATTACTGACACCGCTATTGAGCCGGTATCCTGAAAATTCTTTCTGTGTGCTAGTGAATCCTGTTTCGCTATACGGATACGATGCACTGGCATTAGAAATTGTGCGTCCGTCAGCCATCTCATAAGCGTCAATAATTTTCTGGGGGATGCATAGTCCGTTATCTCCTCCATTGGCGCGCGGGAAGGAGTTTTTGGTTGTGGCAGTGATAGCAGGCGAATTGCGTGCCCATATAAATTCAGGATTGATGTTGGCGACGGTTTCGCCGGTGAACATTTCGGAATAGGAACGATACGGGTCAATGCCGGCAGCTCCTCCATCAGAGAAGGGCTTGCTGTAATCAGGGTCAGACGCAATTGTTGGCAAGGAAGGTGTGTCGTCGTCCGCCTCAATCGTGTGGAGTCTGTACATCGGTCCACCGCCATCGGTCATCTCCATAACCCTTTTTGCTGCCACCGCTGCCACCGCCCAGCGTTTACCATCGTAGGTCTGTGAAATGTAATGCTCCCCATCGGTTTTACGTTTCCAATTAGAGAAATAGGCACGAGCAGCGGCTCCACCATTGAACAAGGGGCTGGCATGTATCAGTCGCAACCTTGCCACTAAAGCGTAAGCAGCCCCTTGAGTAGGCACTCCGTACTCCATCACCGAACTCGGTTTTAGATACAAATAGGGAGCGGCATTTTCAAACTCTGCACAAATATATTCCACCGCCTCATCGTAGAGGCAACGAGGACGATCGTAGTATGACACTTCTTCGTTGTTATTTATTACCTCATCGCCCAAGAGAACCGGAGGACCAAAATTTAGGAGAATGTTGTAATAGGCGTATGCACGGATAAAACGGGTATAGCCCAATACGCGGAGTCTGTCTGACGTTGTCCAATCGGAGGCCTCGTCAATACGTGCAAAAATCGTGTTACAACGACGAATAATCTGATACCAATGTCCCCAGCGATTTAATTTGCCCAAATAATCGGCATTCACTTCTCCCAATACCAAGCCCATACCTTGAAAATTGTTTGTACTGAATAGGGTAAAGGCTTCATCGGTAGCCAAGGGACCGGGAGTATAAAGGCCACTACCACCAAAAATATCGCCCTCGTCCGGAAAACTGCTGGCAGCATCCCACATATAAGCCTCTATATACCTTTTGTTAGAAAAAATGGAATCCAATTTCAACTCTTCATCCAGATAATTATCAATGCTGAGAAAATCACTACAAGACGGAAAAACGCACATCGTGATGATTATATATTTATATAGGGTAGCCCCTACGTATTTTCTATACCTGTCTATTATTTTCATATCTATCTATTTTATAATTGGTTACAAATTTATATACACCTGAAAAGTATAAACTGCCGGTATAGGATAGACTGTGCCGCTTTTGTCCGCTTGTTCGGGGTCAAATATTTTCACTTTGTCCCATACCCAGAGGTTATTACCAACCAATTGCAGGTCAAGCGATGAAATCCCTATTTTCTGAAGAGCTTTCACTCTGAGATTGTAATTAAGGGTCACTTCCTGTAGGCGCAGATAGCGGGCATCTCCTTTCCAGAAATCCGATAGTTGCGAGTTGTTCGTATTGTTCCCGTATTGAAGTCTGGGTATCGTGGCATTCGGATTTTCTGCTAATGCAGGGTCTATACCATGTACCAATGCATAGTCTTTGGGTATCCATCGCTTCGAAGGGTCGTTGAACTGCACGGGTATATTACCCGATTCACCTGAATAAAAGGGTATATAGCCGAGATTGTTGCGGAAATAATCAATTTGACCTGTCCCTTTGAACAAAATACCAAACGTGAGGTTCTTGTAGTTGAATTCGCCGCCTACACCGTACATTAGTAGGGGATACATGGCTCTATTGGATAAAGGTACCTTGTCATCGGAGTCAATTTTGCCATCACCGTTGATGTCTTTGTATTTGAGGTCGCCGGGCATCACTTCGCCAAAAGTCTGTTTGGGACTATACTTTACGTCATCTGCATCTTTAAAGAAGCCGAGTGATTGCAGTCCTGACACTGCCCAATAAGGTTTTCCCGACAATTCTTGGTATGGATAGTCCTTGATTGCTTCTTCCCAGTTCTGCACCTCATTGTGCGAATAGGTGTAATTGGCGCGGATAGTAAAACTCATCTGCTTATTGATGTCCTGTCGAAAGGAGATATTTCCATCGGAGCCCCAACTTCTCATTTTGCCCACATTCCCGTAGGGCATCTCCCGTGAGGTGAGACCGACATAATCAGGAACTTGAACACGTTGCTGAAAAATGCCATCGCGTTGGTCGTTGAAATAATCCACCGTAAACAGAATGCGGTCATTCAATAGTCGCACATCCACACCGATGTCGCTTTTGAGGGCTTTTTCCCACATTAGATTATCGGCACCTCCTTGCGACACAGTCACTGTTTCTAACGAAGATGCCATACCCCAAGGTTTGCCGGTGCCTGTGGCGACGCGTGTCAAGTAAGGAAAACGATAGTTGGCAATACGGTCATTTCCCACAGTGCCATACGAGCCTCTAATTTTGAAGAAATCAAGCCACGCTATATTATTTTTTACCCACTCATAACTAGTGGGTACCCAGCCCAAGGCTATGGATGGGAAAAATCCGTATTGTTTGCCGGGCATGAAATTTTCACTACCGGTGTATCCAAAATTAACGTCTAATAGATAGGTGTCGCGAAAGCCGTAGGTCAACCTGCTTGACACTCCTTGATACCGAACGGGAATGGCTGTCAGACTGTTAAGGGCATCTTCCGTCTTTTGCTCGTCACTGATATAATAATAAATTAATCCTCCAACCCGATGATCGGCGAACGCACGGTCGTAATTCAGGGTGGACTCAAAATGATATTTTCGGTAGGAATTTTCACTTTTAGAATAGCTCACATTTGTTGCAGCTCTCTGTTCTTTCATGACCAAATTACCTCTGCTATTCCTTGTTGTGGCTCGGTACAATGCCGGCATCATAGAGCGATGCTCCTCTAAATAACTCCAACGGTTATATGCTCCCTGCAATCTGATAGTCAGCCCTTGAGTCAGGGCGGCTAAATCCTGGTTGAGCGCAAGGGTTATCAGCGAACTATTGTTGATAATACTACTTTTCCCTGTGTGATTGATAAGAACGGAAGGTGGAGTGCTTCCGTTACTGCTGCCGGAGGCGGGGAGTTGACCGGTGGAGTAGCGTACCGGAAATAATAGCGGAGTAAGTGAGGCCTGCGACTGCCAAATATAGTCCGTATTGATTTGTCCCGGAAGGTTGTTAATGGACATATATGCTTCCGACCCAAAATAGAGAACAGTGCTTTTGGTTAAGTTAATGTCGAGGTTAGAACGAAACGAATAGGTTTTGTAACCGGTATTAGAGGCAGCAGGGTTATCCTTTTCTACTTTATAGGCGGCTGTCTCATCGGATAAACCCAAACTCACAAAGTAGCGCGCAATGGAGCCACCACCACGGGCACTGGCATAGTAAGCCTGCTTGAAGGAGTTGCGATTTATCATTTCGTCCTGCCAACTTACATCGGGATACAAGTCCGGATCCAAGCCGTCGCGTATCACATTCAGCTCTACATTGCTATACTTTGCCGGCTCACCGCGCACCTCGTATGCTTCGTTAGCAAGCTGTGCATAATCATAAGCACGGAGATACTCTGGAAGTCGCGTAAGATGGGACAGTGACCAATTGGAACGGACGTTGATACGTAGTTTGCCTTCTTCGCCACGTTTGGTGGTAATGAGTACTACCCCGTTTGCACCGCGAACACCGTAAACAGCCGTAGCCGAAGCGTCTTTCAGCACGGAAAAACTCTCAATATCGGCAGGGTCTATGGAGTTGATATTGCCTTCTAACCCGTCTATCAGCACTAAGGCACTGGAATTGGCACCGAAAGTGCCGATACCGCGCACCCAGAACTCTGCTAAATTTTTACCCGGCTCACCGCTACTTTGCATGGTGATGATACCGGCAACTTTTCCTCCTAACATATTAGCCACCGAAGGAGTAGGTAATTGCAATTCTTTAGCACTCACGCTGGTCACGGCTGCTACGGACGATATTTTCCGTTGCGTACTGCCACGTCCAACGACCATCACTTCCTCCATCATTTCCGAAGTAGGAACGAGTTGTATCTGTAAATTTCTCTGCTCAGAGGTGACTAAATATTCTTGCTTATCGAAACCCACAAACGAGAACACCAACATATCACCGTGCGTGGATTTGAGGGAAAACTTGCCGTCTATATCAGTAGAAGTGCCCAACGTTATTTTGTCTTTGGTATAAACGACAACGCCCGGCATAGGGGTCGATGTTTCGTCAACCACCGTTCCTTCAATGGTATAGGTCGTCCTCTGTTGCGCCGTCAACGAAAAACAGACAGACAGCAAAAGAGATAGGCAGATGCTCATTTTAATATTCATACCTTATATTATTTAAAATACATGAATTAATTTTAGAAGTCCCTTTTATTTATTTTATCCAATTATCCCTTTTATTCAATAGCTACTCTTCGGATATTTTTGTTGCCAAAATCGGCAATATACATAATGCCTTCCGCGTCAATAGCAATATAATTTGGTTCCCAAAACGTTGCAGTTTCCTTTGGTCCGTCTTGATTACCTAGAACTCCGGGTATTCCAATGATGGTGGAAACCATCATTGTGCTGGTATTGAGCATTCGGATATCCCTATTGTATGCTTCGCAGATAATTAAATTGTTATCTTCATCGAAACTAAGTTGCCTCGGTCCATAGAATTGTGCTATCGCAAGGGGACCATCTCTATGTCCACCACCACCTATCGGTGTTGACATTTCCTCGAGTGAACCGGGGTCGGTAACGTCAATTCTACAGATACTGCCCGCAAGGGTACCTTTCTCGAATCCCATCCACAACATAGTCGTGTTGGGGTAGAACGACATACCATTACTTAGTCCTTCGGGGGTTTGGGCAACGATTTTTGCCGCCCATGTTTTAGGATTTATTTGAACGATTTGTCCGCTGTAGTAGCGCGTGTAAAGGTGTTCGTCTGCTTCGCAATACAGGCACTGTATGTGGTTGGCATAATCGTCAGCACCAACATCTATCGGCATATCAAAGCCGTTTGCATCCCAACTCTTGATGAAGTGTAGTTTGGGTGCCCAATTGTTTTTAGGGTCTAAAAAAACAAATTGGTCTCGGGTTGCTTGTCCCATGTCACCCAGCATGACAACTTGTGTTATAGGGTGCACACTAATCACACACCGCATGTCTATTCCCTGCTGGGGGGTTCCCAATACCTGAATGGAATTTTCTTGTACATTGAGTTTCAACAGACTCCCTGTCGTCCAATCCGTCATAAAAATGTTAAAATCCTTATCCACAGCTAGAAAGGTGGGCCAAAATTCCGCCTGATCCAAAGAGGTATAAACGGGTCCGGGGTAGTCGTGTCCCTTTCCTGCCAAAGTAGTGACGGAGGCTTCCACCTTGTAAATGAATTTTTCGCTGTAAGCTGCCACCTGATCGCCCACTTGCACGGTAATCGTGCAGGTATCGCCCGGAAGGCGGGGAACGATAACTAAAAGGCGTGTCCCCGTAGAACCGATTACGCTCGCTTGCTTGGCATTGAAAAAAACTTTGAGCAAGGCGGTATCTTTTCCGAAGTTAGTGCCGTCTAACAGTACCATTTCGGAAATTCGCCCCGAATCAGGAGTAAACGAGGTCAAAGTCATCGCTATAGACGGATTATGCTTCACCACATCGTCCTCTTTATCTTCACAAGAGGTGACAATCCCCAGCGTACAGATGCAAGCACTGAATACTAATAGCCGAAATATGGTCCAACTGAATAGTAAATACGTATGTTTCATAATTTTATCGATTTTATATTATTAATTTGTAAATACTCTCAATTAAACACATTCATTCGTTTGAATACACAAAAAACGGAGTATTGGGGAATCGACTCTTTCGTTCTCCCAATACTCCGTTTCAATAAAAGACGAAGCACTTCTGTGCAAAAAAATTTTTGCAGGCTAAATATATATGTATTTCCTTTGTCCCTTTTAAGAGGGCGGGCGGGAATAGGGAATGTGTGTGAGTGTGTGTGTGTGTGTGTGT